>DATEGH010000351.1:0-9644 GCA_035280185.1 Terriglobales bacterium
CGGATTTCCATAGTTATGCTTCGGCTTCAACACCCTTCAGAACAATGGAGACGATCGAGTCAGTAAAACTGGAAAGGTGATGCTCGCGGTCGCGCTCGCGGTCAGTGAGGATCCACGTGGTTACGATTTCATCCAGCGACCCGAAGAAACAATGCGCAGCCATGGTGACGGACAAGTCTGCGCGGAACACGCCCGCCTCCTGGCCTTCCCGCAGCACGCCCTTGATCAGATCAAAGTACTCCACCAGCAGATTGTGAGAAAACTGGCCAAGAAACTTGAGGCTGTGCCGCAGCTCGGTTTGAAATACGACAGCCAAATTGCGCTTTGAGCCCAGCCCTTCAAGATGGAGGAAGGCCATGCGGCGCAGTTTCTCGCGCGGATCGGTGATTTCGGCGAGCGCCGTTTCTGCCCGCGCAATAAAACGATGGAAGGCCGAGTCAATCGCCGCCATCAGCAGCTCATCTTTGTTCTTGAAGTAAAGATAAATCGTGCCATCGGCAACGCCGGCGCGGTCTGCAATTTCCGACACGCGCGAGTGGAAGAACCCATGCTCGGCGATCACTTCAATGGCGGCATCCAAGATGCGCTGGTGCTTGTCTGAGGCGCCATTCACCGTGTTGGCAGTGGCTGCGGGGCGGCGTTTCACGTCTGGAAGCCTCGAATTTACTTGGATTTCCCGCGAATAGCAATGCAAAAATGAGCGGTGGTTCAGTCCCGAGCAGAAGCGACCCCAGATGGCTGGTGCGCACCGGATTTACACCACTCCAGAAATTTACGGAATGCGTTGCCACGATGGCTGTAGCGTCGCTTTTCTTCTACCGCTAACTCCGCGAATGTTTTCTTCAGAGCAGGGAAGTAAAACAGCGGATCGTATCCGAATCCTCCGCTGCCCCGCGGCGAGGTCAAGAGCTCCCCCGTAACTCCTCCATAAAACGTTCCCAGCGTTTTGCCGTCCCGTGCGACAGCAATTACGCAAACGTATTTTCCTGCATGTTTTTCCCCGGGCATCCGTTCTAGTTGTGCGATCAGAGCAGCATTGTTTTCCGCGTCAGAAGAATTCGTGTGCGAGGCCTTGCCGTCCTTGAGCATGGCGGCGTAGCGGGCGGAATATACGCCCGGCGCGTCGGCGAGAGACTGGACGGATAAGCCGGAGTCCTCGGCCAGCACAGGCTTTCCCGGTACCAAACGGCTGTAGTATTCGGCCTTGATACGGGCATTTTCTTCGAAGGTGAGCCCGTCTTCTACCGGCGGCTGAAGAGACTTGAGTCCTGGCAACAGTTCAAGTTCAACCTTGAGGTGTTTCGCGGCTTCCTGGAATTCGCGGAGCTTTCCGGGATTCGTACTGGCGAGATAAACCTGGTTCATGATGAAGTCTGGTTAAGATGATAACTTGGAGATGAGATGAAGGGGCAACGAGAGGCGCGGATTTGGGTGCTGGCGGCAGCAGTCGTGGCACTGCTGATAAGTTCCGGCTGCGTAATTTCGCCTCGCATAACAAACGGCGGCGGCACTCCAACGCCGACGCCCACACCGGGAATAGGTGGGGAGCTCTACGTCGCCAGCGGGAACTCGATCCTGCGTTTCAGCAATGCTGAGGCGGCGAATGGGAGTATTACGCCTGCGGCGACGATCACCTCCTCGCGGCTTCAGAGTCCTCAGCGAATGCTGGTGGACACACGCAACGACCGGCTGTTCGTTGCGAACTCAGGCTCTATTCTTATCTATGACAATGCTTCTACCAAGAATGGCACCGCTCCGCCGGATCGGGTGATATCGGGCAACAACACAGGCCTCTCCAACCCGACCGATCTCGCACTCGATACAGGTTCGGACCAGCTTTATGTGGCCGATGGTTTTCTGATCAGCGTCTTTGCAAACGCTTCGACTATGAATGGCAATCCTTCGCCGGCGCGCAGTTTTAATATGGGAGTGGGTATTGGCGCGATCTTGCTGGATACTTCGCACGACCAGCTCTTTGTGGCCGATCCCGCCGACGATGTCGTAGACATCTTGGGTCAGGCGAGTGCCCAGAACGTGTTTGGTCAGGCCACCTCGCTAATCGCAGGGCCGGACACTCACCTTGCAGGCCCCGCGGGTCTCGCTCTGGATGGAAATAACCGGCTGATCGTCAGCAATTCTGTTGCGCCGGTGAGCATTACCGTGTATCCCAAGGCGGCGACGGCAAATCTCGATGTAATCCCGGTAGCTGTCCTCAGCGCCGGCAATACCAAGCTGACGGCGCCCAAGCAGATCGTTCTTGATCAGAACACGAACAACGGCGAGCTTTATGTAGTTGACAGCGCCAGCGGTTCCATACTGGTCTTCTCCAATATGAGTACAGCGAATGCCAATCAGGCGCCGGCGCGTGTGATCACGAGCACCACCCTGCCTGCCAATTCCATCAACGGCATCGCGCTCGACACCACACGCTGATCAGATTGCCAGTCCCCAGAACAGCACGGCAATGCCGATCAGAGTGCTGATGAACGAAAGTCGCCAATAAAGCCTGGTTTCGGCGAGCAATGAGATGGAACAGAGCACTATCGACACTTCCAGGAAAAGTTCTGCGCTGTCGTAGTGGTCAGCCTTGCGGGAAATCAGGGCAGTTTCCCTTTCCATATCCCGGGCTTTCTCCAGTACGTTGACTGCGCCTTCGCGGGCGGCGTTTGCGGCTGCGGGACCTTGTTTCGCGTCAGCACGGCTAGGCGCGGCGCCGGTTTGCGCCGGGGAAACTCCTGACTTCTTCAAGTCATCGGCGAGTTGACGCAGGATCGGCGACTGCTTCATGCGCGGCACGGTGCAGCCTTCCTCTGCGGGCGACCCGCATTCTTCATCCAGCGCAACCTGCATGAACTCAAGCGCCATATCATGGTGGTTTGCCGCAACCTCTTCTTCTGCTTCGCGGCCGTAGTCATGCGCCCGCTGGTGCTTGGCCTGATAGAAGCTCCACTGATCGTTAACCTGCGTCTGGAGCTTGATTTCTTCGGTATGCGCGCGATGTCCGAGCAGCGTCGCGATTGCCAGCAGAACAGCGGTCACGGCGGTTGTGAGCCCGATGGCTTTCTGCCCTTTGTGGTGCGCTTCTTCGGTTTGCTCGCTCAGTTCTTCAGGATTCATGTGCTCTCTTTCAGGTCGCTCCTCTTACAACTCTCCAGGGAGGGCCGGTTTTCAATGCCGCTGAAGAAATTTCATACGTTTGTGCGGCTTTACATTGTCGGGTATGTCGTCATATTTGAGGACGCTGATGGACCCATCCACCTCGAGAACCGCCAGAGCGACATCCTTGATGGTGCTGACGCCGTGTTCTCGCAGCGCGCGCTGCACTTCATCCACCGAAACGTGTTCCTTGGCGCAATGAGCTGTCACCAGCTCGCCATTGTGGATGAGCAGCGTGGGCGAGCCCTGGATAAACCTCCGGAAACGGCGGTTCAACCCGGATGTTTCCGCAAGGAAGAAATTCATAGTGAGCAATACCAGCGCCGCGACAATACCGCCCAGCAGGGAAGTGTCGGGCCCGGTCATGGCGTTCTGCACGGAGTTGCTGAGCAGGAGCAGCAGCGTGAGATCGAACGGCGTCATCTGCCCGACCTCGCGCTTTCCCGTAAGCCGGATTCCCAGCAGCACAAGAACGTAAATGACCGCGGTGCGCACGACGATCTCAAGCGCTGTGTGTGGATTGGTGAGCATGGTGAGATGGAATTCTAATTTGAAATTTGGAATTTGAAATCGGAATGTCTAGCAGAGGTTGCGATTTGGACGACTGCCTGGGACGCCCTCTGCCGGCAAAGCTCCTCATGTTAAAATAAGATTTTGTCCCACCGGGCTGCGCGCCCTTAGCTCAGCTGGATAGAGCGTCTGACTACGAATCAGAAGGCCGGGAGTTCGAATCTCTCAGGGCGCGCCACAAACATCGACTCCGGCGAAACACCGCCTTCAAACGACTACTACGCTTCAGCGAATTCAATAAACAAGCAGAAGTTTACGGCGCTCTCGTGGGCACGCACTCTGCTATGCTCTTTCGGAAGTTTATTGGAGGTCAGACTGTGAGAAATAATCTTCGCAATGTGCTTGCTCTTGCAGTTGTGGCGGTTTCGTTGTTTCTGATCGGCTGCCCGCCTCACGTCAGCATTGCCGACATCAACCGCGATCCGGGCCGGTACGCTGGGAAAGAGATCACAATCGGCGGGCATGTTTCCGATTCGTTTGGGGCCCTGGGAAACGGGGTGTTTCAGGTTGATGACGGCACCGGGCGGATGTGGGTGGTCAGCCAGAACTACGGCGTTCCTGGCAACGGCAGCAAGGTGGGCGTGACCGGACGAATTGAGCAGGGTTTCAGCTTTGGCGGACGCAGCTTCGCCGTTGTAATGAAAGAGACCAGAGAGCGTCATTGACGGGACGTTGGGCGGTCCCGCGCTGCGTGATACATTGAAAGCCTGCTATGGAGTCCGACCAGCGGAAGCGCTTTCAAATCATTATCGCCATCCTGCTGGTTCTGGTGGTGGCGCGGACGGCATATCTCTTCTATCAGCGTCATAAGTCGAACGAGCAACCCGGGCCCAAGCAGCCGGAATATTCCAGCAACCTCGACGATTACGTCAGCATTCCCAAGGTCTACTTCTACGATCTGAAATCGGCTCAGAAGGAGCTATCAGAAAAAACCGTCTGGGTGAAAGCAGGAAACCAGATCCCGTATTATCGCTACAACCAGCAGTCGAAGCAGGCGGAATTGAAGCGCGAAGCAGGTCTGCTCGCTCCGCTGGAAAAGCTCGAAATCAAAAACGTGACCTCGCAGCGGGTGCCCAGGACGTTGAGCGAAGGCCAGATTGCGGTCGTGCAATACGACATTCTGGCTGTGTTCACTCCTGCCAAAGAGGCCGGGACGTATGCGGTCTCGATTGGGAAGAGCGTAGGCGACGATTTCACTGCGACTGCCAATGAACTCTTCTTCTTCGCCGATCCTCACAAACTTTACAGCCACTGGCCTCCGGAGATCTGGAAGGCGATTGACGAGCACAAGGCCGTTCCCGGCATGAATGAGCTGCAGGTGAGCCTGGCTCTTGGGACCGCGGGCAGCATCAGTCCCGGCGACTATGGAAATCGAAGCATTGAATACAGCAACAATGGGATCCCGGTAAAAGTCACGTTCGAGCACAACAAAGCTGTCTCCGTCACTCCCGCCGATGCGCAGTAGTCTCTGATCTGGCGGTCGCACGCAGCAACGCCTCTCTGTGGCCGAATCTCCTGCTGTGGTTAAATCAAAGGAATGCTCGAGCTCCATGAAATCCGGCAGGAATGGCGGCCCATGCTGCGTCTGGCGGCGCCATTAGCGCTGACCGAACTTGGATGGTTGGCCATGGGCTTCGTGGACACGGTGATGGTTGGCCGTCTGCCCGATAGCGCCACTGCCATTGGCGCGGTGAGCCTAGGCACCACGCTTTTCTACACTATCGGGATCTTTGGCAGCGGTATTTTCCTGGGCCTGGATACGCTTGTCGCTCAAGCGTACGGCGCGGGCAGGATAGAAGAATGCCATCATACGTTGTGGAACGCGTTGTACATGGCGTGTGCGCTCTCGCCCATCCTGATGGCGATTGTGCTGGCCTGCGTGCCATTCTTTCCTGATTTCGGGCTTTCGCCGGCGCTGGTCTCTGCAACCGTACCGTTTCTGGAAGCGCTGGTGTGGAGCACTCTGCCTCTGGCGCTCTATTTTGTGCTGCGGCGCTATCTCCAGTCGATGGGGATTGTTAAGCCGGTGGTCTTTGCTCTGGTGTCAGCCAATCTGGTCAACCTGATTGGAAACTATGCCTTGATCTACGGCCATTTCGGGTTCCGTGCGCGGGGCGTGACCGGCAGCGGATGGTCGACCTGCCTCTCTCGAGTTTACATGGCCGTGGTGCTTGCGCTGGCCGCGATTTATTACGATAACCAGCGCAACAGCGGCCTGTGGCGGGCCTCTCGCAGATTGGAATTACCGCGTCTGAAGAACCTGTTGCGGCTTGGTTTTCCGGCCGCTTCGCAGCTTCTGTTTGAAATTGGCGCGTTTGCCTGCGCGACTTTCCTTGTCGGCGAACTGGGGGCCGTTCCGCTGGCCGGACATCAGATTGCGCTCAACGTTGCCAGCTTCACGTATATGGTGCCGCTGGGAATCGGCTCGGCAGCAGCCGTGCGGGTAGGGCAGGCTCTGGGCGCCGGTAATGTGGATGGAGCGAAACGTGCGGGGTGGACAGCTCTGCTTTTCTCGACTGTTTTCATGTCCCTGAGCGCGATCTGCCTGTTTGCACTGGGCCGTCCTATCGCTCGCATCTATTCGCCTGAATCGGACGTAGTCAACGCCGGCGCGACTCTGCTCATGGTGGCGGCCATTTTTCAACTCTTTGACGGGCTTCAGGTGGTGGCCACCGGCGCTCTCCGTGGAGTTGGGAACACGCGAACGCCGATGGTGGCTAACTTGCTCGGGTACTGGGCCATTGGGCTGCCGCTGGGAGCGATCCTCTGCTTCAAGCTGAGGCTGGGAGCGGTGGGGATGTGGGCTGGGCTTTGCCTTGCACTGGTGCTGATTGGGAGTCTGCTGGCTGGAGTCTGGAGAAGGACAATCAACCAGTTACTGGAACAAGAGTGGCCACAGACGCTGAATGCTCGCGCGAGTGAATAGCGCGTGCTCTGACCATGGAAACGGCGGGTCTCATGACCCGCCGTTCTGGTTTGCACGAGCGCCAAGTTAGAAGCGCACATGGAAGGAGAGTTGAAGAGTTCGTGGAATATCTGCACCGCCTGGATCGCCAAGTAGCGCAAATGTTGGGTTTGAGAGGTCGCGACTTACCTTGCCGTGCCGAAGATCCGAGATGTGCAATATCTGGCCATTGGCTCCGGCAAAAGTGCCGTTGAGTCTGAGACAGCTTGTGCAGTTCGGATCGGTCGAGAGCGGAAGAGCAGTCAAGACGTCATTGCTATTGAATGAATTCCAGTTGCTGTGGTTAAAGACGTTGAAGGCATCAAACCGGAGTTCAAGCTTGATATTCTCGTTCCGAGGTATGCCGAAAGTCTTGTGCAGAGACGCGTCGAACTTGACGACAGGCGAACCTAATGCAGCGTTCCGCTCCAGGTTGCCGTTAGCCAGTTGGAACTCCACAGGATCACCAAAGGCATCAACCGGACCGAAACAGCTAGCACCCAAAGACGTTACAGTCACACCAGAGGTTGCGCACTCGTTGGCGCCGGGAATCAAGAACGTATTCTGAACGATCAGCGCACATTGAGACGACGGATTTCCGGCGGAGAGACAGTTCGCTTGCGCGTTCGGGCCGAAATTGGCGTTCCCGGAATCAATGGAAGCGATGCCTGCAATGGAGACTGTGCCGTCCGGCAAGACGTTCGGTCGCTGCTGTGTTTCGCTGCCCGCACCAAAGAATCGGCTGCCATTTCCGAAAGAGGAACTTCCCGTGGACAGAGGGTAAGGTCTGCCAGACTGAATTTGTCCCAGCCAGCTCAGACCGAAGTTATTTCCAATTGCCCCCAGAACGCTGTTTTGGAACATTTTGCCGGAATCCAAGACCACACCCATATTCGCGGCATGGCGGAGGTCGTTGTAGGCTGGGCCCAATTCGGGTCTAATGTTGACAAAGTCACCTGGTTCAGAAATTCCGAAGAAATCTTCCCCGGAGGTAACCGCGTGAGACCATGTATAACTGGCGTTGAATTGGATGTGATTCGATAAGCGTTTTTCCGCGCTCACAACCATTCCGTTGTAATGAGAGGTACGTGAGTTCTCGTTAGTACGAATTGGACCAAAGACCGGATTTGGTCTTGGGCCGTAGAAGAAGAATCCAGGGTTCGCAGGATCGGCAATCGCTGGGGGTGCATTCGTATCGCGTTCCCCGAACAGACCAAACCCGAATTGGCCAATATACTGGATGCCAGCTCTAAGTGTGTTGGTGAACTGCCGGTCGATGGCCACGTTAACGGATCGCATTTCTGGGTTCTTGAGGTTTGCTGAAATTGGCCGCACTCGGCCGCACTTTGGCGGACACGTTGCAGCGCCCGTTAGCAGAGCCGGATCAGGAGCGTTGGGGAAGGCCGCTAACACAGCAGGATCCGAAGTCGTAATCGTGTTTAAAGTAGTCCCATCAAAATTGAGGGAGTCGAGCACCACGTTGTTGAAAGCAAGCATCGTGGTCTCTGCAAACGAAGCGCGCAGCAAGGTCTTCTCCAATAGCTGATATGTGAAGCCAATGCGCGGTTGGAAATTGTTCTTGTCGGAGCTACATGCAGGAATTAGACCGTTGCCTTGGAAACAAGTTCCATTGGGCCCCTTAATCTTGCCTCCCTTGAAAGCACCGGCTTCATAGTCCCATCGCAAACCGTAATTTACAGTCAGTTTGTCGGTGAGCTTCCACGTATCCTGTGCATAAAAACCATAAATGTTGTCTTTGGAAGTTACTTCACCCGGCCCAACCGCGAATGTAAAGCTGCTGGGTAACCCGGAGGTCGGATCGAGCAAATACTGGCCAAAATGGAACTGTGGGAAGAGAGAGTTCCATGGATAGTAGCTGATATTGAACCCATATTTCATTGTGTGTTTCCTGTGGGTCCAAGTCAGATTGTCGATGTATTGATACCGTTTTTGTACACCGCCTTGCGGACAGCAAAAATCGGCTCCGGTCTGCGTTCCATCCGGGTGGATCACTCCTGGAGCGGTGGTGTTGTCGCTGGTGCTGGTAACAAAGTGGAAGAATACAAACCGGGCCTCGTTCACCAGTGTTGGCGTAAGGCTGGATACGAACCCAGCATTGAAAGACGCATTGTTTACCGTACTCGACGTCAGATCATCCGGTGTAACGTTGTTGCCGGTTTGGACGATGACGTTGCTATCTCTCAGTCGATCCACGGAATAGCGCATTGAGAGACTGTTGTTTTGAGATATTTTGTAGTCGAGCTTGCCGGAGTACAGAAGATTATTATTGGGTTGCTGAACTGTGACCGGACCACCCTCAGCGGCGCCTGGGGTCAAAGTGAGCGGTGCGCCCTGCCGGCTCAACTCGTAGCTGCCGAACCAGAAGAGTTTGTCCTTGATGAACGGACCGCCAATGGTAAAGCCTCCTTCCTTTCTGTGGAAGGGCGCCCGGTCGCAGCCATCCAAGCTGACAAGCGTTGAACCTGAAAAATTAGAATCCGGGCAGTGGGGGGCCGTATTAGAGGGCACCGAGCGAGGAACGGCACTTCCAAACAAATTGAAATTGTAGAACGGAGCAGAAGCAGCGAGGTTCCTTCCACGAAAATACATATGTCCATCGCCATGTATTCCGTTACTTCCCGATTTTGTCACCACATTCATGACCAATCCAGTGGCCTGTCCATACTCGGCGTTGTAGTTGTTGGTGATTACCTGAAACTCCTGCACCTCATCCACGGACGCTCCGGTACCGTCGCGGCCGGAGACCAACTGATCAGTTATGTTTGCGCCATCTACGTTATAGAGATTGCCGCGGTTGTTAATTGAGCCGGGAGCAATGAGATCTGTTGTCAGTCCGCTCGTGTCGAGTTTCACTCCAGGCGCTGTTAGGGCAAGCTGCGCGTAATCGTTCACCGTCCCGCCAGCTCCGGCAATGGTGGGCAGACGCTCCATATCGAGCTTGGTTACTGACGTC
>DATEGH010000352.1:0-25187 GCA_035280185.1 Terriglobales bacterium
CGCAGACGAGCACTGCAAATCCGCCGAGCGATACTACCAGCCAGAGCACGTCTTCTCCGTCTTCAACCCAGGCGGGAGCGGCTCCGGGCGCAGCTCCGGCGGCTCCTGAAGCTCAGGGATCAACTTCAACCAGCAATCCTCCGGCAACCGACCAGAACGCCCAGGCCGGTGCGGCTGCGGCAGGACAGAGCACCACGGGTCCAACCAATCCTCCAGTAACCGGCCAGACTTCGGCAAACTCGGTGGGCGGAAGCACCAGCGACCAGACTGCAGCCCAGAACCCGAGTTCGACTGCTCCGGCTGATCAGAGCGCGGCTTCTCAAAGCTCGACTACCGCGAATCCTCCGGCCAGCACGACTTCGGACCAGAACGCTGCTGCCCCAAGCAGCACAACCTCTGCTGATCAGAATGCCAACGCAGGCCAGACCCCTACTTCCAGCCAGAACCCCTCCAGCGAGCAAGGTGCGGCTGCGGCTGGAAACGAAAACCAGAACGCCAACGCAGGACAGAAGCTGCCTCAGACTGCTTCTCCTCTACCACTGCTGGGATTGCTGGGCCTCGGCTCACTCGTAACCGGCTTTGTATCCAGGAAGAAGAAATAACCTAACCAGGAAGTAAAAGACAGTAATGCCCGGAATGCCCCGAAGGGTTCCGGGCATTATTGTTTAGAGCAACTGCCTGCACGCGTGGCGAGAGATCTCAGTGGTGATGCCATAGACCAGGTGAGCCAGAAAGCCTACGGCATGGCTCTCAGCCGGAATTTGCCATGGCTTGGCGCTGAGACCGAGAATCGGCACGGCGAGTTCTTCTCCCAACAAGAAGAATGCTGTGCCGAAGGCCGCCCCTGCTCTGGCACGGACTTGCGGTAGATATTCTGAAAAGCCGCCGTAAACTGCGCCGCCCGCGGCGCCGATGGCGTAATGGCCAATCAGGTCCGCAAGTCTGGCTTGCTCATCGGTCAATGCGCGGCCGAGGAAGCGTCGTGACATCTTATTCACCATCGCGATGGTTGCCGGGTCCGTGTTCACGCCGCGCTCGGCCGATTGTTCGGGCTGTTCATGGTTCCTGCTGATCGTGCTCCAGACGCCGTAGACCCGGTTCATTGCCCAGGAAGCAAACAGGCCTGCCGCAGCGCCGGCTAAGGCGCCTCTCAGCAGCTCCGGCCTGGCGGCTCCTTTTAGGTCATCCATACCTGTTTGGAGGCGATCGAAGAGAAGGAAGACGCCTCTACGGGGCAGCCGGCTGCTGTTGCGTGGCGCAATGGATTGCTCCGAGCCCCCAGATAAAGTCGCCGCAATAGATGCCGACCACCTCGTGTTTGGGGAATAGCTGCGAAATGATGTTCAGAGCGCTCCTATCGCCGGGATCATTAAACGTGGGCACAAGTACAAGCTGGTTCGCGATGTAGAAGTTCGCGTAGCTCGCCGGAAGGCGGCGTTTCTCGAACAGCACTGGGCGGGGAAGCGGCAGCTCAATGACTTGAAGCTTTCTGCCTTGGAGATCGGTTGCCTGGTGAAGGCGCTTCAGGTTTTCCTGCAGCGGCTCATAATTGGGGTCGCTACGGCTCGCCTCCACTGATGTGAGGACAGTATCAGGCGCGACAAAGCGGGAAATGTCATCTACGTGGCCATGCGTGTCGTCGCCGGCAATTCCGGAGCCCAACCAGATTACTTTTTCCACCCCAAGGTATTCGGCAAAGACTTGCTCCAGCTCGCGTTGCGAAAGTCCCGGGTTGCGCTGCTGCACGGGGCTGAGCAGGCACTCTTCCGTGGTCAGCATCAGTCCCTGTCCGTTCACGTCAATGCTGCCGCCCTCGAGTACAACATGGTACGGCTTGCCGTTGCGCGAAACCAAAGGAGTGAACTGCTTCATTTTGAGTTTGCTCGCAATGCGCTCGGGGAGCTGGTTGTCAAGTTTGCAATCCGGATATTTGGCCCAGGCATTGAAGCGCCAGTTGGTGAGCGCTATAGAAACCTCATGTGGGTCGCGGCAAATGAAGATAGGGCCGGAATCGCGGGTCCAGACCCGATTCGTGGGCCATTGATGAAAACTAACGTTCTTCAGCCCCGCGCCGCTGCGCGTGAGAACCTCGCGTGCTCGCTCCCTTTCGCGAGCATCGCGAACAATGATGTTGGCTTGCTCCGCGCGGCTAAGGTAACGCACGATTTCGGCATAAACCCAGGGAATGGGTTCGAATTTTCCCGGCCAGTCACTGCGATTGTGCGGCCAGGCCAGCCACGTGGACTGATGAGGTTCCCACTCGGCAGGCATGCGGTAGCCAAGCTGCCGCGGAGTCGCCTGCGGCTCGGGTTTCAATCAAGGAACCTCTTGGTTAAGCCCGCATAACTATCAATTCTGCGATCGCGCAGAAAAGGCCAGTTGCGGCGTGTTTCCTCCATGAGCTTCAGGTCGCATTGAGCGACGAGAATTTCTTCTTTGTCATGGGAGGCTTCAGCGATCACGCGGCCGAATGGATCGGCTACGAACGATCTGCCCCAGAACTCCAACCCTTTGCCCTGAGCACAATTACCGCGTATGTCGCCGAATTCATGGCCGACGCGATTCACGACTCCTACAAAAACGCCGTTAGCAATGGCATGGGCGCGCTGAATGGTTCGCCAGGCATCGTGCTGAGCCTCGCCGTACTCTGCCTTTTCGTCCGGATGCCAGCCGATGGCCGTGGGATAGAACAGCACGTTGGCGCCTTGCAGCGCCGTCAGACGCGCGCCTTCCGGATACCATTGGTCCCAGCAGACCAGTGTTCCCACGCGTCCGAATTCTGTGTCGAAAGCCTTGAAGCCGAGATCGCCCGGCGTGAAGTAGTACTTCTCGTAATAAAGAGGATCGTCCGGGACGTGCATCTTGCGGTAGAGGCCCTGAAGGGCGCCATCAGCACCGATCACCGCTGCCGTGTTGTGATAAAGCCCGCGAGCACGCCGCTCGAACACTGACGCCACGATCACCACGTGTTTCTCTTTGGCAATTTGTGCGAGCGCTTCGGTGGTCGGTCCAGGAACCGGCTCGGCTAGATCAAACAGAGCGGCATCTTCGCGCTGGCAGAAGTATTGGGTCCGGAACAACTCTGGCAAACAGATTACCTGCGCGCCTTTGGCCGCTTCACGCACCTTGTCACAGGCGCGGCGAAGATTCTCATCCGGCTCGGGCGAGCACGACATCTGGATGAGACCGATGGTAAATTGATCAGAAGAAATTGCCATAGTTACCAAAATTGCCAAAATTGAGATTGCCACTGAGTCCGGCTTCCAATCCCGGCGATTCTGGCAATTATGGCAATTCTGGCAATGACCGCAAACATTTCAGCATATCAGACGCCCCTCTGTTGTTTGACTCCCTGCCGCATCACCGTTTACTTTTCTAAGTTTCCCTGAGGTGGCCTTTTGAAGAAGCAGAAGCACGCAGGCACAGGCATTGAGCGCAAGCTGCACAACCCCGTTTCGGACAAGCTCTCTCCGGTCTTTCCGCTCGACCTGAACAAGATCAAATCCATCGATGACCTGATGCGCGGCATGGCCGACACTGCATTTACCGGCCGCCAGCTCGGTGAGTCCGTGGACGTGCTGGAAGCTATGGCGCGTGACAGCGACTGCTTCGTGGTGATGACTCTTGCGGGAGCGATGACAGTCGCCAAGCAGGGCCTCATTATCTGCGATCTGATTGATCGCGGGCTGGTCAACGCGGTGGTTTCTACCGGCGCTCTGATGGCGCACGGTCTGGTGGAAGCCGCTGGAATGAACCATTACCGCTACGATCCGCGAATGAACGACCAGGAACTCTACGAGGCCGGCTACAACCGCGTTTACGACACCTTGGAGCCGGAGACAAACCTGGATCATATCGAACTGGTAATGGAAGAGGTTCTGGGCAAGTGGGACCCGCAGCGGACCATGTGTTCATGGAAGCTCAACCGCGCCATCGGCGAGCACCTGAAGCGCCATGCCAAAGGACGTGGCATCTTGAAATCCGCTTTTGAGAAAGATGTTCCGGTCTTCGTCCCGGCGTTTACCGATTCTGAGATGGGGTTGGATGTGGCGCTCAACAACCGCATGCGCGCTCGCGATGGCAAACCGCAGCTCCATTACGATCCATTCTTAGACCTGAACCATTTCGCGGAAACCCTGCTCAAACAGAAAAAGCTTGGGATCTTTACCATCGGTGGCGGAGTGCCGCGGAATTGGGCGCAGCAGTTCGGCCCATATTGCGAGCTGCGGGTGCGCCGCGCGGGAGAGGACGTTCCACTGAAGCGCTATCACTACGGCGTGCGTGTCTGCCCTGAGCCGGTGCATTGGGGCGGACTCTCCGGCTCGCCTTACTCTGAGGCGATTTCCTGGGGCAAGTTCGTTCCGCCGGACGAAGGCGGCCGGTTTGGCGAAGTCTTTGTGGATGCCACGGTCGGGCTGCCGATCATGTGCGCTGCCTTGTTTGAGCGGTTAGGGAAAACGTACAAGAAAGCGCTGAGTTCGCCGTCCTGAGGCGCGAACCCGCTGGTCTTTATCTTCTACTCAAAAATCAGAATCGCCGAGGCAATCACCGTGGTCCATTTGCCGCGCTTGTCGCCTACCGCGGTCTGCGTGATGTTGGTCGTCCGGACGATTTTGTTTGAAATGCGGTAGATTTCCTTCTTCTCATCCCATGATTTGTCAGGGTCGAAGTCCACGTCGAGCGTGGTGGCAAGCATTTCCGCCGCCAGTTCTTCTGCATATTCACCCGCGATGTCATCCGGCTCGCCAAACGAGTGATGCTCACTCAGATAACCGTACGTGCTGCGGTCGGCCGGAATCGCCAGGCCGATGCTGGCTGCGGTCAGCCGGTGCGGCTCGCGTGTGGAGTTCTCCGCGACGACGGCGAAGGTGACTTCACCGGGATAGAGATACTTCACTCCCTCTTTGCGCGAGATCAGTTTGCAGTTGGGAGGGAAGATGGAAGATACGCGCACCAGATTTTGTGCAGCGATGCCGGCATCTCGCAGTGCCAGCTCAAATGAGGTGAGGCGCTCCTTGTGCTTTCCGACTCCTTTGGTCAGAAAGATGCGCTTGGGAACCATGTTCATCCCCAATGTGGTGGCCCTCCGCAGAAAAAAAATTTGGAATCGAATCAGAAAAAATAACACACGCGGGCCGCTGCTGCGGAAAAACTTGTAAGAAATTGTGGCGAAGCCCGGACAGCGCGTGCTGTAGCGGGTTTTCGCCAACCCGACATTTTTCCGGCGCATCCGTTCACCGATAGGAGAAAAAAATGAACTTTAATCCCGAATCTGTGCCTGAAGTCTTTCAAAATGCTCCTAAACCCATTTCTCCCCAAGTCCACCGCTGGCTGGACGTTTCCGTCACCTCGGCTTTCGCCATTGCCGGTGGAATCTTGCTGAGCCGGCGCAATGGCCGTGCCGCGACCGCCGCCTTTATCAACGCTGGGATGGTAGCTGGAGTTTCCATGCTCACCGATTACGACGGGGACGGCCGCAAGCCCATCAGCTTCAAACTGCACGGATTTCTGGATCTGGTTCAGGCCGCGACGGCAGCGACTGCTCCGTTGATGTTTGGCTTCCCGGCGGATCCGGCATCCTCCATCTTCTATAGCCAAGCTGGGAGCGAAGTCGGCGTGGTGGCGCTTACCGATTGGGATGCCGCCAGCAGGCAGAGGAACCGGCTCGATTTCGCCGCGTGAGGTTAACCATAAAGGGACACGAAGGAGCACGAAGTTCAAAGAGGAATGCTTGTAAGCCATCGAACCTGCGCAGTGGAGATCATTTTGGCCGGGCTCCTTCGTGTCCTTTGTGGTTTCAGCCTTTTCTTAAACACCTGCCATCTGCCCTTGTTTGATCTTCACTGCGATATCAATAAAGCGAATGGCGGCACGGCTCAGAGCCTTATCTTTGCGATAAACCAGCGCCAAATCGCGCCGAATCGATGCATCAGCAATCGGAATGGCCGCCAAGGCGCCAGCCCTGACGTCTTCGCTTACGTTTGATCTTGCGATGAAGCCGACGCCGACGTCGGCCGCCACAAAGCGCTTGAGCAGTTCGCTTGAGTCCAGTTCCATAGCAATTCGCGGCTTCAAGCGGCGTGCCTCGAAGAGATGATCCAGCGCGTCGCGTGTGCGGCCTGCTCTGGGCAACAGGAGAGGAAACTGCGCGACATCGGCGACCGTGCTCTGCTTCATTCGGCTCAAGCTGTGCTGGGGCGAAGCGATAATGACCAGTTCGTCCTGATGAATATTCACTGTGGTCAAGCGCTTGTCGTCCACTGGACTTGAAACCACGCCGAAATCCACCGAATTATCGCTAATCGAGTCCATGATCTTGGCGCGTTCGAGCCGGCTGATCTGGACACCAACTTCCGGGTAGAGCTTTCTAAACTCTGCGAATACCTCCGGCAGAATGTGAAGGCAGGTGCCTTCGTTGGCTCCCACCACGATCTCGCCGCGCGGCACCCGTTCCATTTCCGCCACCGCAGTCAGCATGGAACGCCGCGAATCAAGCGTTTGCTCTGCATATTCCTGGAAGACCTTGCCTGCGCCGGTGAGGGCTACGCGTCCGCCGCTGCGGTCAAACAGCTTGGCGCCAACCTCCTCTTCCAGCGCGCGAATCTGGGACGAAATTGCCGGCTGCGTTCGGAAGCGCCTCTCCGCCGCGCGGGAGAAGCTTGAGTACCGCGCTACTGCCAGAAAAGTTTCAAGCTGATCGAAGTCCATGGATTGCTAGTATTGTAGTGCGCTCTGGCAAAATTATGTCGTTCGGATATCCGGAGTTTTTCGCTTTACTTTTCGACCGTCGCCGCCAGATTCCCTAAGGGCTAAGTGCTAAAGGCTAATGGCTGATATGCGTGCTGTTCTCTGCGATCGTTATGGCGGACCCGAGGTCCTACAGCTTGCAGACGATATTCCCGTCCCGCGCCCTGGTCCCACCGGCGTACTGGTGCGCGTTCACGCATCGAGCGTAAATCCGATTGACTGGAAGCTCCGAGAGGGCTGGCTCAGTCCTCTCTGGAAGCTGCGCTTTCCTGTGATCTGGGGATGTGACTTCTCAGGGGTTGTGGAGGAGACCGGTCCTGCAGTCACGCTGTTCAAGCCCGGCGATGAGGTGTATGGATTCAAGCATGGCAAAGTCGGCCAGACCTATCGTGGGACTTACGCAGAATATGTTGTAGTTCCTGAAAACAGTTTGGCGCGAAAGCCGGCGAATCTCACACACGAACACGCCGCGGCGGTTCCGTTGGCTGCGGTTACAGCGTGGCAGGCGTTGGTGGGGCGGGGAAGAATCCAGCCTGAACAGAAGGTTCTGGTGCACGCAGGCGCAGGTGGTGTGGGCATCTTTGCTGTACAGATCGCCAAAGCGTTCGGCGCCCATGTCGCCGCTACAGCGAGCACGCGTAATCAGGACTTTCTTCGGCAACTCGGCGTCGATCAGCCGATTGATTACGCAAAAGATCGCATCGACAACCAACTTTCCGGCTATGATCTGGTGCTCGATGCCGTTGGAGAGAGCGTCTGGCCTGCGTCGCTCAAGGTGCTGCGGCCAGGAGGGAAATTGGTTACGCTCACATTGCCAATCCCTACACCGCCCGCAAGCCGAATCAAGTTTTTCTCTACGGTAATCATGGGCGTGGCGCGCACTTCTGCGTCAGCTCTCTTGCGTGGCAAACTCCTGCTGATCACGCAGGTGAAGCCTCGCGGCGGCGATCTGGAAAAGCTGAATGCATTTATTGAGGCTGGGAAGTTGCGTCCGGTGATTCAGGGAACTTATCCGCTGGAGAGCATAGCCGAAGCGCATCGCGAGAGCGAAGCTGGGCATGTCCGAGGCAAGATTGTGCTGCAAGCCGGATCTGTGCTCTAAAATTTCAGAGATGCGCGCCGTCTGCTTTCTTCGCGTAATCCTGGTTCTCTTCGCTGGCTCGCTTCTGCCCGCTCAATCTCCGGCTTCCACTCAGATGAGTCCGGCGCTGCCTTCACCAAACTCAGAGCAGCAGCTCTTTGCATCAATCAACCAAGAGCGCGAGAGAGCCGGCCTGCCAAAGCTTCAATGGAACGAGCAACTGGCGCAGGCTGCCCGCGCGCATGCCAAATTGCTTGCAACGAACAACGCACTTTCACATCAGTTTTCCGGCGAGCCGGAGTTGGCCGAACGCCTTGGAGGCTACGGCGCAAGATTTACCTTTTCGGCAGAAAATATCGCGCGCGCAGATTCAGCAGAAGAGGCGCACATGGGCCTGATGACTTCCCCAGGACATCGGGCGAACATCCTGAGCTCACGCTACAACGCTGTGGGAATCGCAGCGGTAGAATCGCAAGGACACCTGTTTGTGACTGAAGATTTCGCCGTCCTGCTGCCCAAGTTTTCTGAAGCACAGTTCACCGCTGAACTGATCCAAACCATCAACAGAGCGAGGGCAGCGAAGCACCTCTTCCGGCTGGACATCCAGGACGACATTCGCCTTCGCTCTGCCGCATGCGCCGCGCGAGGCAATGTGCGTTCCATGGCAGACGCGGCTTCGCCCGGTTCTGAGATGGTGCTGTTCACTATTTCAGATCCGCAGGCCTTGCCGGCACGCCTGCTTCAGTTCGTTCAGGAGCAGCGCTGGAGAAAGCTGGTTCTTGGAGCTTGCTTTCAGCCCGGCGCGCAGCACGGATATGCCAACTTCTGGGTCGCAGCAGCGTTCGGAAATTGATTTCCGGATCTTTCGTATCAGAGCAGGATTTCTGTTGTGCCCGTAAAGACGCAAGATTTAGCGTCTGCGATTCCTTCACTCATACCTGAGTGCGATGACGGGGTCGAGCCGCGCAGCCTTCATTGCGGGATAAATCCCGAAGAACAAACCAACACTGCTGGCCACGCTTACGGCCAAAATAATGGCCCAGAGCGGCACGGAAGAAGGAAAGTGGGCCAATTGCATGAGGAAGCTGGCAATGAGCGAGAGAATGACTCCCAGGATGCCTCCGATTGCGGTGAGCGTCATGGCTTCCATCATGAACTGGAAGCTGATATCGCGGCGGCGAGCGCCAATGGCCTTGCGCACGCCGATCTCGCGCGTGCGCTCCGTAACTGACATCAGCATGATGTTCATAACGCCCACACCGCCCACCAGCAAGCCGACGGAAACTACGCCGATTACATACTGGAGGACTTTGCCCAGGATGTCGGCAAACTGGTTTCCCAGTTCCTCCGCGCTGCTGATGCCGAAATTATCAGGCTTGTTCGGGGGGACACGACGGCGCATCCGCAGCATGCCGCGGACTTCATCTTCCGCGATGTTCTTCATCCCCGGCTGGGCCTGCGCAATGATGATGTTTTCATCGTCCTGAGGATAGTGCTTCCGGTACGTGCGGTAAGGGATCAGCACTTCCACGTCGCCGGCAGCATTGAGTGTGTTCTTCTTCTTGGCAAACACGCCGATCACTTGATACAGGTTCCCGTCAACCAGCAGTTGCTGGCCGAAAGCCTGTTCGTCAGGGAAGAGAGCTTTTTCCGCATCATAGCCCAGCACCACCACGTCTTCTCGATGGAGGTCTTCCATCTCGGTGAAGACCCTGCCCTCTTTCATGTTGCCATTCACGACATCAGGATAGGCGGCGGTGACGCCGCGAAACACAATCGTGGATAGCTCATGGCTCTTGTTGCGCGCTGTACGCACCGGCTGCGGACCGTCCCCGACGTGAAACAGAGCTTCTACGACGACGTTCTTCACTGCCGGCAGTTCTTTCAGCGCCATGCCATCTTCGTAGGTGAGCGGCTTGCGCATGCGTTCTTCCGGGCTGAGGCGTCCGAAGTGAAGTCCGGGGTCGAACTTGAACACGAAGAGGTTGTCCACGCCGAACTGGTTGAGCGAATCCTTAATATTCTTTTCCACACCCAGCAGAATAGAAGCCACGATGATCGCAACTGCTGTTCCCACCACGACGCCAAGTACGGTCAGAAACGAGCGCACCTTGTGCGAGCGGATGGTCTCCATGGCCATCTTGATGTCTTCGAAGATCAAGTGCGAGCGGTTCATACTCAGATTTCGAACCTCAAGGCTTCAATAGGATCCAGCTTGGATGCTTTGTACGCGGGATAAACGCCAAAGAAGACGCCGATCACGGTCGCGACGAATACACCGATGAACACCCAGCGTACCGGAAGTTGCATGGGAAATGGAGTGAGGTGGGTCACGACAAAGGAAATGCCCACTGCAACCAGCACACCGAGAATCCCGCCAATGGCAGCCATCACGCCCGATTCGATCAAAAATTGCAGCAGTACGTCACGCCGCGTAGCGCCGACAGACTTGCGCACGCCGATCTCGCGCGTGCGTTCCGTCACGCTGGAAAGCATGATGTTCATGATCACGATGCCGCCAATCACCAGAAAAATGAAAACCACGCCGATAGAGCCACTGGCCAAAGTGCCGGTCAGACTGGTCCATAATTCCATGAGTGCTGAGGGTTCGAGAATTCCGAAGGTGTCATCCTGCTTTGCTGCAAGGTGACGGCGCGCGCGCATCAGCATGCGGGCTTCGTCTTCAGCGGCTGGCATAAGATCGGCAGAGGCAGCTTTCACGTTGATGTGGACGCTGTCATTGCTACCGTAGGCTTTGCGGTAAGTCTCCACCGGAATGTAGACAAAGCTGTCCTGCGACTGCCCAAACGTGGAGCCTTGCTCCTTGGCGACTCCCACGACTTCATATGCTTCGCCGTCAATGTAGATGGACTTGCCCAGCGGATCCACGCCTTCAAAAAAACGCTTCGACACGTCGGTGCCGATCATAGTCACATTCGAGCGGTGGAGATCATCCGCATCAATGATGTAGCGCCCTATATTCGGCTCTTCTACATCAATATCGCCCATATTGGCAGTGACCCCGCGGACGCTGATGTCTTCCACTGTCTGCGTCTTATATTTCACCGTTCCATTGCGCCGAACTTCCGCTCCAACGCCCTGGGCCAAAGTCATGTTGTCGCGCAGGTAATCGTAATCGTCGTAGGTGATCTTCTTATTGGTGCGTTGCAGCTTGGCAAAAGTTTCCTGGCTGGTCACCAGCGGATACTGTTCTACCAGAAAAACGTTCGAGCCGAAGTTTGCGACTTTGTCGGCGACGTAGCGATTGGTTCCTTCTACCATTGAGACTACGACGATCAACGTGGAGACCGATAGAATGACTCCCAACAGAGTCAAAAACGAACGCAGCTTGTGGGTGCGTAGCGTGTCCAGCGCAATGAGCATGGGCTCGCGCAGGGAGATGCCCCGCCGGGCAGGCTTGGCCGGTGTGGTGATTGCGCCTACGGCAGCGAGTTCCGGTCTTGCAGTGACAGACATAGTACGAGAGTTGTTGTCTAAGTTTAACGTCTCTCAGCAGGAATTACGCAGAAAGTGGCGCAAATGTTTCAATTTTGGAAATTAAACGCTTAATGCGGAAGAGTGAGGAAGTTTGACGATTTTTCGCGCCTCGGCGAGAATAAATGCAGCATTCCGCAGTGGGCCTGTGGCGCAGTTGGGAGCGCGCTTCCATGGCATGGAAGAGGTCGTCGGTTCGATCCCGACCAGGTCCACCAATCTTTGAACAACTGAGCAGACCCACCTCGAAGAACTTGGCCGGAAATTTCAGGAAGTCTCTGCCGCTTGTGGCTTCAGCCTCAGTTCCTTGCTGATGGCCCTCATTTCTGTGCCCCATCCAGGGTGACTTGCACGATGCTGAACTATGCCTTGAGTGGGCGCAGCAAGCCAAACAACTGGTCTTGCGCCGGGAGCAACGAACAGGGTGACAACGGGCAACCCACTTCTGGCGTATCTACTCACAAATGTCCCTTCTCGCATGGCTTTTGGAGCATCCTCGTCGCTCGGCTGTGGGGTCTAAATTATCACGTCCTGAAAGGCAGTCCACCGAAAGGAGCATGAAGCATGAACCTCCACAAGAACGCACATCTAGTGTTGCTGCTGGTGTTAGTTGGAGCATTCGCCTTCGGCCAGGTGAACGCGAACAATCTGGTCAACGTGAACGTCTCGAATGTCGCCAACCAGATCGCCAAGAACCTGAGCGTCAACGTAAGCCAGATTCCTGTCACGGTTCAGGTACCAGTTGATGTAGCTGCACAGGTTTGTGGCGTTGACGTGAACGTGCTTACGCAACAGGCAGCTCAGGGCAATGCGACCTGCACGGCCCGGCAGACCAGCTCAGCACTCAACAGCGTCGTGCAACAGCAGATTCAGCAGAAAAAGTGAAGACGGCGGCGCGCCTCTTGAGAAGCCCAGACAAAATGCGCTGGGCTCTTTTGTTGACGCATTCAGTACGAACGCGAACTCAGCAACCTGGGGCGCACAGCTTCACCGGCGGCGGCCAGGCGTCGTTCATCGGAACTGATACGAACAATGCAAACAACTCGTTCCAGGTAACGATCAACGCGAAGGAGCTGCGCCAAAGAGACGGGGGGAGGCCAGCGATGGTCTCCCTATTTCCTTTTAGCCGACTTGCACCGCCAGCATGGAGATTGATCCACCGTCGACCCCTTCCACAGGAAAGCTGACGCCCTCCTTCTGCTGGCGTGTGGCGATCACATAAAGAAGCGGGAGGTAGTGATCGGGCGTCGGGATGGAAAGCAGCGCCTCGCGGCCGAGCTTTTCGTAATCAATCAGCGGCCGGTATTCTCCGGCAACCATCATCTGGCGCGCCTCGGCTTCAAAGCGCACCGCCCAGTCGTAAGGATCGGGCATGTGATGGCCCCAGGCGTACGTGTGAAGGTTGTGCACCAGGTTCCCGCTTCCCACGATCAGCACGCCTTCGTCCCGCAGAGGCGCCAGTCTTTTGCCGAGTTCGAAGTGAAATGCCGCAGGCTGCCTTTCGTCAATACTGAGTTGCACAACCGGAACGTCGGCATTCGGATATACGTGCTTCAGCACTGACCATGTGCCGTGGTCCAGCCCCCAGGAATTATCGAGCGCTACTGGCAAAGGCGCCAGCAGAGATTGCACACGCTTGGCCAAGTCAGGATCGCCCGGAGCAGGGTACTGGACCTGATAGAGCTCGCGGGGAAAGCCGCCGAAATCGTGAATCGTTCTGGGCGCAGTGCTGACCGTCACACCCGTTGCCGGAACAAACCAATGGGCGGAGACGGAGAGAATTGCCTTGGGCCGAGGCATCTTCTCGCCGATGCTTCGCCACGCCTGAGTGTATGGATTGCTGAGCAGGGCATTCATGGGATTGCCATGCCCAAAGAAGATTGCAGGAAGCAGGTCAGCCATTTTACCTGAGCTCCGACTCTCCAAGACTTAGACGCGCGATGCTGCGGACTTGCTTTCTCCCGCTACCGGCAAATGCCAACCGCGAAGGATCGCCAGCAGGCGAAGCCCGAAACATAGAATAGCGCCCGCTGCGGTGGATGCTTCGGAAGGGAAGTGCAACTTTCTCCCCAGCACAACCAAAGTAGCTCCGGCGAGAGCGGCGACCGCGTAAAGTTCCGCGCGTAGCACGATCGGAATCTCTGACACCAGCACGTCACGCACGATTCCGCCGCCAACTCCGGTAAGAACGCCAAGCATGACTGCTGCCAGAGGATTCAGATGAAAAGCGAGCGCTTTGAGCGTGCCAGCCACAGCGAAAAGCCCGAGTCCTGCGGCATCAAACACCAGTACAGGACTGCGCAGGCGGCTGATGATGGACGACCGGTAGAACGTGACCAACCCGGCGAGCAGCGGCACGACGATGTAACGCCAGTCGCTGATGCCGGCAGGCGGAGTAGCGCCGATCAGCAGGTCGCGCGCGATGCCGCCGGAATTTGCCGCAGCGAACGAGAGCACGAGTACACCAAAAAGATCGAGCCGGTGCTTCAGGCCCGCTATGGCTCCGCTGAGCGCGAAAACAAAGGTGCCGACCAGATCGAGAATCACAGTGAGCGTACTCAACGAATGCCCCAGAACTTAACAAACGATTCAGGCCAGCTCAACTTCAATCTTTTTTGTGCCAGGGTCGAGCTGGGTAATCCGAAAGCTGCGAATCTGGCCCGCGCTCGCCGCTCCGCGTTTTGGAGCGGACCCACTCTTCCAGCGCGCCTGAAGCAGCGAACTCAACGACGATAGATCTGCTTTCGATTGGCCGGGCTGTCGAGCGGATTGTTCCGATGTGCCTTCGGTGATCCGGCAGGTTGCGTAAACACCTTCGCCCAACTCGACGCGCGCTGCGTTGCCGGTGGTCTCCACCATGCGACCTGAAACAATCTCCCCCTGCTTGTGCTCCGCCATGTATTCGTCGAGGCTCGAAGGCGCCATCTGCTTGATCCCCAAGCGCACGCGGCGCTTCTCCGAATCAATCTCCAGCACCTGTGCCTTTACCGTCTGTCCAACCCGGAGCACCTCTTGAGGATGATTGATCCGTTTCTCGGCGCTCATGTCACCGATGTGGATCATGCCTTCGATTCCTCCTGCAAGCTGCACAAAAGCGCCAAATTTAGTGATGTTTGTGATTGGTCCTTCGACAATCGAGCCGGCAGGGAAGCGTTGCGGAGCATCAGCCCAGGGATCGCCCAGCGCCTGCTTCAGCCCGAGGGAGATGCGACGCTCACCTTCATTCACGCCAAGAATCACAGCCTCCACGGTGTCGCCGGGCTTCACAACATCGCTGGCCCTGCGGACTTTTCTCGCCCACGACATTTCAGAAATGTGGATCAAGCCTTCGATTCCCGGCTCGAGTTCTACAAAAGCGCCAAACTCCATTACGCGTGTCACGGTGCCGCGCACGCGCTCTCCGGGTATGTACTTCTGCGCCGCTCCATCCCAGGGATGCGGCAGGAGCTGCTTCATGCCAACCGAGATGCGGCGCTTGCCGGTTTCGTTTGACATCTTCAGGATCTTTACTTCCACCTGCTGCCCCACCGAGAGCACGACGGCGGGATTGCTCACGCGGGCCCAAGAAATATCGCCTACGTGCAGCAAAGCATCTACGCCGCCGATATCAACGAACGCGCCATAATCGGTCAGGCTTTGCACCACACCGGTGACGGTTGCGCCTTCTGCAATCTCGGAAAGCCGGCGCTCACGCGCGGCGCGGTCGTCTTCTTCGGCGACAACACGGCGGTCCACCACCAAATCTTCATCTTCCACGTCGAGCTTGATGATGCGGCAGCGAATGTCCTGCCCGACGAGTTTCTCCATTTCCGCCGCATCGCGCACTCCGCTGCGCGAAGCCGGCATGAAGGCGCGCACGCCCACGTCCACGCTCAATCCGCCTTTGACGACAGCCGTGACTGTTCCGCCGATCGTGGTTTTCTCAGCGAAGGCGCGCTGCAGGGCAGCCCAGTCTTTTGGTTGTTCGATTCTGCCGAGTGACAGTTCGTAATAACCTTCCGGATTGCGGCCTTTGATGGAGACTGGGAACTTGTCGCCGCGCTTTGGCTGCGGCTTGTTCGTGAACGCCGTGAGCGGCAGAACTCCTTCGCTTTTGAATCCTATGTCGAGCACCGCCGAATCGGCAGTCACGGCAACTACAGTGCCTTGTAATCCGGCGCTCCGCTCGCCGGGTTTGCGTTTATGGCTCTGCTCGTAAGCCGCCAGCAGATCGCCAAAAGATTCATCATTTTCGTTGGGAGACGGAGGAGTATTCGGGTCTGACATGAAAGATGCAGGTCCTGTTCTGTGGGTGTTGCGACTAGGATAACACCGGATTACTGCATATCTTCTTTTCGCTGGCCTCGCTTGACGCGATCTTCATTGCCGGCGCGAGGAGCCGCTGTCGGCGTGGGACGGTCCTTTTTTGCAGGAATGCCTCGTGAGTCGACCACGAGGCATTCTCTTGTGTGCATTTCAAGCTTGCGCGCGACTAAGGAAGCTTGGTGGTTTGGAACCAGATTGCCTGCCACTTGCCATTGTGTTTCATCCAGGTGCGCGAAAAATGAAACTTGCCGCTGAAGTCCTGGCCATTCAAGGTGCCTTTTACATCGGCAACTCCATGGGCAATCGCGAGTGTAGGCCCGAAGACCTGCACGTCTTCATCCGACACGTCAATGTTCTGATATTTGACTTTTCCTGCTTTCAAGTTTTCAACGCCTTCATCCTTGGTATGGGCCTGACCATCGACGGCGCTGATGCTGTGGTAATCATTCGCCAGCGACTCTTGCAAGACCGATGCATCACCCTTCAACGCAGCGTCGCGTAATTTCTTTTCCATGTCCAGAACGGCCTCTTTTGTTCCGCCCTGGTCTGCCATGCCGCCGGCCTTATGGGCATGCGACTTTTTCTGACCTGCTGCGGCCGAGTTCTCACCCTTTTCGCCTTGCGCCAGCGCGAATCCGAAGCAGGCAAGAAACGCAAAAATCAGTGCCAAGCGTCTCATGCAGGCACCTCCTTTATTCAGCGAGAGAAGATACGCCTTCCGGCAGGAAGTAGCAAAGCTGCCGGAACTGGCCTTACAGAGTGATGTTTGCCGCTTGGGCCAGTTCGTGCGCGGGCGAATGGAAGCTATCGGTCAACGCTTCTTCGCAGGTGTGCTGGATTACCGAGCGGTAGTGCTCGCCCAAGAACACGCGAAGCTTGGCCGTGTCCAGCCAGCTTGAGCCAAGCAGGTAAGGCAGCGCTTCCGGAGGAATGTCTGATACGCCAAGATCCCACAAAAACCGCACTGCCTGGCGACAGAGCGCGCGCGTGGGAACGTGCTGAACCTCGATACCAGCTACCTCAATGCAACGACGCAGTTGCAGCGGTTCGCCCTGCCCGGCGACGTTTAACACCGTAAGGCGTCCATCGGCTTGCGTGCGGTGAAGAATGTGCGTGATCAGCCGGGCCATGTCGTCGATGTGTACAAACTGGAAGCGGTGCTCCAGATAGTTCCCGCGCGAAGGCAGCAGCAGCGGCAGACGGAACCCTTTTCTCCGCAGCCGTTCGGCCAGCCTTCCTTTTCCTCCCGGAACTCCGCGCAGCACTCCCAACTGGTAGTTTTCCACCGATGCTCCGGCATAGACTTGCGGCCGCAGAAGATACGTCTTGCACTTCTTCAGGCCGCGCGAGCGCTCTTGCACCGTGCGGTCCGCTTCCTGCTGATGCAGCGCGTACGGCAAACTCTGCGCGCTGAGCGGCGATTCTTCCGTCGCGGGCTTCGTCAGTTCGGGGCCGTACACCATCGCGCTGCTGGGAAAGACGAACCTTTCCACTCCGCCCACCATGCGATTGTGTTCCGCAATGGCTTCAACAACGCGGCTGGTGCCGGCCACGTTGATGTTCCACATCTGCTTGGGATCGAGCACGCCGCAGCGCAGCGGATCCAGAACAAATGCCAGGTGCACCACCGCTTCCGGACGATACGCCAGCATCAGGTCGAGCAACTGATCGCAAGAGCGCTCTTCCGCCAGATCCATTTGCTCGAAGCGATAAGGCGAGGCCGAAGCAGGCGCATGCAGGTCCACTCCAATGACCTGAAAATCCGGCAGCTCTCTCACCAGCCGCGAGCCCAGGTTTCCTGAGACTCCGGTGATGAGGACTGTAGGTTTGGTGGACATGGATTTTTTGAGCGTTGCCGGCGTAGATTGCTGCGAGGCGGCCAAACGGCAAGCAAGTATATTGAAGTTAAAACCCCCGCTGCCACATCAGGCAATTACCTGAATCCCGCTCCTATTTTGATTTCGGAGAAGGCGTCGCGCTGGGCGAAGGCGAATGCGCCGGCACGGCTCCTGGCCGGACCGGAGGAGCCGCAGCCGGACCTTCTCGTTCCGCCGGCACTCCTGCGCCGAAATACTTATCATCGAAAGTGGCTTGAACGGAGCTGGAAATTTCCTTGCGGCGTCCCTGCATCTTTTGTTGATACTGCATGCGCGAGATTTCTTCCTTCACCTTGTCTTCAGAAAGCTGTTGCTTGGTATCGAGCTTGTAAATGATGAAAGCCGCAGGCTCATCGGCCATGGTAGCGCCGCCCGGAGAGAGCGCGAACACGGCTTTATCCGTCTGCGGACTGAGGGCTCCTTTGCGGATGGCGCCCAACTCTGCGGGAGGCGGAGTTGTAGTAATGCCGAGCGCCGTATAAGCGTCCTTTTGCAAGGTTTGCATGTCTTCGCCTTTCTGGGCACGCGCATACATATCGTCGGCGATCTTCTTGGCTTTCTCCGAATAAGCGGTCTTCTGCTCCGGCGTAGTACTCTTTCCCGTGGGATCGATCTTGGGCACGTATACGCGGCGGAGCTTCGCTTCCTGGAAATCTCCCTGATGCTCTTTGTAATAAGCGTCAATCTCAGACTGCGGCGGATGCTTGTATTTTTCGTCCAGAGAGCGACCGTAGAGATTTCCAAGCACCGTCAGTCTCTGCACCCTCATGAACTCGGCGAAGCTCGGCTCTTTATCGATTCCCGCCTTCTGCGCGGCCTGCGCCAGCGCCAGCAACTCCACCAGTTGTTGCGCCACGTTCTTCTTCATGTTCGGCGGGATGTTGGGCGCTACGGCGTGCATGAGCTCTTCAAAACTCGACTTGCTGACAATGGAAACGCAATCTTCCTTTGTGCTGGCCGGCGCGGGTCGCGCGATGCCGTCGGTTGCCGAGGCGCACAACCCCTTCACGGTGATGACTGCCTCTCCGGCCGGCGCCGTTCCTGCTCCTGCTTTGTGAGTGGCAGCGGACTTGCCCGTCCTCGCCGTCGATGAAGCCTGGCCCTTAACGGCAGTCTTGGACGAGGAACCCGTTGTCTGCGCAACGGCCGTAGCAGATGCAATCAGCAGAATCAGGAGCAGTCGAAACATTCTTGGTCCTTTCATGGGAAGTTGAAGAGCGGAATGCGATTCATCGTAGCACATTCGCTTTTTATGGAAACTCTCAAGCGAAACTTGAGAGAATGGGGCAGTGTCCACCACAGAAGTGAATCCGGTTCTGGAGAACATGCGCGCGGAAAAGCGCTCAGTCGCGCTGAACTCTGTGATCGCTGCGGTAGCCATCACTGCGCTCAAGATCCTGGTGGGCATCTCTACTCTCAGCCTGGGCATTCTCTCTGAGGCAGCGCATTCCGGGCTGGACCTGATTGCTGCTCTTATCACACTGTTTTCCGTGCGGGTTTCAGACAAGCCCGCCGATGCTGAGCACCAGTACGGCCACGGCAAGGTTGAGAACTTCTCCGCGTTTGTTGAAACCACGCTGCTGCTGGTGACCTGCGTCTGGATCGTATCGGAGGCAGTGCGCCGCCTCACCGGATACCACAGCGTCCATATTGACCCCACGCCCGCGGCCTTTGGCGTGATGTTCGCTTCCATGGCAGTCGACTGGTGGCGCTCGCACCGGCTCAAGCGCATCGCCGACAAATACAATAGCCAGGCGCTCCAGGCCGACGCCCTCCACTTCAGTACCGACATCTTTTCTTCCGGCGTGGTCATTCTCGGCCTCGCGCTGGTGGAAGCCGGACGCTACTGGCATTTGCGCTGGCTCATTAAAGCCGACTCTATCGCCGCGCTCGTGGTTTCCGGCGTCATCGTGTACGTGAGCTGGCGGCTCGCGCGCCAGACCGTTGACGCGTTGCTCGACGCCGCTCCTGCCGGCTACCGCAGCCGCATGGTGGAAGCCGCGCTCAGCATCAACGGCGTCATTGAAGTGGAGCGCGTGCGCATCCGGCGGGCCGGGAACCGTTACTTCGCCGATCTCACCGTCGGCCTGGCACGCAACGTCACCTTCCAGCGCTCCGGCCAGGTAGTGAAGGAGATTTCCGATGCCGTGCATCGCATCCTGCCGGACTCTGACGTTGTCATCCACTCGGTTCCCCGCGAAACGGCGCATGAGAACATCTTCGACCGCGTTCGCGCTGTGGCCTCGCGCAACAACTTCAGTGTCCACGATGTCAGCGTGCAGGATCTTGGCGGGCGTATTCACGTGGAGCAGCATCTGGAGCTGGACGAGACTATGAGCCTGCGCAACGCTCACGAACTCGTGACCCAGCTCGAAGCCCAGATCCGCAACGAGGTGCCGGAAATCTCCAGCATCCTGACCCATATTGAAAGTGAGCCATCAACGATCGAGCCGGGAAACACTGTGCTGCGCGATGCCGTGCTCGAGCAAAAGCTAAAGCCAATCGTGACAGAGTTCCCAGAAGTGGTTGATGTACATGAGATGGAGATCAAGCGCGTCCGCGACAAAGTTTACATGTCCTGCCACTGCACCTTTCCTGACAACCTGCCGCTCGCGCGCGTCCACGACGTCTGCACCGAACTCGAGATCCGCTTCAAGCAAGCAGCGCCCGAGCTATTCAAGGTGCTGATCCATCCCGAGCCACTGACGGACAATACAAGGTAGGAACAAGCATTTCTGGTTGTTCACCCAACCTTCGAGACAGGGGGAACAGGCTAATGTTTTTCTGTTTCATCTGGCAACGTGAAGCCCGGCGCGTGCTAATCCTGAAGCCTTTTCGCCGTCAGCCCGACCAAGCAAATTCCTAGCACGAAAACAGATCCTTCCAGCCGCACTGACCAGGCATGCAGTCGATCAAATCTCAGCCGGGCATCATTCAACTTCTGTTTCAACTGCGCGTGTGGTATGTCACCAAGGGTAAGCACCGCGCGACTTTGCCGGATGGCCGGCGTGACTCCAAACTGGGAGATCGCGGTCAGCACGAGCATCACCGCAATTAGGCAGTGCGCAGGGGAAAACAGCCGCGGATTTGCGTGGTTGATCTGGTTGTAGGCGAAAGAGCAGAGCAGAAAAATGAATCCGGCGATTAAACCCATCCAATGCAGTGCCGTAAGGCTGCGGCTGACTACGCGTCCGGCCAAATCAGGAGTGGGCAATACGCCGAACGCTGCCGGAGCAACGACGAATGCGAAAAAGATGATCCCGCCGATCCATACGATCAGCGCCAGCAGCATCACGAAGCGCAGCCAACTCATACCGGAACGGGAATAGTTTCGAGGATGTCGCGCAGGATGGTTTCCGCCTGCTCGGATTTCTTGAGCGTCGAGGTGTAACGCGCGTTCACCACAAGCCGGTGCGAGAACACGGGAACGGAGAGCATCTTGAAGTCGGCGGGCGTGGCAAACTTGCGTCCATCGAGATAAGCCATGGCCTGCGCCGCCCGATACAACGCGAGCGAGCCGCGCGGAGAAACTCCCAGCGCCAATGTCTCTGAATCGCGGGTGCGATTCACGATCTGAAGAGCGTAATCCACCAGCGAATCGTCCACCTTCACACGCATGACCTCGTCCTGCATGGCGATGAGATCTGCGCCGCTGGCCACCGGACGCACATCTTCCAGGCGCGCCGCGCCGGCTTCGGCGCGCAGAATTTCGCGCTCATTGCTCGCCTGGGGATACCCCATGCGCACGCGCAGAAGAAAACGGTCAAGCTGCGACTCCGGCAGCGGGTAGGTTCCATGGTGCTCCACCGGGTTCTGCGTTGCGACCACCAGAAACGGCTGCGGCAGCAGATGCGAATGGCCGTCCATGGTGACCTGGCCTTCATTCATTGCCTCAAGCAGCGCCGACTGTGTTTTGGGAGTGGTGCGATTGATCTCGTCTGCCAGGAGAATATTGGTGAACACCGGGCCGGGCTTGAAGTCAAAGCGCTGATCGTTGGCCGAGTACACCGAAATTCCCAGCACATCGGATGGCAGCATGTCACTGGTGAACTGGATACGCTGGAAACTGCAATCGAGAGCCCGGGCCAGCGCGTGCGCCAGCGTCGTCTTTCCTACGCCGGGAACGCCTTCAATCAGCAGATGTCCGCGGGCCAGGATGGAGACCAGCGCCATGCGCACAATTTCGTCGTTGCCACGGATGATCGTGCGAAGAGACTGCTCAATGGCGGTGGCGCGCCCCGGGATGGAAGAAGTATGAAGCTGCGTGGAAACCATGTACTTTGGCTCTATTGTACCGTCGTTCTGGAAAACTGCATGGCCGGAGTTTCGTGTTCCCGTTGGCTGATAGTATGCGCGATTGGGCCGGTTTCAATCCGTGATCCGCCGTAAGAACGATGCCAAAAGTAACCCTTGCGCAGCCGATTTTCGGCGGTATTTTGCCGGCCCGGCATGGCAGAATCGGCGCATGTCGGCCAGGGAAAGCGGGAAGTGGATGTTCAGGATTGGCCGCTGGGGCTTTCTGGGCTGCTCGGTCCTGAGCCTTGCGCTCATGCTCCGGCGTCCAGCCGCGGTTGCTCAGACATTGCCTGTTGCGACCGTGCAGCAAAATGCCGAACAGTTCCAGACGAAATGGGCCGAGTTGGAGCAAGCCAGCGAGCGCGGCGAACCGGCCGAAGCGCGCTTTTCCGCAGAAGAAATCAACGCCGCATTTGAGCAGGCCGCCGTTGCTCAGTCCCCCAAAGCGGAAGCCAATGCCAGCCAGATCAGGCCTGCGCAGGTCTCCTTCGCGGGCGACCACGTTACGGGGCAGTTCGTCGCCAATCTTCGCGGCAAAGATGTTTACGTTACAGTGTCCGGCAAACTCGGGGCCGTTGATGGCTATGTGACCTTCACGCCAACGGACATGAAGATTGGCGACTTGCCGGTCCCCGTCGGTCTAGTGAACCCGCAACTGCAAGCCCGGCTCATGCAGCCGGAAATCCACGAAAAGCTTAAGCTTCCGGAGCACGTTGCCGCGCTCCGCGTGCAAGATGGCCAGTTGGTAGTCGTCGAACGATAGCTGCCGTTACCTAGCTCTCGCCGGTTGACGTTCCGGTGCTAGTTCAAAGGTAATCAGGCCCACGCTCAAACCCCATGCAACTAACCCAAGAACTCGGGTTAGTATCCCGCAGAGCAGCTTCTCATCCAGAAGCTCAAAAAGGAGAGAGTTCACACATGCGACGACATTTTGCATTTCTGCTGGCAGCGGCGCTGCTGGTTCTGGGAGCGGCCGCCTACGCCCAGAGCAGCGATTCTGATCAGCATCAGGACCGCAAAGACCTGCGTAAAGACCACCGCGACGTACGCCATGACCGGCGCGATATCCATCACGACCGGCGCGACGTGCGCAACGATCGCACCGACGCCCGCAAGGACCAGCGCGATGTCCGGCATGACCAACGCGACATCGCCAAAGACCGCCGCGAACTTCATCAGGATGTGAAGAACGGCAACCAGGCCGCTGCCGCAAACGAACGCCGCGACATCCGCAAAGACGAGCGTGATGTCCACAAAGATCGGCGCGATCTGCGGGCCGACCGCCGCGATATTCACCACGACGAGCGCGATATCCATCACGACCGCAAGGATGTGCGGCACGATCGGCGCGACATCCGGCACGACCGCCGCGATCTGCGCAAAGACAAAGCCAAGAAATCGTAAGATTCCGCCATCAGTGGATTGGCCCCGCACCGCCGGGGCCTTTCATTTTTCACGTGCGCGAGGTTTATACTTGCTGAACTTCATCATTCCTATGCGTTCGATACTCTCTTGCTTCCTTCTACTTTGTTCAGGTGTTCTGCTGGTCGCTCAGCAATCATCTTTGCCGCCTGATCTCGCCCGCCGCGTTGAACGCCAGGTGCGCGCCTATGCGGAAGCGCCGCCTGACGTTAACATCACGATCGGGAAGCGCACCGCAAGCTCATTCAACGGCTTTGACAATTTGCCGGTCACGATTGAGGGCAACGGCGTACGCAAGACCGTGAACTTCCTGCTGGCGAAAGATGGAAGCAAGCTGCTCTACATGACGGAGCTCGACCTGAAGGAAGATCCGTATGCCAGAAACATGAGCCGCATCGATGTTTCCGGGCGTCCTTTTCGCGGGCCTGAGAACGCGCCGGCGACGGTGGTGGTTTATGACGATTTCGAGTGTCCATCCTGCGCCCGCATGTACGTCACACTGATCAATGCAGCCATGAACCAGTACCGCGGCCGTGTGAAAGTGGTGATGAAAGATTTCCCTCTGGTTGAGGCACATCCCTGGGCGATGCGCGCGGCCGTGGACGCGCATTGTCTGGCTGATGAATCGCTTCCGGCCTATTGGGATTTCTCTGATTACGTTCACACCCATCAACCGGAAGTCTCTGAGAAGTTCAGAGCCGGCAATGGTAGTCCGGCTGCGATTGATGCGCTGGCCAAAGAGTTCGGCGCGAAGCGGCCGCTGAAGACGGAAGAGTTGCAGGCGTGTCTCGCTCGTCAGGACCAGACAAAAGTGCAGTCCTCCATTGCTGAAGGGAAGTCTCTGGGCGTGGGGGCCACACCGACTCTCTTCTTCAACGGTCAGGAAGTGGAAGGAGTTCTCACCGACGAAAGCTTGCGTGCGCTGCTGGATCGCACCCTTGCCGAAGCGGCTCCGGCGAAGTCGAATCCATAGTTAATACATATCGCTCATCGGCTGGGCCGAGGCGGCTTTGCCCAGTTGATGATTCACCCCAAGCGCATCCAACACCGTTCGCAGCGCGTTCTGGTGCTGATAAAACCTGCTTGATTTGAATCCTCTCTTCACCCTTGGACCGGCGAGGACCGTAGCAATGTGGCCGCCTCCGTGCGCTTTATCGCTCGCCGTGCCTTCATCGAACACAATGATGAGCAGCCCATCCTGGCGAAACTCTGGATTGGTGAGCAACGGCCCAATGTGGTTCTTGAGCCATGTGTCCATCGCCCTGAGGATCTGAGCGTCAGAACAATGAGAAGTGCCGGCCGGGCAGTTGTGTCCATTGTCTTGCTGATTGGGGATGATCATGGAGTAGTTCGGCAGTTGATTGCTCCCGAGGTCTGCTGCAAACTGCGTAAAAGGAACCAGGTTCAGTCGCTGCACCCGCGAGTTCACCACGTCAGAAAAGTACGAAAGCGGAAAGTGGTGCCGCGTGTAAGGAAATCTGTCCGGTCCAAGATATCCCGCGGAAGGCAGACTCTCCGCATACCCTTTCCATGTCTTTCCCGCGGTCAAGAGGTGGCGCACGATATTGTCCGCGGTCACTGTCGCCACGTCGCTGTCACTGTTGGTGATGATCTGCCCCGTGGTCAGCATGAAATAGTTGCCGATGGAAGGATGCGCGTTGGCGAAATACTGCGTCGCCAGCGAATATTGCGACGCCAGCCCGTTGAGAAATGGCATGTTGCTATTGCCGATCACCTGGGAAAAGCTGTGGTTCTCTTCCACCACAATCACCACATGGTTCGATCTTGGAACCTGAGCGCAGAGCGGCGCTGATATAGCGAGCACCAATACAAGAACAACGGCTTTCAGTCTCATTCTTCTGTCCTCTCAACGCGTGGCGCTTCTTCGGTCTCAACGATAGAAGCAGGAACTACGGGAGAGGATGGTTCAGCCCACAAAAAGAAGCCCCGCTGTTTCGCGGGGC
>DATEGH010000353.1:0-7485 GCA_035280185.1 Terriglobales bacterium
CGGGATTCAGCACTCCCACCCTTAATCAGAATCCGGGGTCCCAGAGCGTCAGCAACGGTTTTCCCGAGCCGGCGGGCGACACCTTTGCCAACGACCAGTCTCACTTCGAGGAGCAGGACGGAGTCGATAACGGACTCGGGCCGCTATATAACGCACAATCTTGCGTCAGCTGCCATCAGAATCCGGTTACTGGCGGCATAAGCCAAGTTACGGAACTTCGTGTTGGCCACACAGACTTCAATGGCAACTTCGTGAATCCCTCGATCAGCATCAACGATGGTCAGAACACAGTTCCAAATCGGTCCTTAGTGAATGACCGTGCGACCTGCGCACAGGCGCAAGAACGGACGCCTGGATCAGAAACAATTCGCACCTTTCGGACATCGCTTAACACACTCGGTGACGGCTTCGTTGAAGCGATCGACAGCAATACCTTGCTGGCAATTGCGAACAATCAACCTTCGCAGAGTGGTGGACAGATCGCTGGCGAGTTCATCCAGGTTCCCGTTTTGGAAGCGCCAGGTCACATACGGGGAGGACGGTTTGGCTGGAAGAATCAGCAGGCCAGCTTACTGTCGTTCTCAAGTGATGCTTACTTGAATGAGCAGGGTATTACAAACCGGCTGAATCTTACCGACACTACGACTGTGTGCAAGACCACAACGGATCCCGAAGACGGTCCTGACAGCCTCGGAATGGCAGATATCGATCACTTTGCCACCTTTATGCGCGGGACGAAGGCGCCTCCAGTTGATTCGGCCCTGCTCGCCACCAGCGATGCGCAGACAGGTCAGCAGTTGTTTAGCGCGATCGGCTGCAACATCTGCCACCTCACTTCCATTACAACCGCTCCCGCTGGGACGGTTATCAATGGCGGAGCCTTCACCGTGCCGGCTACACTGGGAAGTAAAGTGATCCATCCTTACAGCGACTTCCTCCTGCATGACGTGGGCACCGGCGATGGCATCGTGCAGAACGGTCCGCCTGATACGGCAACCAAGATGCGCACGGCGCCTTTGTGGGGCATGCGCACTCGTGATCGCCTGATGCACGACGGTGAATCACTTACGCGTAATGAAGCGATTTTGCGCCATGCGGGCGAGGCGACGTTCGTGATCAATAACTATCGCAGTCTGAGCACCACTCAGAAGAACCAATTGATCACGTTCCTCAATTCTCTCTAGCAGAGAACGCGTAGACAGCAGGTGGATGCATCTTCTTCGGATCCACCTGTTCCGACGACGAGGTCGAACAATGAAGCGAAAATCCCTATGGCTGGTAGTGATTGCGTTTCTCTGCGCCTGTACCGCAAAACCGCCGACTCGAGTGGAAGAACCGATCAAGCAAACCAAGCCCAAGGCTTCCCTGCCTAACGCTTCAAAAGTGCCGTCTCGCGCGGCTTCGGCGAAGGAGGTCGATGCCGCTCTGCAACGCATATTCGGACGCGTTGTAGTCGCTGACCGTGGTCATCACAGCTTTGTCACCGGAGACTTTAATGGCGATGGATCTCCGGACCTTGCCGTGATCGTCTTCCCGCTGAAAGCCAAATTGGGAATGATTAATGACGAGCTAGCGAATTGGACGGTCCAGGATGCCAGTCAGTTCTTCAGCCCGCCTCAAGGACAAGGTGTTGTCTTTCGCCAGAAAGAGGCTCGCCCTGCCGTGCGTGCCGGCGAACCGCTGCTGGCTGTCATCCACGGAGTGGGGGCCGATGGGTGGAGAGATCCCACAGCACGCCAAGCCTATCTAGTCCGCCACGCTGGTTTTGGTCCTTTTCGAACTGTTCCCGCGCAAAGACGCATTGAGAATACGCCGGCGTCGATAAAGAACGCCGATGTCATTTACGAAGGATCAGGCAAGGCCGGCTTCCTTTTTTGGAACGGATCCCAGTATGCCTGGAATCCGAAGACGAACGGGAAGCCGGAATCGGAAAGGCGCAATTGAGTGTTTGTTGAACGTTTATTCGAATCGCGAGCCCTCGATAGGAGTCTCATCCAAATAGTGCATGTATGAGCCGCTTAAAGAATCCTCTCTTTTGCCCTTCTACACCGGACTTGGCTTTTTGCGGAGGCTTCGGAGCAACAACTGGAGTTTGCGGCCAGGGAATGTGCTCGATGTGAACACGAGCAAGGGTGGCTGTAACGTCCGGCTGCGTATTCGAACCTTTAAAAACCATTGGCGCATCGACTTGCACCTGAACCGGACCAGCCGACTGTTGCGGTAGCCCTGCAGCTGCGCTGGCGGTGGCAGCAACAGCAGGCTCGTTTCGGATTGCAGTCGCCACAGCTGCTCTTTGCTGTGGCGTGGGAACAGGCTCCCGCGGCTGGAGTTGCGCTGCAGGTGAAGAAGACTGGAGCACAGGTTCCGTTCTCGGTGCCGCTGGAGTAGTTGGAGCGGGCTGGGCAGTAGCGACCTGTGCCGGTACCGGCGTGGGTTGCTGTGGCGCAGTTTCGGCTCTTTGCAGGGGAGATGGGCCCGGACATCCGCAGACCATCGAGCTGTTCTCGTCTGGATCTTTTACGTGTCCTGCATGGAAGACTACCTGCTCATCTGGCTTCACGTGATAGAAGTCGTCGCCCATCAGTTCAGAAACGACGACGTACGAGTTGTCTCCTCTTGAACGAACGCATGCATCCCCATTCTTGTTCGCGCTTATCGAAACACTCACATCCGCCGGTCCCGAAATGAGAATTCGATAGTCGGGAGTAAGAACCACATCGGCGAGAAATGGAATGCTGTAGTCAGCTTCAAGTGAGCCTGCGCTCATGGCAAACATCAGTTCTTGGCCCTGAGGTGAGGTGTTCACCGTCAGGTTGGTTCCCGGACAGACTCGAACCTGCCCACCGCGCGCCAAACGCAGCGTGGCGGAATGCTCTCCGGCAGCAATTGCCACTCCGTTGCTTACTTCAAGCCCGCCGGATGTTTCGCGCACACTGCCTTTCACTGATGCGTCCGAAGCATACACATCTCCGAGTACCTGAGCGGCTGCCGGAAGCGATGCCATGATCGCAACGCCTAAAACAAAAACCCCGCGCTTTCGGCGCAGGGTCTTTGCTTTGGGAGGGTGGTGCTTTGCTGAGGACGAAACTTTACGCGTCAGCTGTCTCCGGCACGAAATCATACTGCTCAATTATCGCAGCTACTCCCACGCGAGGCGGCTCGTCATCGATGCGAACCACGCGCCCACGGCAACGAACGCGAATGCTTTCTGTGAGCGTAATCTCAGGAGGTAAGGTGAGCGTGAACTCAACTTTTGTGCCCTCGGCAAGGTTCGAACCAGTGTAGAAAAATACGCCTTGAGCGCTTACGTCGCGCGTTTCCGCGGAAACTTCCTCGACGTGCCCATTATCACAACGAACCGAGACCGGCAGCTTGAGGGCAAAGCGGCGGCTGGTTCTCTGCTCAACTTTGGTTGCAAATGTCGCCATGGGGGGTACCTCAATGTGGGGACTTCATGAGCATGACAAGGAGCCCGAATCAAGTCAAGGCAATTCGAGGTACTCGCGCGCTTTTTCAAGATTTTAAGCAGCTTCGGGCTGCCGTTCAGCTTGCTTTCTGTCGGGAGCGGTGGCAGAGGGTCGTAGGGAGACGATCTGATTCTGCTTCTCAGGTAGAAAGACCTGAAAGCAGGTATAGCTCCGGCCGGGACGCGAGTCGCTGTGAACGCGAATCGTTCCATGGTGCCGCTCCACAATTCCGCTGCTCACCCAAAGTCCAACACCACTGCCCTTTTCTCCCTTCGTGCTGAAGAAAGGCTCAAAGATCCGTTTGCGAACGTCTTTGGGAATTCCCATTCCGGTATCGAGCAAGAATACGACTACACCGTCGCGCCCCATAGCACCTGTTTGTAGAGTACGCCGGATGTGCACACGCAAGCCGCCGCCAGACGGCATCGCCTCCACCGCGTTCACGATAAGGTTGGTGAACACCTGGCGCAGCTCAGCGGGAAACCCCGGGATTTCTCCCAGCCAGTCGTAGCGGCGCTCCACGCGGATTTTGCTTGCTCGAATTTTGTTTCCATATAGCAGCAGGACACCATCGAGCAGCTTGGCAAAGTTCACCGGCACCATCGACGAGGATTGCCGATGCATCGCGAGCGTCTGTTGCGTGACCTCCGTCATACGGTGCAGCTCCTGATCAATGAGCTCAAGCTGCTGGCGCTCAGGATCGCCCAGCCGACTACTTTGCTTGAGCACATATAGGAGCTGAATCACGGAATCGAGTGGATTGCGCAGTTCGTGGGAAATGGTGGCTGCAATACGCCCTGTTGCCGCCATTTTTTCGCTTGCCCGCAACGCAGCTTCGGCGCGTTTGCGCTCGGAAAGATCACGGAACATCATCACTGCCCCGAGCGCGATTCCGTCGCTGCTCACGGGCGCGGCTGTGTACTCAGCCACCAGCTTTTCCCCGGATTTAGTGATGAGGGTTTCTTCTTCCACCCAACAGGAGTGGCCTGCGCGCATTGCATTCACCAGGCAGCACCCGCCTTCCGTGTCACACCCGATGTGGACCAATTGGTGAAGCTGCTTGCCTCGCACCTGCTCGGATTTGTAGCCCAGCATGCGTTCCGCGGCTGCATTCAGATATTGAATTGCGCCTGAGGTGTTGATGTAGCAGACGCCTTCTGTGAGACTCCCAAGCACCGCGCGAAAGTGCGACCGGACTTCCTCCGCCTGCTTTTGCGCAGTGATTTCGGACGCCATTCCCAGCATGAGATGGGTGCCATTTTCTTCAAAGATCTTGCCTTTGCTTGAGAGCCAGCGAACGGCGCCATCGCGTTCGACAACGCGGTACTCGAGCTCGAGGCGATGATGGCGGGCGGCGGCTTCAAACAATGAGGTCAGCACACGTTCGCGATCTTCAGGATGGACTCTGCGATTGATGTACTCGTCGATTGCAAGTTGATAGCACTCACTCCGCTTACCCTCATTGGCTCGGTACTCCGCTTCCCGCGACCAGCGCAGGAGATTTGACTGCAGGTCCCACTCCCAGAACCAAATACGAGCAGCACGGCGGGCGAGCCGGAGCCGCTGATCGTGTTCGAGCAGTTGCAGGCGCTCACGCTGCTGGCGACGGATCACTTCGATTAGCACAATCCCGAGCCCAAGGTATGCACACCAAAGCACGAGCCCAGACTGGAAATCGGACGCGGCTGTACTGGATCCGGGAAGCAGAAGCCAGAGCCCACCAGCAGTGATGACAAGCGCAAGCCATCCGGCCGCATATCCCCCGACAAGCGCGCTGATCAGCAGCGCAAATAAACAAATCAGCCCTGCAGGCTTCTGTGCTCCGATAGGGACGGCATCGATAAGAACAGCTGCGACGGCCAGAGCAGCGGCAAATAGATAGCTCCAGTACGAGTGTCCGGCGCGAAGGCGCTGCGGACGCAAAAATCTCGGCCTGGCCGTTGAGGGAGACATAAAATCAGGCCCGGTAGTAGTACTTGCAAACGCCCGGATAGAGGATGGGATGACACTGAAGTTGTTGAGGTTGGCGCACAATGGCGTACTGCTGCTTGGACCTTAGACCGCCGGCAGGCGATCACAAACGAACCGCGGAACTTGTTTAGCCCTGTTTAAGAATTCTTTACCTGCTGAGTTGCTGACTGCGAGGAATTTGCATCAGATGTGGGTTAGTTAAGTAAGGTGAGCGCCGCTCTCGTAAGGCGGATTCCAGAGGCCCACAACATGACGAAACTCGAAACTTTTTTCGCTCCCGAGAAGTTGCAAGGCGCCAATGCCGACTTCTATCGTCGCGCGATTAGTGAGTTGCTCTGGTACCGAATGCTGCGCGACGGGGATGATAAAATCGAAAGCCTCGGCAAAGATCATCCTCTTGATCCGCTCGCGTTTGACGCGATTGGAATTCAGTTCGGACAAGCGTAAACGGACGCCGCTGTTAGGCGATTGAACGGCTGCATGTGTTTCGGCTGCGCGTTCTCAGAGCGCCGGCAATGCCGTTTTCCGCGGATTTGGCCATTGGTACGACCTTCGGCTCCAGGGCTTACCGGAGCGGCAGGTCCTGTCCAATCCTCCAACTCACAACTGCGCCAGTACCCTCGCCCTTTCGAACACGGCGCGAAACATTTCCTTGGTGAGTTTTCCCGTATTGGTGTTCTGAAGCGAGGGATGATAAGCCCCCATCAGAATCACGTTGTTCGGCATTTGGTACTCAACTCCATGACCAAAGGTGTAGGGAGCACGCGAAGCGATTGCTCCTGCGCGACGCAGGTGATTGAGATAGGCATCGAAGCCGATCTTCCCCAACGCGACCACGACACGCACGCGCCGCAGCGCTGCCAGCTCGGCATCGAGAAAATGCGAGCAGTTGGCGACCTCATCGGGACTTGGTTTGTTGGCGGGAGGGGCACAACGAACGGCTGCCGTGATGTATGCGTCAGTCAATCTCTGACCGTCGTAGCGGTGCGTAGCTGTTGGTTGTGACGCGAATCCAGTTTCATAGAGCACGGGATACATGAAGTATCCGGAGCCGTCACCTGTAAACGGACGTCCAGTGCGGTTAGAGCCGTGCGCTCCCGGCGCCAGTCCCAAAATGAGAACGCGCGCGTTAGGATCGCCGAATCCAGGCACCGGCTTAGCCCAATACTCCCAATCGACATAGGCTCTCCGCTTCAAACGTCCAATTTCCTCGCGATAGGCGACGAGTCTTGGACATAGGCGGCAAGCAATGACTGCTTGATTTAGTTCGGGAAGAGACCGCACCTCAGGTGCGCGCGACTTCAGTCGTGACTTTGCACCGGCACGGCTCAATTGCTTAGTCGATTTGGCGGTTTTTGCGGCTGAAGACGGCAATGCTTTGTGGATTTTTGTTTGTCCGAATGAAGAGGGAGGCCTCGAAGTGGGTGTTTGGAAGCTACTGACTATCTCCTGCCGCCTGCTTCCCTGCTTCGAACGGCTCTGCCTGAAGCTTACCACCCTGCTTCATCAGGATGTCGACCTTTCCTTCAGCGGCTTCTAACTCCTGACGACATGAATTCGAAAGGCGGACCCCTTCCTCGAAGAGCTGAAGAGACTTCTCCAGGGGAAGATCGCCCTTCTCAAGCTGTTCGACGATTTTCTCTAGCTGCTGCAGGCACTCTTCAAACTTGGGCAAGGTGAGGCTCCGCCAATATTGTAAACGGAAGAACGAAGTAGAGAAGAGAGGCAGCCTGCAAATCGAAATAGCGCGATCCAGGAATGCGAGAGATCTAGCAACATCAATTGTCGCTGGGCTTGGATGACCAGCGACACCCACCGGCTACCGCCGGCGGTTCTGTTTATTTTTGGAACAGCAAAGGCGCAAACGCCGCCAGGTTGCGCCGCCAGACCATCCAAGTGTGCATGCCGGGGGTATCGATGTCCGTGTGCTTCACGCCCTTGCTGGTGAGCCACTCGCGGAAGCGGCGGTTCACATCAATCAGACGGTCTTCCGTGCCGCAGGCAATCCACAACAGCTGGAGATTTGCGGTGTCTTTCGGATTCCAGC
>DATEGH010000354.1:0-11544 GCA_035280185.1 Terriglobales bacterium
TCATCAAGCTGCCCCCACGCAGCCGTTTGCGGGTCGCTATGAAAGTTAATAATACCCCGCAGTCCGCACAGTATACATCAGGTGCGCGGATTTTGAGACGAGTTCCTGCGGGATACTCGTCGCGTTCGGTTTGAGACCTGAGCAGGCTTTGACCATCACAACAGTAAGACGCGGTTATCACATCAGTAAATAGAAGTGGCCGATTTGCGGTTGACCGGAGTTCCTGCTGGGTTCATCTTCAACTCTGGTGTTGTTCAAGTTGGCCGATCAGATGAGCGGCCTGGTTCTCCTTCCATTGACCGGGGGAGAGCTTCTGGAGCCGGCGCTGAAAATCTCGGGGGAGAATAGGCGCCGGTTTTAGATTTAGTATCCCGTCCAGCCCATCAGCGGTTCTCGATATTCCCGAGCACATCGTCGTAATAGGCGACCATTGCGCGTTTGGGTTGCTCCTTAAGGCCGGTAATTGGGATGTGCTGTTCCAAAGAGTTATCACCGGAAAGGCGGGCTGCGCCCAGTCGCACCACCCGGCCGTTCGCCAGCTCAAGATAGATCGGCACCAGCATCACAAAATCCTTGCTCACATCGGCCTGAGTGATTTTGAAGTTCAAGACCACGTCACCATTGCCATCCTTCGAGAACGAATGCTCGAAGGCGTAGGTCGGATAAGCGGTTCCATACACATATTCATCGAAGAACCAGTCCATTTTGTGATTGCGATCAACGTCCATTTCCGGAGTCATGTGTTTTTCCAGTATGGCTTTGAAGTCTTCGGTACTGGCAAACCGGTTCTCGTAGGTCTTGGTGAAGTCGTGCATCATGGCTTTAAAAGGAGCGTCGGGATCTCCCTGGCGCTGCTGCATCATGAAGCGGATCATCTGCAGGATGTAAGCCCCCTTGGGATAGAGCAGACGGCGGCCAATATCAAACCCGGCTTTGGCATTATCGAGCCGATAACCCATGGTTACGGGTCCAACATCAATCGGCCTTTTTCCCTCCTTGTTTTTCTGCGTGAGGAAGTATCGTTCGTCAGACCAGAAATTGTGATAGTCGTTCAGGTTTTTTTGTCCGTAAATGTATTGCAGGAACAGTGATGCGGAGAAATCTGCGAAGCCTTCGCTCATCCACTGGTCACGGTAGGAGTTGAACCCCACCATATGCGCCCACCATTGATGTGCAATCTCGTGGGGCCCAACTACTTTGAAATAGCCACGGGCTTCACCCAAGCCTATCTGCTGGCGAACGGTTGAATCAAAGAAATAGGTGATGGGAAGATAGACGAGACCCGGCCAGGACTGACCAAAATTGCCAGCCGTTTGCTGAGTCATAGCCAAGTGCTTATTACGGCGCATCGCCAAAAAAATCGGTATAAATCTCAACGGACAGCTGGGCTTCGCCCATGGCCTTTTTCATCATTCCCAGCGTGCTCATAGTCCCCAAATTGTCAAGCGTCAGCAAGCGGCCCTGTCCGGATCCTTCTATTACAGTTCCTAATATGTCATTTCTATGTTGAAGGGCTTGCACAACGTCCGGCGGATTCGGGTTAGCATAAGTTTCCAGCAGATAGGGTTGTTTGAGCGGCTTACCCTCCTCGCGCTTGAACTTCCCGAAGTTGAATCCGGCGACTGTCTGAGGGATATCAGCTGCCCATTGCGTGATGGTTTCGTTACCTTCATCAATCTTTTTCAGCAGCTTGCCGGTCGCAACCATTGTCAAGCCCTTGGGAACGTGGAAGGTCATGTCGAACGTGGCATAGCTTCCAAATCCCTGCCCCGGATACCAACTGTCGCGCGCAATAGGGAAGTAATTACCACCTCCCTCATTGCTCACGGCATCTTTGCCAGCATATTTCGTGATTGCCGTGAAGCTCTCGTCCTTCTTTAATTCGCGAGGCAGGATGATAGCGAAGTCAGGGTCTTCTTTTTTGTCTTCTTGAATAAACGACAGCGGCTGTCCATCGCTGGTTGAGACGGATTCAACTCGTAGGGTGGGAAAAAGGATCAGCCGAACAACCCGGACGCCATCCTGGCGCGCAATAAAGCTGGTTTGGGCTGTTCCCTCCAAACGAGCGCTTTTATCAATGGTCACATCCAGTTTTTCATGATCCACGTGCACCGTCTGGTTTTGTTCGTCGCTGTTCGCGGTATGAGCAGCGTATTCGCCAGCAAGGTGAAATCCTGCCCAGATGCCTTCATGGCTGTCGTCCCACAACATGAGGGAGACTTCTTCCGGAGAGACAAGGCTCGAACCGTGAGGATCTACGTCGTAAATGATCTTGTCACTGTACTTCTTGCCTTTGATGAACGCGGTGAACTTACCTCCGGGTTGGGAACTTATGACGTCTTCCAGCAGACGGGCAGAGAGATTGTCGTGCAGTTTCCTTTTGAGCTGCTGCTGAATATCAGAGAGTAAGCCCGCGGGATCTCCGGAAGACGGCTGCGCGTCAGCCACCGCATTCTTTCTCAACTCATCTTCAGTCTTGTCAGTAAAGCGAAACACCGCGCTGGAGAACTGCTCCTCAAAAGGCTGCCCATGCGTGAGCAGCGAGAGATTGCGGCGTTCCACATCGATCGGAGCTTTCAACGTAAAACTCGCGTCTCCCAGGAACACTGCTCCAGTAATCTTTCCTTCAACTGGCTCCAGGAGATAAAAAACTCCGTGATGAAACGTGAAGGCACCTGCATCCTTCTTAAGGACAAAATCCTTGACATGGATAGTTTCAGAACCGATCTTGATGTTGCGCAGCTTCAAATAAACAGGATCATTGTTTGCCAGGCTGCGGCCGGCGGTCTGATCCGGAGAAGCCGATACTGCCGAAGCAGAGATCGCGAAGAGCATCCATGAAACCAGAACTAACAATGAGCAGCGACGCAAGGGAGCCTCCTGAAGACAGTGACACCTGAGTAGAAGCCCGAATATTATGCTTCAAGCAGGTACATACCTCAACAATGTTTTCTCTTTGAGCGATCCTCAAAATGTGTGGCACGCTCTGAGAGCCGGCCTACGGCGAGGGCAACCCAACGTCGGGGGTTAAGCTCTGCACAAGGGTAATGTTGCGTCGGGAACTCTCCCTGTGCGACATTATCGCTTCGGCAGCCGTGCCCCGACCGGTGAGCTGCCGCTTGAGCTATGGCGAAAAAACAAGAGCAACGCACCTACGAAGAGGCCGTCAACTGGCTTCGCGATCATGGCTTTGAGATCCTGGAAGCGCCGGGAACCCAGAATCGCGTCTTTCTGAAAAAGCTGAGCTGTTCCGCAGCCATTGAAAAGGGACCGGACGACAGTACTCGGCTCTTTGCCAAACCCGGATATCTGATCGGCGGCGAGATTTCGCGGCTGATTGATAAGGGCTACCAGAAGTTCCTGAAAACCAGCAAAACTGAAGTACCGGCGACTGCCGACCATCTGAAAGCGCTGCACCAGTTCTCGGAAGAGCTCCGGGAAGGAATGGGCCAGGTGAGCCTCTACAACGAGTCGCTCGGGACGGTAAGCGATCGCTATGTTTACGATCGCGTGAAGGATCGCGATCTGCCGGAAGCGCAGCGTCCGCAACGGGCGTGGGAAGGCAAGCCAGAGATAAGCGGGAAAAGAGCGTAGGCCCGATTTCAAACTTCCTACCTTATCGCGTTACGAGCAGCTTTGACATTTTCTTCGCTTTCCAAATAGACTGCTAGCCGAAAACAGGTGTCTATTTCGAACGAAGGAGATGTTGCCCCATGATCCGGAATATTGTTCGCATAGCAGCCGTGTTCTGCGCGCTGGCCTTGTTTGCCGGCATCGGCTACGCGCAGGCCGACAACTCCAGCCAGAGCACCAGCACTTCCGCCAAGAAGAACACGAAGAAAGCTAAAACGCCCAAGAGCCAGCAGGTAGACGTGAATTCCGCAACCAAGGATGAGCTGGCGGCACTGCCGGGGATCGGCGATGCCACGGCGCAGAAGATTATTGATGGGCGTCCTTACAAGACGAAGCGAGACCTGCTCACGAAGAAGATCCTCACTCAGGGCGAGTACGACAAGGTAAAGGACCAGCTCGTGGCCCACGGCGGCAAGAAGTCAGCCAAGAAGAGTGCGATGGCTCCAAAATAGATGGTTCATAAAATGGCATCAGCGGCGCTTTATTTTGAGCGCCGTTTTCTTTTTTCGGCCTGAAGCGGCATGCCACTCCACGCTAAAGATGCGCACGGGCTCGCTTCGGCCGCGGATTCGTTTGAGCGGCAGCTTGCGCAGCCGGTAGCTCTGGTCGAGTTCAGCGGCGGTAGATTCTGAGATGAGAATCTTTCCGCCATCGGCGCTGTCCATGATGCGGGAGGCGATGTTTACGGTATCGCCCACCACGGTATAGTCCAGGCGTCGCGGAGAGCCGATATTGCCCGCCGTCACCAGGCCGGTGTTGATGCCGATGCCGATCTGCAGCTCCGGCCAGTGGCGCGCCTGAGCGTCGCGATTGATTTCGGCCATCAGCCGTTGCATCTGAACAGCGGTTTCCACGGCCCGCGCGACCTCATTGCCTTTGGAAATTGGCGCGCCGAAGACCGCCATGACGGCATCGCCGATGTATTTGTCGATCATGCCGCCGTGGTCGAAGATGACATCGGTGACGCGGGTGAAGTACTCGTTCAGGATTTCGACCACTCGCGGGGGATCGAGCGTTTCGCTCAAGGTTGTAAAGCCACGGATGTCGGCGAACATGACCGTTGCTTTTTGATTAACTCCTCCGAGGCGGATGTCAGGATTGGCCATGGCCATCTCCGCGACTTCCGGCGAAAGAAAGCGCTCCAGAGCCATCCTTTGCTGCGCCTGATGGGCGATTTTCTGATGGGCCATGGAGTTGTCGATGGCGGCGCCAGTCTGGGCGGCGATCAGCGCGAAGACGTTGAGTTCCTCCTGGGTGAAGGCCGAGGCGCGCTCCATGTTATCAACGTAAAGCACGCCGAATAGACGGTTGCGGCCCAGCAGCGGCGCGCACATGGCGGAGCGAAGTCCGGAAATCTTCAGGCTCTCGCTGCCGCTGAAGCGCTCATCAGCTTTGAGGTCTTCGATCAAGATGGGCTGGCGCTCTTTGCGAATCACATCGAGTACGCTCTTGCTCAGGATGATCTGCGGTGCGTTGGAGGCATTCTCCGGGTTGCGATAGATCACCTCACTCTGCTGCATCACTTCGCCGAATTCGTCTAGCAGCATCACAAAGCCGCGTTCCACCCCCTCAATCAATGCGGCAAGGGCAATTACCTGCTGGCTGATTTCTTCAATGGAGAGCTTGCCTTGCAGAGCTTTTCCGGCTTCGTAGAGCACGGTGAGCAGATAGTTTTCGCGCTCTAGTTTTTTGATCTTGTGCCCCTGATCTACGGCGGAAGTTGTGTCCGGCTGGCCGGAGCGCGCCAACGGGATCTGTCCGGTGCGCGCGCGCACCAGATGATCGAAAGTGGAAGACCACTCGGCGCGACGCACCTGAATGTTCTTCTCGTCCACATCTTCCAGGCGCAGGTCGTAGAGGCCGATCTGGACCACATCGGAGTTCTTCAACCGCGTTTCTTCCGTGATCTGCTGCTGGTTCACCAGCACCCCGTTAGTGCTGCCGCGATCGGAGACGAAGACGCCATCTTCCTGAAGTTTGACTACGGCGTGGAAGCGGCTGACGCTGGCGTCGTTGAGTACCAGGTCATTGGCGTTGCCGCGGCCGATCGTGACAACGGGCTTGGTGAGTTCGAGAATGCCCCGTTTGCCGTCTGGAGAGGAAATGATGAGACGCGCCATAGAACAGCGAGAACAGCTTCACTGCTTCTCTAGTATCTCATCGAGGTTGATGATCTTTCCTTTTTGTACGCGAATATTGCGGTGCACCGGCTTGTAGCCGTCCATCTCAACAACGATGCTGTAAACCCCGGGGTCGGCGGGCCAGCGGGCATTGCTTTTCTTGGGAGCGACCCTGCCATCCACGATGATGGTTGCGCCCTCGGGTTCGGTGCGGACATGCACCAGACCTTTGCCTTCAGGAACCGTTTCCGCGCCAAAGAGACGGTGCAGCAAATTGTTGCTTGCTCCATCCTCAGCCCGTTGGCCCTGGCTTAGAAGAACCGGAGTGAAGCTGATGGTCTGGCCTTCAGAGAGATTCTCATCCGCGGCGGCATCTCTGAATCCCGCTTTGCGCACCACCAGGCGATGCGGTCCCTTTTCTACCGTGAGCTGCGCCGGAGTCACGAGGCTACTGTCCTTACCGTCGAGCCAGATGTTTGCGCCCTGCGGATTGCTGGAGACAACGATGGTGGAAACCGCCGGCGCCAGATCAGCCGCCATCTGCAAGCTTTTCCCCGCTGCGGTATCAACGCCGCGCGATTGCGTGAGATATCCGGCCTTAGTGAAAGAGACCAGGTGAAAGCCGGCAGCCAGATTCGAAGCGGTGAACGGAGTGACCCAGTTGGGCTCGCTCCAGCCATCGATCTCAACCTTGGCGCCGTCAGGAGTTGAGGTGAACTTGATTTCGCTCTGCTGCGTGTAAACCTGATTGGGCGAACTCGTAGCCTTCCTGGGCTGAGCGGCATTCGGCGTGGCAGGCGCTCCCAGGTGCGCGTTGTTCTGCGGATGCGGCGCGGCAGGCTGCGGCTTAAAAAATTTGATGGTGGTATCCGGAGCGATATTCACGTCCGGTTTGGGATTGACGATCGAGGGCAGCACGTCCTGCTGCTGCCGCAGAGCTTCTTCGCGCTGCGCTTCCGCCTGCGACTTGACTGCCGTTTCGAGCTGGCGCATCTGCGTGCGCGTCCGCTGATAGGCGAGCCCGCCCATTAAGGAGCCGAGCAAGAGGACTGCGAGAATCGTTCCCGGAATGAACTTCTTGCGACCAAAGGGCACTCGGAAGTTGGGAACGTTGATTTTGGGCTTGCGCAGCACGGGCATCGGACGCCGTGCCGGAACGCGCGCTGGAGCCGTAGCCGCCGCGGTACGCACCGTGCTTCCGGAAACCACTTTCACTGGCAGCACAACGGTTTTATCGGCCGCGGATGCTATTACCGATGTCGCAGCGGATTTTCCATTCGAGGGCGGTGGGGCACTGTATGCGGGAAGGACAGAAGTGGCGTGCATCTGGGCGCCGGCAGTTTTGTAGTTCTCCAGGTCGTGGATAAGTTCCGCCCCGGACTGATAGCGGTCCTCAGGCGATTTGGCTAGTGCCTTGGTGACGATTGAGCTCAATCCCGGATGGACCGTGACATCGAGATCGCGTGGCGTGATCGGGTTTTCGTTGACGATTTTATAGATAATGGTGGTGACGTTCTGGCCAACGAACGGCTTCTCGCCCGTCAGCATCTCGTAAAGAATCACGCCAAAACTGAATAGATCGGAGCGGCCGTCGAGCGGCTTGCCTTTGACCTGCTCCGGCGCCATGTAATTCGGCGTGCCCAGCACCTGCCCGGTCGAAGTCACGCTGCCGCCGGCCTTGGCGATGCCGAAGTCCATGATTTTCACCATGCCGTTGGCGGTAATCATGATGTTGGCCGGCTTCACGTCGCGATGCACGATTCCGTGCGAGTGCGCGTAATCAAGCCCGCGGCAGATCTGGCGTGAGTACTGAACGATGTCGTCGGCTGCCAGGATGTGCTGCTCCGTGAGAAGCTCGTGCAGCGTGGTGCCCTGGATGAACTCCATGGCAATGTAGAAAATGCCGTCCTGCTCGCCGGCATCGTAAATGGTAACGATGTTGGGATGGCTCAGCAGCCCGGCAGCGCGGGCTTCATTCTGAAAACGGCGCACCATCTCGGCTGACTCGAGTCCGTGGACATCGAGCCGCATGGTTTTGAGCGCGACAGTGCGACCAATGGTGGGGTCCTTGGCCTTATAGACCACACCCATAGCGCCACGGCCGAGCTCGCCCGTGATTTCGTATCTGCCAACCGTCGTCAACAGTGACATAAGGGCCTGCAATTCAAGACGTTGTGGCGCGCCCTAACTGTCTGCCCATCCGCTAGTTGCGGCGCGAGTGGACGATGATAGAAACACTGCTGCAAGTACGTTGACGGTAACCCGAGTGGACTCAGGGGTCAATGTACCGTTTCACTTAACATGTGACTTTGGTAAGCTGAGCCCGCAAACGAAATCCTGATCCCGCGGACCGGGTGAATGACCCTGCTTTCTCACGCCGAAGCCGGCCGCCAAAAAGCCTACAATCTTGCTCATGTGGAAGAGCTTATTGATATTTTCGATTACTCCGATCCTGCTGACGCCGCCGGCTGTCCACCCCGTCCACTCCGTTATGCCGATGCCACAGGCTGCAGCGGACGGGAACACGGGTCAGTTGGAGTCAACCCAGAAAAGCGAGATTCCGGCAGAAGCCCGGCAGAACCTGGAAGAAGGCATCAAGCATCTGCTGGTTTCGCAGGTGGAAGCCTGGAACCGCGGCGATCTGGAAGGCTTTATGCATGGCTACTGGAACTCGCCCGACCTGACTTTCTTCTCCGGCAGCGCGGTCACCAAAGGTTGGGCTCCGACCCTGGCTCGCTACAAGCAGCGCTACCAGAGCGAAGGCCGCGAGATGGGCAAGCTGGAGTTTCAGGACCTGGACATTGACCTGCTCAGCCGGCGGTCGGCAGTAGTTATGGGAAAATGGCAGCTCACGATGAAGACCGGCCAGACGCCGCACGGGCTGTTCACGCTGGTGCTGAAGCGCATGCCGGAAGGCTGGCGGATTGTGCACGACCATACGTCGGGCGGGTGAAACCAATTGCCATAAATGCCAAAATTGCCAAAGATTGAAAATTGAGAACCGTTGCGATCTCGGCCCGATCTGCTTTCATTTGCCAGTAATTAGCGGCTAAATAGGCTTCTGTTTCCGGATCCCCGGCGACCACGCGCGATGTCGGCGATTCTCAGATCACTAGCTCACCCGTTGAACCGATCTCCCGATGGCTAGCTTGGTATATGCACCACAATATCCAATTGCGACGGTATGGGCGTGCCGTCGCGACGGGCGGGAGTGTACTTGAACTCGCGAATTGCCGCGAGCAGCCGGTGCTCGACGCCGGCCGGCGCCTCTCCGCCGACAATGCGCACGTCAGCTACGTGGCCGGCTTCGTCAATGGTGACTTCCACCGTGACGTACTGCTCAAAACGCGGTGGCAGCTCAGCAGCCGAGATATCCGGAAGCTTGCCCGTGGTTTGCGACGGCAGATCATAGTGCTCGGAAGAAAACCCCCAGAACCCGCGCACTTTCAGGCTCTCCACCATTCCTGCCGTAGCCGCTTTGGCGCGCCCGCGCAAGGCCTGCAACACTGCGCCTGTCTTGGCATTGCCTGACGGCGGCATGAGGACGATCCGTTTGCGTGACGAGAGAAGCGGGTTTTGGTGTTGCGGACGCCCTGCCTTTTGCCCGCCGCGCTGATATGCCAGATGAGACGCGCCGGAAATCGCCCGCACGGTCTCGTTCTTCGCCGGTACAACGCGCGGTCCCGCGTTCCAGAGAGCGAGAATCAGAATTACTGCCGCCAGATGTGCGCCCACCGACAACACGGCCACGGACCGCCGCGGAACCGGCTCGATCGAGAGGAGTATCTGACGCTGGTAGGTTATGCCGTTCTGGTCTTCCATTGCAGACGGTCCGACGCGGAATACGGTAGCACGGTTTTTTCGCCATAGACGAGCACGGACGGGCACTGATTCACCGCAAATGAGCGCGAAAGTTGCAGAGAGAGCCTATTAAGAACAAACCCATCCGGGTGATCTGCGGCGACAGAGTCTTGCCTTCAGCACCTTTGTTCTCTTGTGGTTGAAATTCCGCCCCTTCGCGTGCTTTGCGCACTTTGCGGTAAATGCCGTTCTTATTTCCGCCGGCCCCGCACTCGCAGCAGTTCGCGGTAAACCTCGCTCCTTGACTGCCCGAGTTCGCGGGCGAGCGCCTTCAACGCCGCCTTCTCGTCGAGGTCCTGCTCGCGCATGATCTGCTGCAAGCGCTGATTCAGATCGGCAGCAGGCGCGCCCGGTGAAAGTCCGGAGGACCCTTCGCTGCGGCCGATCAGCAGCGTGATCTCGCCCTTGAGCTCGCGATCGCCGATGCGCTGGCGCAGTTCGCCGGCGGTTCCGCGCAGAAACTCCTCATGCACCTTGGTCAGCTCGCGCGCGATGACCACCGGGCGCTCTGGTCCGAGCACCTCGACGATCTCCGCCAGCGTCTCGCGGATGCGGTGCGGTGCCTCATAGAGCACCACCGTCGCCGCGGCCGAACGCAAGCGCTCAAGGAATGTCCGGCGCTGTCCGGAGCGCGCGGGCAGGAAACCGAGAAACTCAAACGAGTCGGTAGGCAAGCCGCTGCCGGCCAGCGCGGTGATGATGGCCGAAGGTCCGGGAACGGGACGCACGGGGATTCCGCGCTCGATAGCGAGCTTGATTACGCGGTAGCCGGGGTCGGCGATGGAGGGCATGCCGGCGTCGGAAACCTGGGCCACGCTGAGGCCCTGCTCGAGTTTCTCCACCAGTTCGCGGGCGCGCTCCTGCTCGTTTTGCTCGTGATAACTGAGCACCGGACGCGCGATGGAGTAGTGGTCCAGCAGCTTGCGAGTGTGGCGCGTGTCTTCGCAGGCGATCAGATCGGCTTCGCGCAGCACACGCAGCGCTCGCAGGGTGATGTCTTCAAGGTTGCCGATGGGAGTGGCCACCACGTAGAGCGCGCCTTTTTCCACAGGGTCAGGCATTCAGCAGGTCTCACAGCATAGCATCGGGATGCGCGAAGGATGGCATCACAGTAAGCGCAAAGGAGGACATAAGATGAAGCTGGAATCGCTACACGAGTTGTTGATTGAAGAACTGCAGGACTTATACTCCGCCGAGAACCAGATACTGGAAGCGCTACCCAAAATGATCGAGAAGACGCACTCCCCGGACCTGAGGCAAGGATTCCAGAACCATCTGGAGCAGACGCGCGGGCATGTCCGCCGGCTGGACCAGATTTTTGATCAATTGGGAAAACACGTTGACCGCAACGACAAGACTTGCAAAGGCATGAAAGGCATCATCAAGGACGGCGAAGACGTGGTCAAGGCCAAAGGCGAGCCGGAAGTCCGCGATGCCGGAATGATTGCCGCGGCGCAGCGCGTGGAGCACTATGAGATCGCCGGTTACGGGACTGTCCGCACCTACGCCGAGCAACTGGGCCGTCGCGACTGGGCGCAACTGCTGGAGCAAACGTTACAGGAAGAAAAAGACACTGACCTGAAGCTGAGCCAACTGGCCGGCCACATCAATATTGAAGCCAGGGCAGCGTAGGTTTTTGATTGTACCTGCCAGGGCGCTAGCCGTAGAGCGGCATGCTGACAGCATGCCGCGTCTCTACTTGAGGTTCACGCCGTATTGACGCTCTGCCCGCATTCTTCCTAAAATCGAATCAGAATAGCTCATCTGATTTGAAGGGTGTCTGGCTTGCCTCTCTACGAGTACCTGTGCACAAAATGCAATCATCGCTTTGAGAAGATTCAGAAATTTTCTGATCCGATGGTGAAGAAATGCCCTGAATGCGGCGGCAAAGTGGAAAATGTACTTCACGCGCCGGCGGTGCACTTCAGGG
>DATEGH010000355.1:0-23110 GCA_035280185.1 Terriglobales bacterium
TCACCATTGGGTCATATAAAGGCAACAGCCAATCGTGTCCGGCCGCAGGAAGATAAGTGCGACTTGCTTCCATATTTGAAAAACTCCTTATTGAAGTAGTCCTTCGAAATTTTCCGATCAACGTTCCGAGCAACATCTCGCTCATGCTTCTTTAGATATATGCACATAATGTTCGATTGAAGAAATTTCGCGGTAGTGGGTCAGTTTGAAAAACTGGCCCGCTCACCGTATCAGCGTCTAGCGATTCGCTTGCGAAGCGCGGGCCTTTAGGCAGACGTCGTCGCGTTAGCGACGAATCGAAGACCAAATTGACCCACTACTCTTCTAGGGCCTTGACCTCACGAATGGCTAAAGCTAGCCTAGGGAAAACAGCAACTAGGTCGTGTCGTAATGTCATCCATTTCTTCAGGAGCGCTCGCAGGCTTTTCCCATCCCATCGCAACTCTAAAAACAACCGCAATTCGCCTTTCCCGGGAAATCCGGCGGTTTCTTTCTCCCGAGTGGCGCCTTCGAATCAACCCCTATTGGCTGGCGGTTTTTAGCGCACTGTTCGGTTTTGCTCTTCGCCTGGCCATTGATCCGTGGCTCGGCAATCAGATGCCCTACATCACGTTTCTCGTGGCGGTCGCACTCGTCGGCTTATTCGCAGACGTCGGCCCGGCGTTGCTTTCCACCGGCTTGGGCGCGGTGATCGCTTACTGGTACTTTGTTTCCCCGCGACATCAATGGGGTTTCCAGGGAGTGAGCGATGCTGCCGGGTTTCTTTCCTATTTGGCTGCGGCTCTTGGCATCGTCTTGCTGACAGGCGCTCGCAAAAAAGCGTACGTCGAGGCGGAACGGCGCTTGCAGGAGCAATTGGCGACAGAAGGCAAGCTGCGCGACGCACAAAGGATGTTCCAGCTCTTTATGGACAACCGGCCTGGGTTCAGTTATCTGCGCGAGCGTAATGGGCGTTATGTCTATTTCAACAATGCCGCTTGTCACCTGTTAGGGCTGGAAGGCACGCAGACAGAACTGCCACAAGTAGTTTCAGAGCTGCAGCAGCAGGATGAGGAAGCTTTCAAGTCTGAAGCGCCCCATCAATTCATTAACAAGATCGCTTTGCCTGATGGCGAGCGTTATTGGCTCACCACGAAGTTCACCTTCGTCAACGAGGCACGGCAATCATTTGTGGGCAGCGTTTCAACCGATATTACAGACCAGATACGGGCTGAGGAAATCGCCATAGAAAAAGAGCGGCTGATCGCTGCAACCGGGATGGTGGCCACCGTGGCCCATGAAGTCAACAACCCGCTCGCCGCCCTAACCAGTTCTGTGTACCTGCTGGCGAACGAAGCGCTTCCTCCTCGGGCTAAGGAGCTCGCCGGCATCGCTCAGCTCGAATTGTCACGATTGGCCCATATCACGCGACTGGTGCTCGGTTTCTATCAAGAGGCGGACCACCCGATTGCTGTTGATCCCTGCGACCTGATCAAGAGTGTCATCGAGACATTGAGCAATCGGTTTGCGCTAGCGAAACCCCACATCGTCTGCGATTTTGCCTGGCAGGGCATGCTGTCCTTGCCGGTCCGTCAAGTGCGCGAGGTACTGGAGAACATTCTTACCAATGCGTTCGAATCAGGGGCCACTCAAATTCGGGTTCGCATTCGACCGAGCAAGGATTGGCGTAACTTTGCTCGCTCAGGTTGCCGTATTTCGCTTCTTGACGACGGCCACGGAATGACTGCGGAACAGCAGAAGCTTGCGTTCCAGCCCTTCTTCTCCACCAAGACCCAGAGAGGTAGCGGGCTTGGTCTCTGGGTAAGTAAGGCCATCGTGCTGAGGAATGGCGGGCGGGTCAGTTTGCACAGCACCGACAATGGTTTGAGGCACGGCACATGCGTCAGCATCTTTCTGCCGAGTCGCGTTCTTCCCAGGACAGCTCCGGGCATTGGCCGCCGCAAAGATGTTCGGAGCGCGTCTCAAACAGGTTTGCCTCAGACTGCAGAAAGAACCTGATTCAGGCCGCGCCGTCCCTGACGATTACACGATCGCGTCCGCTGTTCTTAGCCGCATACATGGCTTGATCCGCTTTGCTGAGCATTTCTTGCAACGATTGCGGCGGAGAATGAAAAGTCACCGCGCCCACGGTGAAGGTCACAGGCAAGTTGCGCTGGCGCATGTTATCGTCCAGGATGGAATGCAGCTTGCGGAGCACGGCGGCTGCGGATGGGGCACTTGTCTCGGGCAGCAACACGGCAAATTCATCTCCACCCAGTCGGGCCACACGGTCAGGCTTACGCAGATTGCTTTCCAGAGTTTGCGCCACCAGTCTGAGCAACTCGTCTCCCTTCTCATGTCCGAACCGGTCATTGATCTGCTTGAAGTGGTCGACATCCAGATAGGCAAGAGTCAGAGCGGCCCCATACCGGCTGGCGCGATTCGCTTCCGTCTCCAGAAGTTCAAAAAATGCGCGGCGGTTGGCGATCCGCGTCAAGGAGTCCGTCCGCGATGACAGCCGCTCCTGTTCGTACAGGCTCCGCAGTTCAGAAATGATCCATGCAAAGAAGAAATAGAGCGCCAGCCATACCACCGCATTCCAATAGATCAAGGTGCGGTGGTTGTATTGAAACTGCTCCGCGCGATGAATGTTGAGTGTGACTGCCGCGCTGAACGCAGCGCTGACAATGCCAATCGTCCTGCGGAAATACCAGGCAAAATAGGATACCGGGACAACATAAAAGATAGCGGTCTCAAACTGCGGTGAAGCTACAAAATCGATGATGCCTGCGCCCAGCAGCAGGCACACGCCGAGCATCACCAGCAGATAAGTTCTTTGCCTGCCAAGGATCTGGGTGATGTTCATAACACATGATCATAATGGCAGCGCGGCCATGACACCGGCCACTCCCGACCTGATCTTTGATTCGGTATAGAAGTCACGGGGTCCTCCGGATGTTCGTGGAGATGCACTATGTCGCTGCCTCGCTGCATCAAATAGTCAGGCAGCGACCGAAAGGCGAGCAGTTCGGAAAAAACGAATTCATTACGCCGCCGGAAGGCAAGACCGGAATACTGTTCCGAAAATAGCTAGGAGGTGTACCGCAATGATTCAAGTCAAGAGGGCTTATGAACCCGCAAGCAAGAACGACGGAGCGCGTTTCCTCGTGGAAAGGCTTTGGCCGCGAGGGATTAAAAAGGAGGATCTGCGCATGGAGGACTGGCTCAAGGAAGTTGCTCCCAGTACCGAATTGCGCAAATGGTTTCAGCACGATCCGGCAAAATGGCGCGAGTTCCGGCAGCGTTACTTTCGCGAATTGGAGAAACATCCAGATGCCTGGCAACCGCTCCTGGCGCGGTCTCGAAGGGGCCGCGTATCGCTCGTGTACAGCTCCCATGATGCTGAGCACAACAATGCGATCGCGCTGAAGGAGTTTCTTGAGAACAAAATGAACAAGGGAGCAACTCGTAAGGCTGCTTAGAAGCTAATAAGCGGCCTCAGGTGATGCGGAAGTACCCTCAAGCAAACTTCATGGCTGGATTTGTGGCATTGATCTATGGAATTCCTGTCGCTCTGGCTTTCGGCTTTGGATTCTTCCTCACCTTTCGCCGTATCAAGCCGGCTGGCAACCGCGAGTTCTGATCAATCGTCAACTCCGTTGACCCTCTTCCTTTGCCTCGCCTAAACTTGAGTTTCCGCGCACATCCGGAGGGATTCTGAAGTCCAAATTCTCACTCGCTGCCGCCTGCCTTCTGCTGAGCCTTTCCACGATTTCTTTCGCACAGAGCACCAAGGCGCAACTCGAAACCAGCGAGACATTCTTCAGCCTGGCTGCGGCCCTGAACAGTTGCGGCTATGACGCGGGCCTCGACGACTCTCTCCCCCTGCGCCGGGCCGTTCGCAGCGATCTGCAAACCATCGTGGAGAAATCGCCCGAAGCTCTGGGCGCCCGCAACGCCGTTTGCCAGTTCTGGCAGGACCATGCCGCCTCTGACGGCGAAGCCTCCATGTCGCCCTACATCTCTCTCGCGCTGAACCTGGGCCGTCCTCCCTTGTTCTCGCCTGCCATCCCCGAGGCCGACCTGCCGCCCGACGCGGCCCGCGTCCTCGGCATCGTTCCTTTATTGCAGAAGTTCTATCAGGCTGCGGGACTGAACGCGCTGTGGCAGAAGCGCTACCCGGAATACCAGTCTCTCGTCGAGCAATACCACCAGCCCCTTGCCGACAACATGAGCGAGATGGACCGCTACCTCAAGCTGCCGTTCAGCGCCTATGTGGGCGAAAAGTTCGTCATCTATCTTGAGCCTATGCTCTCGCCTGATCGCGTGAACTCGCGCAATTACGGCAGTAATTATTTCGTCGTGGTTGCGCCCGGCAAGAGCGGCAATCTGCGTATGCAGGAGATCCGCCATACCTATCTTCATTATGTGATGGAGCCGCTGGCCCAGTCGCATGGCACGAGCATGAAGCGGTTGGAGCCTTTGCTTCAGGACGTCCAGTCCGCTCCCATGGATGCAGCCTTCAAGGGCGACATCGCTCTGCTGGTAAACGAATCCCTGATCCGCGCCATCGAGATACGCGCTTCATTCGCGAACGTGCCCGAGAGCACTCGCAGCGCTTACGTCCAGCACTCCGTCGAAGAAGGGTTCGTGCTCACGCGTTATTTCTACGAGCAACTGAAAGGCTTCGAGAAGGACCCTTCCGGACTGCGCACCGCCTACGGAGACATGCTGGCCGGAATCAGCCTCGATCGCGAGCGCAAGCGCGCACGCGAGACCGTCTACGCCCAAAAAGCAACGCCAGAAGTGCTTTCATCGGTGAAGCTCAAGCCGGCGAGACATGAAGCGAGCCTGCTCGACATCGCGGAGCAGCGCCTCTCCGCCGGCGACATCGAAAGCGCACAGAAGCTGGCCCAGCAGGCGCTTCAGCAGAAAGGCGGAGAAGATCCCGGTCGTGCCAACTTCATTCTTGCCAAGGCAGCAGCACGTTTAGGCAAGATGCAGGAAGCGCAGGCAGGATTCGAGCAAGCCGCGAAATCTGCGCGCGATCCGCGAACGCTTGCCTGGAGTCACATCTATCTGGCGCGGATTTACGACATTCAGCTCAAGCGCGATGCCGCACTGGAGCACTATCATGCCGCCCTCGCCGCTGGTGATCCGGCGCCTGACACCAAAACCGCAGCCGAACAAGGACTGGCCGTGCCATACACTCCGCGTAAGCCGCAGTGAATTCTCTAGCAACCGCCCGCAAATTCCAGTATTTTGGAAGTAGCAATAGCACACCTTAAGGACGAACCTGCCCCGTTCCCGGCATGGGCAAGTTTCTGCATGAAATTTGTTCTGACAATCGCGATGCTGTCAGCCTTGACCGTTCCGCTTTGCGGACAAGCGCGCCAGAGACCCGCGATTGATTACCTGCAATCTGCAGCGCGTCCGGTCGCTCACAGCCAGCAGGAGCGCAATGACTACCTCGCCGCGTCGCAGGCGCCTACTGGCGCCGGTCTGGAGGCAGCGGCTGAAAATTTCGCCCAGCAGTATCCGCAAAGCCAGCTCCGCGTTCATCTTTATGCGCGGGCTATGCAGGCCTACCAGCGCGAAAACAACGGTCCCAGGGTCCTGACCATGGCGGAGCAGGTGCTTGCCCTGAACCCGAACCATTCCGTCGCACTGGTGCTCACCGCAACTGCGCTGGCCGACGAGCTGAACAATGCAGATCGCGATCGCGAACGCAAGATTGACGCAATCAAGCGCGCCGCAAATCGCGCCATTCACGGAATCGACACGGGCTTCATCCCGCCGCCCACCGCCGGCCCTGGAGACGTCGCCCGCTACCGCGCCACTTTGCAATCCATGGCTTATTCGGCATTGGGAATCATGCGGCTCAAAACCGGCGACGATGCAGGAGCCGAAAAAGACCTTGCGACTGCATTGTCACTGGACCGCATCCGTCCCGACGGTTCGCTCTGGTACCATCTGGCGTTGGCCCAGGACCATCGCAGAAAATATTCCTCTGCGCTTAATTCGGTAGAACAGGCGCTTCAATTGGCGAGCTCGAACCCGGAGTTGCAGAAGCTGGCGGAGATTGAATACGACCGGCTGGCTGGGCTGGCAGGCCGCGCGCCACGTCCTCAGTCCGATGCCGGAGCAGCAATTCCCCATTAGTTTTCTGGCCATGAATTCTGATCTAACAGCTCTGCAAGATGCCATTCGGCATCGCTTTGCCAATCCGGAACTGCTGGAGCGCGCGCTCACCCACAGCTCGCACGCGCATGAGGAATCCAAAGCCGGCGCCGGCAATGGCGGCGAGCAGAAATTGGACAACGAGCAATTCGAGTTTCTTGGCGACGCCGTCCTCGGGCTGGTTGCGAGCGAACTTCTGTTCGAGCGCTTCCCCGGATTCCACGAAGGCCAACTCTCCAAACTGAAAGCTCATCTCGTCAGCGCTGGCCATCTGGTAAGCGTCGCCGCCCGCCTCGATCTGGGACGCTACCTCCGCCTGGGGCGCGGTGAAGAGCGCAGCGGCGGCCGCGCTAAGTCAACGCTGCTCTCCGATGCTGTCGAAGCCGTCATCGCCGCCATGTATCTCGATTCCGGCATGGAGAAGACCCGCCAGTTCATCATCGAAGAAATCCTTTCACCCGAACTGGAGCGTATTCGCACCGAGAGCGACAGCGAGTTCAGCCTGCCTGATTACAAATCAGCCTTGCAGGAGCTGCTGCAATCCACCGGCCGCGTCCAGCCGGTTTACGCGACTGTTAAAGAAGAAGGTCCGGACCATCGCAAGACCTTCACCATCGAGGCGCGAATCTACCCGCAAGGCCAGAGCAAACCTGATTTCGTGGGGCGCGCCGAAGGCAGCACCAAAAAGAAAGCCGAACAACTCGCAGCGAAACAGGCCCTCGACCATCTGCGCGGACAAATGGAGAATGTGTGACGGAACCGCAGCCCACCGCAGCGGAAGAACAGAGCACAACCCCGGAGCCATCGCCCGCTTCGGAGCCAAGTTCCTCTGCCTTGGCGCAACCCGCTCCGCCGGAAACGCAAAACTCTGAGACTCAAGCCAGTATCGCCCTTCAGGGAATGCTGACGGTGCTGGTCGTAGTCGTTTTCATGATCACGTTCGTGGTTCAGGCATTCCGGGTTCCTTCGGAGTCAATGGAGAACACGCTGCTCATCGGAGACTTCGTCCTGGCCGATAAGCTCCACTTCGGCTCCGCTGCAGGCATCTTAGGAAAGCTTCTTCCCTACCGGCAGATCCAGCGCGGCGACATCATCGTGTTTCATTATCCGGTCGACCCGTCTCAATATTTTGTAAAACGCGTCGTCGGTCTTCCCGGCGACCGCGTTCACCTGCGCAATGGAACGGTCTACTGCAACGGGAGCGCCCTTCAGGAAAACTACGTGATTCACAGCTTTCCCTATTTCAACTTCTATCGTGACAATTTCCCCGCTCAAGCGGCGCTCAGCGCCGAAGTGGACCGAAAGTGGCGTCGAGAAATGCCGAAGCATCTCGACCACGGCGATCTTGTGGTCCCGCGAGACTCCTACTTCGTGATGGGTGACAATCGAGACCGCAGCCTGGACAGCCGCTACTGGGGCTTCGTCCCTCGGGCTAACGTGCTCGGCCGTCCGCTGGTGATTTACATGTCCCTGAACGAGACCAGAAATACGGAGCGGAACGACGGCGATGGTAAACTCGTATCTTCAGGAAGCGCGCTGACCCATCTCTTTCAACTCGCCCGATGGGACCGCGTGTTTCATCTGGTGCACTAAGACAGAACTCGTTCAGGAAAGCCCGTTGCCCGTAACAACCAGGACCATAGAGAAAACTGAAAGACGCAAGGAGACCCTGGCCGAGTCGGTCCTCGGCATCGCCTCCGTGCTGGTGGCGGGACTGTTCATCATCACCTTTATCGTCCAGGCCTTCGAGATTCCCTCAGGCAGCATGGAAAACACGCTTCTGATCGGCGATCACGTCTTTGTGGATCGCCTCACTCCAACACAGAAGGCGGGCTATGTGGGGCCGCTGATGCCCTACCGCACGGTCCGCCGCGGCGATGTCGTTGTGTTCCTCTCTCCGGTGCAAGCCGGCCTTTATGTGGTAAAGCGCGTGGTCGCTGCTCCCGGAGATCGGATTCATTTGCAGAACGGGACTGTCTATTTGAACGGCGTCGCGCAGCAAGAACCGTACCTGAACCCGAACCGCGGGTTCTACAATTCATATCGTGACGATTTTCCCAAGTACCCGGCCGCCGGCGTTCCTGATGTCGCGCCGCTATGGCCCATGGTCCTGCGCGAAAACATTCAAGACGGCGACCTGGTGGTTCCCCAAGGCTACTATTTCGGCATGGGGGACAACCGCGCGGAGAGTCTGGATAGCCGCTATTGGGGCTTCATTCCTCAGGAGAACGTTGTCGGGCGTCCTCTCTTTATTTACTGGTCGTTTGAAACACCCCGCGACCAGTACGAGCGCACCGCCATGGCTGACCGCGTCAGCTTTCTGTTCCACATCATCACCCATTTCTTCAGCGACACACGATGGCCGCGTATGTTTCATATTGTCCACTGAACGGCTGTGGATCAACGGAGAGTCTATTTAGTGGCAACCTTATTAACCAAAGAAACAAAAAAAGACGCAAAGCAAAGCAAAAAGCAGGATGTTCGGCAGAAAGAGACCCTGCCCGAATCGATCGCCGGTTTTGCTGCCGTTTTTGTAGCCGGTCTTTTCATCATCACTTTCGTCATCCAGCACTTTGAGATTCCTTCCCGCTCCATGGAGAACACTCTGCTGGTAGGTGACCACGTCTTCGTAGATCGTCTCACCCCTACAGGCAAGCACGGCTTCCCTGGGCCGCTGATGCCCTATCACACACTGCATCGCAACGATATCGCCGTCTTCGTTTCGCCCGCCGAGCCCGGACTTTATCTGGTGAAGAGAATTGTCGCTGTCCCGGGTGACCACATCCATCTGCGCCAGGGCAAGGTGTACATCAACGGCGTCGAGCAGCAGGATCCTTACGCGAAGCACACTGGAGGGTACGATCCGGCGCGCGACAACTTTCCTGAATTCGGACCCGCGGGAATGTCGGAAGTCCTCACCTGGCCTGACGTGTTACGGAAGAACATGCAGGGCGATGACCTTGTAATTCCCTCAGGCAAGTATTTCGCCATGGGCGACAATCGCGATAACAGCTACGATAGCCGGTATTGGGGCTTTGTCTCGGAAGAAAACATCATGGGCAGCCCTCTATTCATTGCCTGGTCGCTGAATCAGGATGAGTCCGATTTCGAGCCCAAACCGCTGGGAGAGCGTGTGACCTCATTTCTGAGTACGGCCGTCCACTTCTTCGGAATCACGCGCTGGAACCGCGTCTTTCGTCTGGTGCATTAATGCTTGCCACTACGAAAAGGAAGATCATCGCCGGGTTCGTGGTTCTGCTGCTGCTGGCGATCTTTCTTCCCCCAAACATCAACGGCACAGTCTTTCGCAAGCGTCTGGCCGGCGCTCTGAGCAGCGCCCTCGGCCGCGAAGTGAGAATCGGCGAGGTGAAATATCGCATCCTGCCGCGCCCGGGTTTTGACATCTACGATCTGCGCGTGATGGATGATCCCGCTTTCAGCGCCGAACCGGTGATCATGTGCGGCAAAGTCACGGCCGATCTCCGCCTCACCTCGCTTTGGCGCGGGCGAATGGAAATCGCCAAGCTCAAACTCACTGACGACGCCTCCCCGCCCAGCCTGAACCTGGTCTATTCCAAGGGACATTGGAATTTGGAATCGCTGCTCGTCCGCGTGGAGCAGGTGCCCAGCGCGCCGACGGCCAAGCGCAGCGCTGAAGAACGGCCGCGCTTTCCTTACATAGAAGCCACCGGTGGCCGGATCAACCTGAAGATCGGGCCGGAGAAGAAGCCTCACGCCATCACCAACACAGACTTTGCTTTTTGGCTCGCTTCGGAAGATCAATGGCATGTGCGCGTGGAAGGCCGTCCCGTGCGCACTGACATGAATCTGAACGGCACCGGCGCCATCAAGCTTGAGGGCGATCTCCGCCGCTCTGCCAATCTGCGCACCATGCCCGTGAAGCTGGAGCTTGCGTGGCAAGAAGCGCAGTTAGGGCAGTTTTCCAGACTTGTTGCAGGGCGCGATCCCGGTTGGCGCGGCGTTCTCGGCGGCGACGTGCAACTCTCCGGCACGCTTGAAAACCTGCATATCGTCGGAGCGGCTGATCTGCGCGAGTTCCGCCGTTATGACATCAATCGCAACAGTATGCCGCGAATCCGCACGCGTTGCCTGGGCGAATATAGTCGCGATTCATTAGACCTGAAATGCGAGACTCCTCTCGACCCGGGCGGCGTTGTGCTCACCGCACGCTGGTCTGCCGCCACGCCTGACGACTACGACCTCTCCGCCGTAGCCACGCGCGTTCCTTTGTCCCTGCTCACCACCTTTGCTCGCCACGCGCGACAGAACCTGCCCGATCACCTGACCGCTTCCGGCGATCTCAACGGCGCTTTCGGATTTCACTCGCACAGCGGCCTGCGCAATTGGCATGGAACGGGCATGACTTCTCCATTCCTATTGCAGACTTCGGATTCAGAGAAGCCCTTCCCGGTAAGCGCGATCCGTTTTCACGTTGGGCCGCCTGAAACCGCGGCCACATTTCTGGTGCGCAAGAGCAAGAAACAGGCTTCGACGCCTGCCGGCAATGCTCTGAGTGTGGACTCCTTTTCCGTCCAGCTTGGCCCTTCAACCACTCTGCAAGTGCAGGCAACCGGCGATGGCAAGAATTATTGGATCGGCGCAAAAGGTATGGTGCCGCTGGAACGGCTGCTTGCGCTCGGTAATGCCACAGGATTTCCCACTCAGGTGAGCAACACCACAGCATCGGCCGTGGTGGACTTGAACATCAGCGGCGAATGGCAGAACTTTTCTCCGGCTAAACTGCGCGGCACAGCGCACCTGCAAAACGCCGCTGCATGGATTCCCGGAATTAAAGACCGCCTGTTGATCTCTGAAGCTGACGTTCAACTCAGCGAGATCGAGTTAGTGCTCACACATCTGCAAGCCCAGTTCGAGCACACTCCAGTAGCGTTCTCCGGCACCGTCGATTATCCATTCGTCTGCCAGGGCGCTCCTCCGTGCCCGTTGGAATTTCAGTTGCACTCTGATTCCATGGCACTCGCGGATGCTGCAAGCCTGTTCATCGCCGATAAAGGCTGGAGCCTGCCCTTCCTCTCTAACAATTCCAACAAGCTTCCTAAGTTCAGCGCTGGAGGGATTTTCACCGCCGGCGAACTGCGGGCTGCGCACCTTCCGCTTGAGAATTTCAAAGCCAAGGTGGAACTCGGAGACGACGCGTTGCTCATCAGCTCCATTTCCGCGCGGCTCGCCGGCGGTTCGGCTGATGGCGATTGGCGCGCCGACTGGAGCTCCGGAAACCCGCGCTTCTCTGTCTCCGGGTCTTTCAGCAATGTGGCCATGGAAAAGATCAATCCCGCCGAGCCGGAACTGCAACTGCTCACCGGCTGGGTCAACGGACGCGCCAATGTGAAATACTCGGCAAAATTCGAGGGTTCCACGCCTGAGGGCATGCGAAATACTTTGTCAGGCGGAATCGAGTATGTGGTCAGCAACGGCAGCAGCCGTGCCATTCTGGTGGATGGCGCACACCCACTCAAGTTTCAGTCCTTTCAAGGTGCGCTGCAAGTCGATCGGCAAAGCCTGAAGGTGCTGCCAAGCAAATTCAGAGCGGAAAATCGCATCTATGAGTTAAGCGGCACAGTTTCCCTTGCTGAAAAGCAAGCCAGGCTTGGGCTGAGCAATAGCGGCTCGCGCTGGGAGATTACTGGAACATTGGCAAATCCGGTAATCGTCTCCCAACAGGCTAGAGCTGAAACCGCCGCTGCTCGCACTCAATGAGAAACGCAACCATCATTCTGGTAGCTGTGCTGGTGTGCCTATTCTGCTTTATCGGATGGGAAACCCTGGCACAGCAGTCCTCTGCTCGTTCCACTGGCAATTCTTCTCACCGGCTGGTGCAGAGCATGCAAAGCAAGCTCGACCACATCCAGGAAAACGCAAGGCTGGCACATCCCGACCAGACTCCGACAGTAATGACAGAGGATGAGATCAACGACTACCTCGCGTCTGGCCGGGTCGAGATTCCCAAAGGGGTCAAGAAGGTCCGTTTACAGGGACAGTCCGGCAGAGTAGATGCGTTCTTAACGGTTGACTTTGACGAGATCCGCGAAAACCAGCATTCCGCCAATCCTCTTCTGGGACTCTTCAGCGGTACTCACGATGTCACGGTTGAAACCGATGCAGCCGGTTCCGGAAGACAGGGCAAAGTCCAAGTGCGCGCCGTCACTATTGACGGCATGGAAGTCCCCCGTATGGCACTCCAGTACTTTGTGGAAAAGTACATCACGCCCAAATACCCCAACGTCGGCTTGGATTCGCAATTTCAGTTGCCGTCGAAAATTGACACAGCCATCGTCGGCTACCACAAACTGACGGTCACGCAGAAGTAATCAGACCTTCTGCGCTGTCTCTGGAACGGCAGCGGACTCCCGTTCACGATCAGCCCGGAAGAAATACTTCTCTTCCTTCCTGAAAGGCATCCGCTGGCGCAGGCTGCGGGTGTCTTTGAGCCCCCGCGACCGAAGATACGCAACCACATCAAGATTGTGATTCAGGTGCATGGGGTGAGATTTGGTTGCGCCTGCCGGAACATCGAACACCAGCAACCCGCCCGGATTCAGCATGGACGAAAGGAAATCGAGTTCTCCCGGAAGATCGGGCAGGTGCTCCAGCACATCGAGCGAGAACACTGTATCAAACCCGTGTTCCCTCGCATGAGCGGCCAAATCGTCTTTGGAATGAAGGAACTCAAGTTTCAGCCCTCGCTGATCTGCGCGATTTCGGGCGAATCGCATGGTGAGTCCTTCAACGTCGTAATAGACGACCGGGTGACCGCGCTTCGCTAGCTCCAGCAGGATCTCGCCGTTTCCAGCGCCGTAATCCAGGCAAGCGCCGCGCGCCAGCTTCAGCACGCCCAGGTTGGAGCGGATGCGTTTGTATTCCAGGTTGTAGCCGGAAAGGTCGAAGAGATAGAGCTCCGAATTGTCGCGATACCACTCCGCTAGCCCCGCCCTATCGTGCTCTGGAATCGCCGCCGTTTTCCAGTTTTCCGCGAGCTGCCGTCCGCTGGTTCTCCATAGTTCGCAGATGTGTTCCGCAGGATAACCGGTGAAAGCCATCAGTTCACTCATCGCCTGCTCAACGTTGCGCTCTGTCTGACGCTGCGACCGGCGCACCAGAAGATAGGTAGCTGCGCCACTCACGAGAACGAGTACTCCGGCAAAGGCCGCAAAAACTGGCGCACCCTCCCGCTCAATTACGCTAAGCCAAGCGGCCAGCACTCCCGCAACTATCAGAATGGAAGCAAACATCCTGCTGAATTTGGGAGCAGCCACCACCGCCAGATGAGTGACCGCCACCAGCAATGCTGCGCCAAGAAGCAGGTTCAGCGATCCGGCAATCAGAAATCCTGAAAGCAGCAGAAACTCACAAGCCCAGAGAAACAGCGCAACTCGCCGGCTCGGCAGCTTCCGCGCAATAAAGGTGGCGCTCAGGAGAATGGCAAAAGCCAGTAGTACCAGCAATCTTCCATGCGCGCTTTCTGCCATCAGCAGCCCGAGTACGAACACCGCAGCGATTAGTCGCCAGCGGATCTTGATGGCCCAGCGCGCCGGCTTCTCCGGGATCACGCTCAGGTGCAGGTAATCAGGGGTGTAATAAACAAAAACCACCAGCGAGAGCAGCACCGCCGAAAAAAGACCAAGCAGAGCACGCGATTGTACATTGCTGCTCCAGGCGCAAAATCCGGCTGCGATGCATAGAAGCAGAGCCGCTGCTCCTCCCCAGAGTTTGCTCCCGTTCAGATATTGCTGCTGCTCGCGATAGTCCATCTCAATGCCATTCTACAAGTCAGGAATGACAGTATCTGCAAGCGTCGCCCTGAAATGCTGCACCCCTTTGCTTCGGCTGGAATCAAATGCTGGAACCGCTGGAAAGCCAGAGTCACGGTTTCCCGTTATGATGGAGAACCAGCGAATTTGTGCTTATGAGAGGGCCTATGCCGCGTTACGAATACCGCGACCTGCACCCGCTACCGGCTGCTGAAACAACATTTCTGCAGTGGATCGACAAGCTCGACCGGGAGTTCAGCAACCCCAGCGTTGAGCATCGCTCCATCGTGGTGCGCAACACGCTGCACGAAATTTATCTCGGCCGGCCCTACGCCGAGCCTGGGCCGGACGCTCCGCTGGCCGCTCGCGCCCAAGTCCATGGCTTTGACCCACGCAACGCGACTCTCGAGCCCGAATACTACGGCGATGTTGATGCCGCCAAATATGCCGAGCGCAAGCCCCTGATCTGGTTCTGGATGATGTTTGACCGTTCGCCGCTCGGACTGAATCACTGGCTGGGTTTTCGCGTCCGCTACATGCTTGCGAAGCACATCTTCAAGCATCGGGGAAAGAACGTGAAGATCTTCCACGGCGTGGAAGTTTCTTTTGGCTACAACCTGACGGTCGAAGACAACTGCACCATCCACAAATACGTGCTGCTCGATGATCGCGGCGAAATCATCATCCACGAACGCAGTTCCATTTCCGACTACGCCAACGTTTATTCCCACGAGCACGATCTGAACGACGGCATGATTGTCACCAACACGCGGACGGAAATCGGCCCGAGAGCGCGCATCACCTATCACGCAACCATCATGAGTGGCGTGCGGGTGCATGAACACGGACTGCTTGGTTCCATGGGAGTGGCCACCAAGGACATTCCGCCGTACACGATTTCCGTGGGAATACCCTCCAAGCCGGTCAAGGTGAAAACCATCGCGCCCCAGCAGCAGACCGCCGGCACGGCAGGAAGCAAGAGCACCGCGTGATACCATTTTGATTAACTGCAGTCCGCATTTGCCATTCGCTCTATGACCCAGAAACATGGAAATTTACGCCCACGCGTGCTCAGCGGCATGCGTCCCACCGGCAAGCTGCATCTCGGCCATTTTGTTGGCGCGCTCTCCAACTGGGTGCAGTTGCAGGCCGAATACGAATGTTATTTCTTCATCGCCGATTGGCACGCCCTGACCACCGACTACGCTGATACCTCGCGCGTCAAGCAGAGCTGCGTGGAGATCGCCATTGATTGGCTGTCCGCCGGGCTCGATCCTGAGCGAAGCACGCTGTTCATCCAGTCCCACGTTCCCGAGCACGCGGAACTTCATCTGCTGTTCTCCATGGTCACTCCGCTGGGCTGGCTGGAGCGCGTGCCCACCTACAAAGAACAGCGCGACAACATCAAAGACAAAGACCTCGGGACCTACGGATTTCTTGGCTATCCTGTGCTGCAATCCGCCGACATTCTGATCTACAAAGGCGATTACGTCCCTGTGGGCGAAGATCAGGTGCCGCACGTGGAGCTGACGCGCGAGATCGTGCGCCGCTTCAACCAGTTTTATCCCGGTCGCGATGGTGACGTGCTGCCTGAGCCGCAGCCGCTGCTCACGCCCATGCCCAAGCTTCCCGGCACTGACGGCCGCAAGATGTCAAAGTCGTACAACAACGCGATCCTGCTCAGCGATCCCGAGCCGGTGGTTCGCCAGAAACTCAAACCGATGGTCACCGATCCCAGGCGCATTCGCCGCACCGATCCGGGAAATCCTGACGATTGCCCCGTTGGCTCGCTGCACAAGATCTTTAGCAACGAGGAAACCATCAAGAACGTTTATGCAGGCTGCACCACTGCCGGCATTGGCTGCCTTGAGTGCAAACGCTGGGCGGCGGATTCGATCGTGAAAATCCTTCAGCCTATGCAGGAGCGCCGCGCACGTTACGAAAACGATCCCAAGCTGGCCTGGGATATTCTGGAAGCCGGCTCGCAAAAGGCGCGCAAGACCGCTCAGGCCACAATGGAGGAAGTTCGCCGGGCCATGCATCTCTCGCCTGAGTACGAAGCTCCAAAAAAAGAAGCTCAATCGACTAAGTGAATTCCACAGCTTCGCGGTGGGCCTCAGCGGTTAAAATGATTCACAAGGCGAAGCGTGCTCAATTGAGCTCGCAATAGCACGTTGCTCCTGAATGCCTGAGACTCCCCAATCCGCCGCTGCCACTGCCAACGAGTTCCCTTTCGCGGTCACGGTAGGAAAAATTTACGATGGTCCTCTCGATCTCCTGCTCGATCTTGTCCGCAAGCAGGACATCGATATTTATGACATTCCCATCGCGCGGATTACGTCGCAGTATCTGGCCTACGTCGAGAACCTGAAGCAGCTCGATGTGGATCTGGCGGCCGAATTCATCTACATGGCAGCGCTGCTCATCCACATCAAGAGCAAGATGCTGCTGCCGCGCGATCCCGATTTGCCTCCGGATCAGCAGGAGGACCCTCGCGAAGAACTGGTGCAGCGCCTGCTCGAGCATGAGAAGTTCAAGAACGCGGCACAGATGCTTCTGCAAAAGCAGCAGATCGAAGAAGCCGTGGTGACCAATCCCGCGATGAAGGAATTCAGGGACGCGGAAGGCACGGAGCCGGAACTCGCAGCCGACGTGGTGGACCTGGTCAAAACGTTTCAGGAAATTCTGGAGCGGGCCCGTTCCCGTCCGGTGCTGGAGGTAAACGAAGAGACCGTCACCGTCGGACAGATGATCGAGTATTTCCGGCGCCGGCTCATGATGGAAGACCGTCCGGTCCGTCTGAAGCGCCTGCTCCAGCACATCACCTCGCGCAACGCCCTGATCGCGTCATTCCTTGCGTTACTCGAACTTGTGCGCTTGCAGGCCGTTCTGCTGCGGCAGGAAATGGTCTTCGGCGAGATCCTGCTGAAAAAGCATCCGCTGTTTGACACCATTATGGGCGAAGCCGCCATGGTCCGGGATGATTGGAGGTAAAGCAGTAGTAAGTTGTTAGTACTTAGTATTTAGCAGTCGGGTTGAGAGCCTGTTTTCCGGTAGATTCAAGTCGGGAATTGGCTGATCCGTCACCGCCGCAAAAGCTAAGTACTAAATACTAAGAGCTAAGTACTTCTTCATGTCCCTCAAACCCAAACTCGAAGCTCTGATTTATGCCGCGGAAGAGCCGGTCACGCTCGACCAGCTTGCTGCGCTGCTGAAGGATGACCTGCTTGCCTTGCGAGAGCAGCCGCGGCCGGTTCCCGATCCGGAAAATGCAGAGCAACATCTTGGCGCGGTGGAAGACGAGGCTGCAGTGTCTTCCGTAGCCGAAGCGGAATCAAAGGCTGAAGCACCTTCCTCCAAAGCTGCGAAATCAAAAGAAAAGAGTGAGAAGGCCGAGCTGCGCGCGTTGCTCAAGCCTTTTCTGGAAGAACTGATTGCGGAATACAACCGCGACGATCACGGCATCGAAATCCGCCAGGTCGCGGGCGGATATCGCATGTCTACCAAGCCGGAACATCATGACGTGGTGCGCGCATTCTCCAAGAGCTTGAAACCGCCGGTCAGGCTGTCGCTCCAGGCGCTGGAAACTCTTTCGGTAATTGCTTACAAGCAGCCGGTGACGGTGCCGGAAATCAATGACATTCGCGGCGTGGATTCAAGCGGCGTCATTGGCACTCTACTGGACCGCAAGCTGATCACCACCGCGGGCCGCAAGGCTGTTGTGGGCCGGCCTATGCTCTACCGCACCAGCAAGGATTTCCTGCTGCGCTTCGGACTGCGCGATCTCAACGAACTACCCAGCCTTGAGGAGTTCGAAAAGCTCGCAGCCGGAGAATTGCAGGAAGAGCTCTTGCCTGCTCGCGATTCTGCTCTGCCGGATGCTACCGGCGTTCCGCACGAAGAGGACGATGGCGGCGTAGAGCAGATGGCCGAGGATAAAGCTGAAACGCCGGAGAATATCACTGAGCCTACCGTCTCTTCTGATCCGCGTCATAATCGAACGGACGAGGAAGTTGCGGGCGAGGTCGCCTCAGAAAGCAAAGGAGGCTGATCGCGTGCCCGAAGAGCGTCTGCAAAAGATCATCGCCTCCGCCGGAATCGCTTCCCGCCGCAAGGCTGAAGAGTTAATCGCGCAGGGACGCGTCACGCTCAACGGCCAGATTGTCTCCGAGTTGGGAACCAAGGCTGACCCGGGACGCGACCACATCAAGGTCGATGGAAAGCTGCTGCGTGGAGCGGAGCGCCGGGTTTACCTTCTTCTCAACAAGCCAAAAGGCTACGTCACTACGATTTCCGATCCTGAGGGCCGTCCGACCATCATGGAGCTGATGAAAGGCAGGGGCGAGCGCATTTATCCCGTGGGTCGGCTTGACTATGGCAGCGAAGGCCTCTTGCTGCTGACCAACGATGGCGAGTTGGCAAATCATCTCACCCGCGCCTCTTCGCATGTGCCGAAAACCTATCTGGTTAAAGTCTCCGGCCAGCCGACCGAAGAGAACATCGAGAACCTTCGGCGTGGGATTCGCATTGGCAGCAAACCGGGACCGCGGGGTATGCATGCCGTGCAGACGGCACCGGCGCAGATTCGCATCGTGCGAGAGGCGGAGAATCCGTGGTATGAAGTCACGCTGATTGAAGGCAAAAACCGCCAGATCCGCCGCATGTTTGAAGAGGTCGGCCATCATGTGGAGAAGATCAAGCGCGTGCGCTATGGCCCGCTCACCTTGGATGTAGAACCGGGAGAATCGCGCGAGCTGACTCCAAAGGAGATCGCCTTGCTGCGTCGAGCCGGCGGAGACAAAAGCTCAAAGCAACCCGCCTTACGGGATGTAAAACTCACCTCGCGCTTCCTCGGCAAGGTGCGTTCCGAATCTCGCGAAAAACCCGCCGCACGCCGTGATCGGCGGCGAACCGTACAGAGCGAGAAGAGTACAAATTTCAACCGTCCTTCGCACGATACTCGTTCAAATGCATCGCGCCAGAAGCGCGCGCCGCGCTGATCCTGCTCTCGCTATCCTGCCCCTGATCTGTTACAACATACAGTCGCCTTCATGAAACCACTGCTTGAGCTGATTCCCGATCACATTCGCCGGCTGGCGACATACGTCTCCGGCAAAGCCGTTCGCCAGGCGCAACGCGAATCCGGGATGGCCATGATCAAACTGGCCTCCAATGAAAATCCGTGGGGACCGTCGCCTCGTGCGGTGGAAGCCATTCGCGTCGCCGCAAACGAGGTGAACTTTTACCCCGATAACGAAGCGAGCGAGTTGCGGCAGGAGTTGGCAACTCGGCACAAGCTCTCCCCGGAAAACATCTTTCTTGCCGATGGCTCTCTTGGACTGCTTGATATCCTGGCGCGCACCTTGCTTGCTCCGGGATTGAACTGCGTCACCAGCGAACGCTCGTTTATCAGCTATCCCATTGTCACGCGCGCGGCCGGTGGCGAACTGATTACCACACCCATGCGCCGCGATAGCTATGATCTGGATGCGATCGCCGCCGCGATCAATGAGCAGACGCGCGTAGTGCTCCTCGCCAATCCAAACAACCCGACGGGAACCATGTTTGACGCCGATGCCACGGAACGGTTCCTCAGCCGCGCGCCAGAGCACTTCCTTGTCGTTTTGGACGAAGCGTATTACGACTTTGCAACGTTCTTTGCTGCGCAGCGCGGCATCACTTACACGCGCTCGCTCGAATATGTTCGCGCCGGCCGTCCCAATATCCTGGTGCTGCGGACGTTCTCCAAAGCGCACGGCCTCGCCGGATTGCGTTTGGGCTATGGCTGCGGACATCCTGAGCTGCTGCAGTACTTCGGCCGCCTTCGCAACGCGTTTTCCGTTTCCGCCATCGCTCAGGCCGCAGGTCTGGCGGCGATACGTGACCAAGAGCACGTCCGCCGGACAGTCGAGAACAACGCTGCCGGAGCAGCCTGGCTCATGCCGCGACTTAGGGAGCTTGGCGTGCCCGCCGTCGAGACCAGCGCGAATTTCATCTACTTTGAAGTTGAGGAAGACGCGAACGCCTTCTCGCAAAGGATGCAGGCTGAAGGCGTGATTGTGCGCTCGCTCGTGCCTTGGGGAATTCCCAACGGCATCCGCGTGACGATCGGAACTCCGGACCAGAATCAGAAGTTTGTACAGGCTCTCAAGAAGCTCGTCCGGCAGCCAGTGACTTCGTAGAAAAAGCTAGTCCTTTGTCCTTGCAGCCCCTATTTCTTTTCCGTTTGCTCCAAATCCGCCGCTGCCTGGTCGATGGACGCAGCGTAATCCTCAAGCGCCTTGGCAACACGTGTGACTTGCTGTTCCGCCTCCGCGTAGCGCTTCTCTTCAATTCCTTCGCGCACGCCGGGAAAGGTTTTGGCTCCATAGCCGGTATAAAAACCAGGAGCATAAATCAGGTTCTGGTACCAGGGCCGGCGCGGCAAGCCTTGTGCGTCTGAGAGCTTGCGCTCGGTTTCAATCAGCTTCTGGTTGAGCGCTTCCAGCCCCTGCGACAAAGGTGGTGATGAGGCGCCGGCGCCTGCAGTGTTCCCGTTTGCAGGCGAAGTAAACGCCTTCATTGCTTTGCTGTAGCGCTCGGCACTGGTGTCAAGTTTGGCCAGCGCATTATCCAGCGGAGCGAAGTTGATGAACGGCGGCTCCTCTTCTTTGGGCGGAGAAACAGTCGGGCGGCGCGGGTCTGATGTGGCCGCATACACGCCATCAGCCATATTCTGGTCGCGCTCGCGAGCCTCATCCTGCCGGTCTTTGAGCAGCTTCTTCAATTCGTCATCGTACTTGTGCATGGTGTCGGCGAAGTCGGTGAAGTCGTAAGGCAGCACGTCGGCATCCGCAAATCGCAGCACCATCGAGCCGATGGTTTGAGCGAGCGCCCGGCCATAGACAAAATTCGTATCCGAGAAATGGGTAAACCAGTAGAAATCGTCGTAGATGGAATGGTAGATTCCGCCGTCATCCTCGCCGCCGTATCCAACGTTGAGCGAAGCAATTCCCAGATGATCAATGAAGGCGGTGTAGTCACTGCCGGAGCCAAGCGCGTCAATGCGCAGGTCAGCGCGCGTTCTTGCTTCTTTTTTGTCTTCCGGACTGCCGCGGACGAGCCGGCCGGCTTGGGCACGCTTCCAAACGGAAATGTTTTTCTCCGGATCGGTGATGTCGTGAGCGACGTTGTTGACGAACTTCTCCAGAGAGTGTGAGCCTTCCGCAGACAAGTAGCCCCGGCCGTTGCCATCCGTATTGATGTAGATGGCGGCATGGCGGCGAAGCTCATCGGCGTGATACTCTGCCCACTCCGTAGAACCGAGCAGCATGGGTTCCTCGCCGTCCCATGCGCAATAAATAATGGTGCGCTTGGGCTTCCAACCCTGCTTGAGGAGCTGGCCCATGGCGCGCGCTTCTTCCAGCAGTGCAATCTGGCCTGAGATGGGATCTTCTGCGCCGTTCACCCACGCGTCATGATGGTTGCCGCGCACAATCCACTGGTCGGGCGCTTCCGCTCCCGGAATTCTGAACGTGACGTCGTACACCGGCTTGATGTCCCAGTTAAACTGCACTTTCAAATGCACTCTGGCTGGTCCAGGACCGACGTGATAAGGCTGCGCCAGTGCGCCACGAAAACTGGCCGGCGCCATAGGACCTTTGAGGGCCGCCAGCAGCGGCTTGGCGTCACCATAGGAGATGGGGAGCGTGGGAATTTTCGTGAGGGTAGTAATGTCCTTGAGCGCCAATCGCTTCACGTTTGCTCCGGCTTTTGCGCCTACACCCGGCGTAGTTGGGTCGCCGGGATAGGTCGGCATATCCATCACGCTGCCGCGCTGCACGCCGTTCTCGTTGCGCATGGGACCTTGCGGGAAAACGTCGTCTTCAAAGTAGCCGTCGTCGCGCGGATCGGAATAGATGATGCAGCCGATAGCGCCGTGCTCAGCCGCAACTTTGGGTTTAATGCCGCGCCAGGAGTTTCCGTAACGCGCAATCACAATGGCGCCCTTCACGGAAACGCCAAGGCGGTCCAGCTCTTCATAATCCTTGGGCAGCCCATAATTCACGTAGACGAGTGGAGCCGTCACGTCGCCGTCAATCGAGTAGGCGTTGTAAGTGGGAAGTTGCTCGCTGGTCTGGCTGGAAGTCGAATCGCCAGGGACGGGCGGTTCCTGTAATTTGGCGGTGTAACGTGTCGGCGAGACAAGTTCAAGCACGCGCTCTTTCGGAGTTGGAAAGAGCACGTCGAAGGTTTCAATCTGCGCATCCAGTCCCCAGGACTTGAACTGGGCCAGGATCCACTCGGCGTTCTGCTTATCGTAGGGCGAGCCGACATGGTGCGGCCGCGCGCTGAGACGCTGCATGGTGTCGCGCATGATCTTGGGATCGGGAATAGCCCGCAGCTTAGTCTCCCAATCGCGCTCTGCCGGTGAACTTGCCGAGTTGTAGCCATAGAGCGGTTCTTCGTCAGGCGCGGCGCTCTTGCTTGCAGAGAGTGGAATGAGTGTCACCGAGCAGAGCAGCGTGGCCAGCAGCGCGCGGGTCAGGTTCATGATTGGCTCCTAAGAAGAGGAATGGAGAATCGCAAATTGTAAATGATGAAGCGGTCGCTATGAGAAAAAGCAGGAGCGCTCGCATCTCACGGAGGACTGCTTATACTGGGAGATGGCTCGGACAAGAACGATTTTCGCTAAGGCGACGGGCATGAAAGAAGCCCAAATATGCGGCAGTGAGTGTCGATTCGAAGCCCTTCGTTCGACGATCAAAGAGGAACTATGAAATACATGTTGCTGATTTACGCCGACGAGAATGCCTGGACGGAACCGGAGCGGCAGCTTTGCTACGGGGAATCCACCGGACTGGCACATGAGTTGAAAGACAAAGGACAGTACATTTCAGCCTCCCCGCTGCAACCGGTTGCGACCGCCACGAGCGTGAGGGTACGGGAGGGCAAACGTAGTGTGCTCGACGGGCCATTTGCCGAGACAAGAGAACAGTTGGGCGGTTACTACATGGTTAATGCAAAAGACTTGGATGAGGCGATTGCCATCGCGGAGCGAATCCCGGGAGCCCGCAAGGGCACCGTGGAGATTCGTCCCGTAGTGGATCTTCCAAACCTGCCTGATTAGCAGATGAAGGCAAATGATTCGCTTATCCGGCAGCGGCGAACTTCTCCATGAG
>DATEGH010000356.1:0-6325 GCA_035280185.1 Terriglobales bacterium
TACTGGCGGGCAGGGCAGCCAAGGCGATCAGGCCTCCATTCGAAACTCTGTTGCTCAAGCTGATTGCGGCGGGGTTCGAACGCTCCCGCGCCATGCTGTGCTCATCACTACCGATCAGGACAGCAGTAGTTCCCGCCAGCGGCGCCAGCCAGAAGAGGTCCTGTTTGTGGATATGGCGCGGGCTGGTCCAGATGGCCTTTTGGTCATCAGGAATGTTTACGAACGCCTGCTTCACCGAAGTCACAGGACGCGAGTGATTTTCTTCCTGCCCCGACGCCTGTGCTGCGCCAAGCGCAAGCACAAGCATCAAGCAGACAATCAGATTTCGCATGGGTTGTCTTTAACTCTAACCCATGAAAAGCACGATGAGACCGGGTGATACTGCCTTTATAACCTGAGGAAACCCGAGATCAAAATTAAGAGCTTTCGCTCACTCTTATTTCTTTTCCATTACCAGCAACGTGAAGGTTCCCGGTTTCATGGTCCGGCGAGGGCGTTCGCCTGGTTTTTCCGGAGGCGCCTGTTCGATTTCCGCCGCCACTAGATACACCTCGTGGTTTTTGGGATTCAAGGCCATGGTGCGCGCTGAGCGCTGTGTTTCGGCGTTCTGCGCCACGCTGTATCTGTCCGGCGAATCTTCGTGCACGACAGTCAGGGTGCCATCGCCGTTGGAGCTGAAAGCAAGCTCAGTCTCCGGGTCGAATCGATTCGCATCTACGCCCTGCCCAATGGGAATCGTGGTAACCGCTTTGCCGGTATCGGCGTTTACAACCGCCATCATCTTATTGTCGCAACCGGCGAAGAGTCTGCGGTTTTTCTGGTCAATGGCCAAACCGCTCGGCTCTTCGCACGGCGCAAGCGGCCAGGTGTTCAGCACTTTTGCATTGCGCGCATCAATGCTGGTGAGTTCGCTCTTGTCCTCGATGTTAACGAACACTGTGCCGTTTCCGTCAGCCACTGCAAACTCAGGTTTGCCATCGAGCGGAATGTTGGCAATCACGCTGCCTTTTTCCGCATCGATCGCCGTCGCGTTGTGGCTGCGTCCGTTGAAAGTGAAGATCCGTTTTGAGACCGGCTCGTACATGATGGCGTCAGGATTCTCGGCGTCCAGCTTGATGCGAGCCGTTTCCTTCAAGGTTTTAAGATCGAAAACGGTGACAGTGTTCTCGCGGCCATTGCTGGTAAAGCCCTTCCCAAGATCTTGCGCCAGAGCCACGCCGTGCACGCCGGGGGTGTTCGGAATTTCACCCAGCACTGAGCCCTTCTCCGGATCGACAACCATCACCCTTGTCGCTCGCGCGATGAACAGGCGATGCCCGGCAGGATCATAAGTCAGATAGTCCCATCCACCTTCGCCTCCAAGCACGAATTTCTGCTTGAGCTTGTATTGCGTGGCGGCGAAAACGGACAGCGATGAAAGCAACGTGAAAACTGCAACGGAGATAATGAAGACAAGGTGATTGCGGCGCATTCGGTTTCCTCTTTCGACGAGCGGACAATTGTAAATCCATGTCCGCGTCTCTGTCTCAAGCCGAGCTATCGCATCACCACGGGCCGCACCTCAATCGAGCCTGACCTTGCACTGGGAATGCGCGCCGCAATGGCGAGAGCATCGTCCAGGTCTCTGGCTTCCACCAGAAAATATCCGCCGAGTTGTTCGCGCGTCTCTGCGAATGGGCCGTCGGTGATGAGCTTCTTGCCGTCGCGGACGCGCGCTGTAGTAGCCGTCGCTATAGGTTGCAGTTGATGACCGCCGATGTATTTACCCTTGCTCTGCAGGTCCTCCCTAAGGTCGCCATATTCTTTGTAGATCTTCTGCCGGTCCGCTTCACTGATGGCATCCCACTGCGCTTCAGATTGGTAAATCAGCAACAGATATTGCATGGTTAATCCCTCCGGATTTTGTTTTTCACCAATACGTCGTACTCGACCACAGAAATCGACGAGACACTGAAAAAAGAATGTGGCTTTATCGCGATTGGCAGGACTGCGAAGGACTGGTGAGCAAGTGCTGGTCGGGGAAGGTGTAGGCGCCATCGATGGCATCGGAAGGTTGGCGGCTGAACCACTGCAGCAGGACCTGGGTCTGAGGATGAAAGGTGATGCCGTCAATTGTTACCGGGAACGACGACCCGGGGAGGGCCGCCACCGGATCGGCGGTCTCAAGTGTGCTTTGGCAGCCAAGCGATGCCAGCGGATGCTGCCATTCCGGCGTCTGATTGCTGCCGAAAGGATCATTAAACCATTCGCCGATCTCATGACTGAGCGGCGTCACATCGCCAAAATTCGCTCCCAGGATTCCCGAATCAACCCAACTGGCCCATACCATTGTCTGTACCAGTCGCCTGCTGCCCTGCTGGCCGGCGTCGAATGCCGTGTGGAAGCCGAGAACACAGCAGCGCTTTACGTCGGCTTCGGGGGCCAGCAGCACGTTGTTGGTGAGAAGGATGGCCAGCGCGTCGGGTCTAAGCTGCGCCATCTGCACAATGGTGTTGAGCTGCGAAATAAAGAAAGAGCTGTCCACCAGCGCGTAAACGGCGCCGTTCGCGGGATTGCGGAATACCTTGGCCATGCCTCGCGGCACCACAATGTTCACGGCCTTCAGTTCCTGAGGCGTTTTGAGCACGGTATGCCATTCAGGCGCCATGCTGCCGTAGAATTCGGCGCGCTGCACTGCGTCGCCAAACTGGGTGAATCCGGTCTGGTAGCTGGCGGAGCGAAAGTTGGGCGAGTTCAGCACGCGGGGAAGCAGCGGCTGGGGATCAAGTACGATCGGTTCTCCTTTGTCATCTACGTAGCCTTCGAAGAGCATGGATATTGGAAGGATCTGCGTCGAGATCGTCGTGCTTGCGCCATCCTGAGGTCTGCTTCCCACTACGGTGTAAGGAAACGTTGTTCCTTGAAACAGGAATGAACCATGGAAGAACGGAACGCTGGAAAGCCGCTGCTGTCTGAGTGCGAGTGCGGAATCATCAGAAATCTTGCTGGCGAACTCGAACCGTTGCTGTGCTCCCTGGCTGGCAAGAAATGCGCTGTCTGCTTCTGCCGGAACCTGCTGGTTCTCCTGCCGGACGGATTGCCCCCACACGCCGGCTGAAACCAGCAGTAGGAAAAAAAGCGCACGAATTTTGAAACCCGGAAGCATCGACAAAACGAGAGCTCTACCATTTTCCGCTGCTATGGGGAGTTTGTCGAACCAAACGATGCAAGCTGCTGAAAATAGGAAACATGGCAGCTCTCGTTCGTGGCCTCCGTTAAAGTTTCTAACACTGGGCAACTGGCGGTGTACGATTTCTAGTCATGAGCAGCAAATCCGCGGTTTCTGCCAAAATTCCGGAAACCGCTGCCGTCACACGAACCGACATCCTGGAAGCGGCCCGACGCATAGCGCCTTACACCCGCCGCACGCCTGTACTCGCGCTGGAACCAGGAACATTTGGGACGGATGCCGCGGTCTTCCTGAAGCTTGAATTCATGCAGCACGCCGGCTCATTCAAACCTCGTGGCGCATTCAACTTTCTTCTTACCCGCGAAATACCCGAAGCCGGTGTGATTGCTGCTTCCGGCGGTAATCATGGCGCTGCCGTGGCTTATGCCGCGCAGCAACTTGGACATCCCGCCGAGATTTTTGTTCCGACCATTTCGCCACCGAACAAAGTAGAACGCCTTCGCCGGTACGGAGCTCAAGTCCATGTGGGTGGAAAAGACTATGCCGAAGCTCTAGCCGCAAGCAAAGAGCACGCAGCAAGGACAGGAGCATTGCCGATCCATGCTTACGATGATCCCCTGGTTCTGGCAGGCCAGGGGACCCTCGCCATGGAATTGGAAGAGATAGGGTCGGAACTGGATACCGTACTGGCCGCGGTCGGTGGCGGAGGTCTTATCGGAGGAGTTGCCGCATGGTTTGAGGACCGGGTCCGCGTTGTGGCCGTAGAGCCGAAGCGTGCGCCATCGTTGTACCGCGCGCTGGAAGCCGGATGCATTGTGGACGTGGAAGTCGGGGGCGTGGCCGCTGATTCTCTGGGCGCGCGTCGCGTGGGGGAGTTCATGTTTCCGATCGCTCAAAGGTTTGTGCATCACTCGGTTCTGGTGAGCGATGAGCAAATCCTGGAAGCCCAACAGCTCCTTTGGCAAAAACTTCGGATTGTCACCGAGCCGGGCGGTGCTACGGCTCTGGCTGCTCTCACCTCAGGAGTTTATAGTCCCGCGTCCGGCGAACGTGTTGGAGTGGTGCTCTGTGGCGCCAACACCGACCCGGCAAAGCTGGCATGATGCATTTTCGCAATCCATTACGGAAGAGAATTCAGTACGTCAAGCGTTAGGGAAGTATGCAGTCGCGTGAAGTATTCGTCACCGGAGGAACCGGTTACATCGGCTCCAGGCTGCTGCGTTTATTAGTTGGGCGTGGCCATTCCGTGAGGGCCCTGGTTCGGGCTCCCTCGGTCACAAAGCTGCCCTCCGGCGCCAAACCTGAAATTGGCGATGCTCTCACGGATACCTATCTCGACGCAGTGCGTGGATGCGAAACGTTTGTCCATTTGGTTGGTGTCTCCCATCCCAGTCCGGCCAAGGCGGCCCAGTTCCGCTCGGTCGATCTAACTGCTTTGCGGGCGGCCGTGAAAGTTGCGGGCGCGGTAGGCGTCCTGCATTTCGTGTTCATCAGTGTTGCCCATCCCGCACCGGTGATGAAGGCCTATGTTGAGGTGCGGCAGCAGTGCGAGCAGTTCATTCGACAGAGCGGGTTGAATGCGACCATTCTGCGTCCCTGGTACGTGCTGGGCCCGGGGCATCGATGGCCCTATGCTCTCCAGCCGGTTTACCGTCTCCTTGAACTCATTCCCGAAACGCGCGAATCTGCCTTGCGGCTCGGCCTGGTAACGGTCGAGCAGATTGTGGCTGCGCTGGTCAATGCAGTTGAAAATCCTTCCGCAGGCATCAGCATTATGGGCGTGCCTGAGATACGCCGGAGCCAGATTACTGCCGCTGCGGGAGCGTGAAGTTCAGCCGTGTTTTCGCGGGATTCTGATCTCGCAAAGCACCTCCTCTTTTCCTTTTCCTGCAATTCATTTCTAATCGCTCGCATACTCGCGTGAAACATCGTTTCCAATGAGCATTTGGTTCTGGGTCATTTTCAATGCGGTCATTCTGGCTCTCTTATTTCTGGATCTGACGGTCTGGAACCGGGGCGGCCGCGTGATTCCATTCAAGCAAGCGTTGTTGAGCAGCGCCATCTGGATCGCCCTTGCCTTTGCGTTTGCGGTGTTTATCCATCAGTGGCTCGGCGCTTCGAAGGCCCTCGAGTTCGTCACGGGCTACATCATTGAAGAAGCCTTAAGCGTTGATAATCTATTTGTTTTTATCCTGCTATTCGCATACTTTAAAGTTCCACCCGAACAAGAGCGGACGGTGCTGTTCTGGGGGATCATCGGCGCGCTTATCATGCGCGGCATTTTCATCGTGGCGGGAGTCGCGCTGGTCCAGCGGTTCCACTGGATTCTTTACCTGTTCGGCGCATTCCTGGTGTACAGCGGGTTTCAGTTATTGCGAGAAGGCGATGAGGAGCAAGTTGATCCCGGCCGGAATCCAGTTCTGAAGCTCACGCGCAAGCTGGTTCCCGTAACGGAGGAATATCACGGCCACGCTTTCTTCATCCGCCGGGCAGGCAAGACACTGGCGACCCCCCTTTTCATTGTGCTGTTGGTAGTGGAAACCACTGACGTTCTCTTCGCCACAGATTCAATTCCCGCCATCCTGGCCATCAGCCGCGACCCGTTCATCGTCTACACCTCGAACGTATTTGCCGTGCTGGGATTGCGGTCGTTGTTCTTCGCTCTTTCAGGACTAATGAAGATTTTCCACTACTTGCACTATGGGTTAGCCGTCATCCTGATGTTCATCGGAGCCAAGATGCTTGTTTCGGCGAAATACGAACTTCCTACCTGGATGGCCCTCGCTGTCATTGCAGGGGTTTTGGGGATTTCAGTGCTTGCCTCGGTGCTGTTCCCGAAAGACGAGGAAAAGCCTAGTTCGGCAGCGCCCCCGGCTTGATCATGGACATCAGCATGGCAATCTGGGCAGGGGTCAGCTCGTCAGACTTGCGGTAATGAACCGTAGGCCGTGGCTTGGCGTTCGTTTCCGCGCCCTGCTGTTCGTCCAGCAGATTCAATTCGCTTAGGCCCCAGTACCTGATCTGGGCTGCTTCCTGGTTCCTGTTGAGGTAAGCAGGTTCATGCTCGGCGCTCATAGTCAGCGCCTTTTCGTAGGCGTCTTCAGCAGAGTCGGCAAAGATGATGCGGGTCTTGCGATGAATGATGCTGGGACGGGG
>DATEGH010000357.1:0-6214 GCA_035280185.1 Terriglobales bacterium
CCTAGCGATTACCGCCATCCGCAGCTTCCGTAGCAGGTCCGGCAAGCGCTTCAGGCTGAAGAATTACTCCATCAAACGGAGTGGTGGCCAGTAACCGATCGCCGGCGAGATAGACTGACCGCAGCAGCCAGCCGGAGTTGATCGCTGACCATGTCCGCCCATTATCGCGCGTTTCATAGATGTTCTTGGATCCGGCGCCGATGGCCAGGACCCGCTGGTTTTCCGCGTCCACTTCAACGCTGGCAACGTTGGAAAGGCGCAGCGAGTTGATGCGCGTCCAGGTATCGCCCAGGTCGGTGCTGCGGTAGATGCCGTCGCGAGCGCCCACCCACAGCGCCCCGGCGCCCCGCGGATCAATCGCAATCGAGTTAATGATCGTGTTCAGAGGTTTTGCCGCCAGCCAACTCTCCCCGCCGTTGAGCGTGACTGTGACGTTGTTGCGGCCGGCCACCGCCAGCATGCTTCCCGCGGCAGCAATGTTCTCGGCGGCTTTCAGTTGCGGCGCTTCTTCACTATGCCAGCTCTCTCCATGATTGCTGCTGGTAAGAAGGCCGTCCGCGGTCGCCGCGTACCAACGCTGCGGGGTCAATTCCAAATCAAGAATACGTCCGTTAATTGGATCAGAGCTCGCCTGTGGCTGCGTGCGCTTGCGTTTTGAAGAAACGGATTCGAGCGCGGGAGCCGGCGGGTTCAGCGGAATCCAGCGGTTCTGGCCGGCATCGAAGCGGAGAATGCCACGGTCCGTTCCCGCGAACAGAATGCCCTCGGGCGACTGGCGCAGCACAAAGACATCGCGTTCATCCAGCCCGGCGCTCATCTGCGTCCAGCTTCGTGCGGCATCGCGCGAAACAAAAACTCCTCCCTGCTCCTTGTCGTTGAGCAGGCCCGCGTAGATTGTAGACTTGTCATTGCGGTCCACCAGCAACGCCGCAACCTGGCGGTGAGTGAAACCGTAGTTGGAGGAAGCGAAGGTGAGTCCTCCGTCGTTGCTGGCAAGAACGCCGCCGCGGTCCGTGGCCAGAAGCACGCGCGCAGGCTGCCGCGGATCAATCAACACATCATTGATCACGATGTTGGCCGTGGTCGTGCGCTTCCAGGTTGCGCCTGCATCGGTGCTCTTCCACAGGCCCTCCGTTGTGCCGGCGTAAATGACGTTGTGGTCTGCCGGATCCACCTTCAGCATCCGAGTGCGCCGCGCCGAATAAGGAATGCCTTGGATCTTGCGAAAGAGCTCGCCGGAGGATTCGCTTTTATAGATCCCCGAACACGCGCTGATGTAAATGTTTGCCGGGGTTTTCTGATCGATCACGATGGAAAAGACGTCAGAGTCGTCAATCACGCCCTTCTTGATGTTGTGCCAGGTCTTGCCGCCATCGTTGGTCTTCCACGGCAGATGCCAGGTCCCCGCGTAAATAATGTTGGAGTCGGCGGGGTCGATGGCCACGGATTCAATCTGCCGAATCTCCGCGTGATGAGCGGGCGAGATGCGCTCCCAGGTGTCTCCGCCGTCGCGGCTGCGGAAAATGCCGTCGAGCGCTCCGGCTACCAGAAGCTTGTGGTCGGAGGGCGCAAGAGCGAGTGCGCGGATGGACTTGCCGTGCATGCCGGGCAGCAGGTCCCAGGTCTTGCCGCCGTCATTGCTCCGAAACAGATCGCCATCACTGTAAGGTGACTGCGCGTTCCATCCGGCGACGTAGATATTCCGGGAATCAACCGGATCAATGAGAACGTGGTCCAGCACCAGCTCGCTCCCGCTTCCCAGATGAGCAGAACGTGACCAGGTTGCGCCGCCGTTGGTGGAGAGATAAAGCCGTCCAGAACTTGTGCCGAGAAAAATGCGGTCGGGATTCGAGGGATCGTACGCCAGGCTGCGCACACTGCCGCCTTCGGGGCCGGCAGGCCGCCACTCCTGCGCTTGCAGAAGCAATGAACAAGCCAGGAACAGCGCCGGAAGAATTTTTAGAGAGCATCGCATCCGATTTCAGCGGTTTCCTCGCAAGAACAAGAAAAAGAATGGCATGCAGGTTTTTGACCCGGCAAGTTACTGAAGTCCAGAGATTGCTAAGAAACACAAATCGGATCGCCCTCATTGCTCGAACGCAACTCGGATAGCCGCAATAGCAGTTCAATTCTGCGAGAAAAACGCTTGCCTCTTCTGGCCAATTTCCTTGCGTGACGAACTGCCAGTTCTCATGTAGTATCAGTGCCGAATTCCACCTTCATTTTTTTATGGCCAACAGCCAGAGTTGCCTTAGGCGCGAGAACGCCTACACGCCGGGACTCATCGAGTCCTACTGCGCCTCTTGCGGGCTGCTTGTGGCTGCCAGCCAGAATAAGGCGATTCTTGCGGTCGCCGAGAGCGCCCACGTTTGTCCTGTGTATCTTCACTATGCTCAACCGCCGCAGCGAAAAGGCCCGCAGCGAATCAGACGGGCTCAGCAAAAACCAGTCGAAAAGGACTCCTGACCCAAGGCGCAACCCTTAATCCTTCTCTGATTTTGTCTTTAGAATATAAGACCGATTTGTACTTGCCTTTACAAATACCAGCGCCAAATTGCGCCGCGCTGAAGAATTAATAAGAATTTAAGCCACGAGAGCTGCACCGGAACCATCATAGCGAGTAAGCGAAGTACACCAATGCGCCACGCGGCAGGTCCAGTTCCGGGCAATCTCCTCATCCCAGCTTTATCCAACTGCTTCGCAACCGGCAGTCCCGCAGCCCGCGTTTCTGGATCCCCCCTCATCGAGAGCCAGCGATGCAGCTATCTGGCACGAGGCAGAATCCATGCAGACCCTTCGTCGCACGATATTCATAGCCGTTCTTTCCCTGTTTGTCGCAGCACCTGTTCTTGCGCAGGACTTCACCATCATCGCCTTGCCCGACACGCAGAATGAAGCTCAGTTTTTTCCTACTGTCCTGAACTCGCAGACGCAGTGGATCGTCAACAACCAGCAGGCCTTGAATATCCAGATGGTGCTGGGCGAAGGCGACATAGTAAACGACGGCGCAGATCCGGCCCAGGAGCAGAACGCCGACGCCGCGTTCCGCCTGCTCGATATGGCGGCAGTTCCCTACCTGCTCGCCATAGGAAATCACGACTACGATGGCGCTAATCCCAAAGTTAGCCGTAGCGTGACCGGATTCAACAACACATTTGGACCCGTGCGCTATGCCGGCAAGTCTTTTTACCAGGGCATGTTTCCCACCGGCAGCAACGAAAATTTTTACGGCGTGCTCACCATCAATGGCCAGCAATATCTGTTTCTCATGCTGGAGTACCGCCCCCGCAGCACCTCCCTCAATTGGGCCGATGGAATCCTCTCAGCCAATCCGGGGATGCAGGCTATTGTGGTGACACATTCTTTTCTCCAGTCCAATGGCAAGCGGGAAGATCTCTGCGATACGCAGGACATGCCGCTTCCCGCCAACGCCGACGGCCAGGACATGTGGCAGCGTCTGCGCAAACACTCCAACGTGATCATGGTGCTGAACGGCCACTATACCAATGGAAACACCTCGCACCGGACCGACCTCGGCGATAACGGAAATCTGGTCAACCAGGTATTCATAAATTTTCAGACCGTCGCCAACGGTGGCAATGGCTGGCTGCGTATTTACACCTTTCATCCGGCTTCGAATACCATTTCCGTGCAGACGTATTCGCCGTTTCTGAATCAATTCCTGACGGACGCGGCCGACCAGTTCACACTAGCTTTGCAAAATCCCAACCCAACCACCGGGGCCGGGAGCATCAGCGGGAAGGTGCGAAATCGATCCACCTGCGGCGCGCTCGCAGGCGTGACAGTGAGCGCGGCCGGCGTCTCCACTACTACGGCAGCGGATGGAACATACCATCTCCCCATTGCGCCAGGAACGTATACCTTCACCGCCACCGATGACGGCTTCAACCCGAGTACGGCGAACGAGACCGTAAATGACAGCCTGGACACGCAACTCAATATCTATCTCACGGCCATACCCGGCGCGCCCGCGTGTACGCTCAGCTCAGTCAATCCCAGCGTGACCATCTGCGTGCCTGCAGCGAATGCGACGGCCGCGTCGCCCGTTCATGTGGTTGCCGGCACCACGGACTCCAATCCTGTCTCTTTTGTGCAAGCCTACGTGGACGGGGTCGCCAAAGTAACCCAGACTGGAAAATCGCTGGACGCGCAGTTGACGATGACCGCCGGCACGCATCGCCTGACCGTGCAGGCCAAAGACAGCGCAGGAGTAATCTTCAAGCAGACGGAAAACATCACTGTCAGCACCAGCCCGACCCCGACTCCTACGCCCACTCCAACTCCTACGCCGACGCCAACTCCGACTCCAACTCCGACCCCAACGCCAACGCCAACTCCGACTCCAACTCCCACAGCGTGTACGGCTGGTCCGACTTCGCCATCCGTGAATATTTGCTCCCCGATAAATGGCGCTACCGTAACTTCGCCGGTTCATGTGGTCGCAGCCACAAAGGATTCCGTGGCTGTTTCTTTCATGCAGATTTATCTGGATGGCAGCCCTATCCTCACCAAATCCGGAGGCTCACTCGACACTCTCGTCACTATCGCAGCCGGAGCACACCGGTTCACCGTGCAGGCCAAGGACAGCGCCGGCGTGATCTTCAAACAGACCATCAGCATTACGGTGCACTGAGGGAATCGATGTTGTGAGCAGCGGAGGGAACGGTGGCGGCTCAATATCCCAGCCCGCCACCGCCCGGCGGCGTATTCTTCACCGTCATCACGATCAGCCATAAACCGTTCATGGCGAACAGCACAATGGCCGGGATGAAAAACTGGCGCGCCGGCCAGCGCTCGCCGAAAGCCAGCCACAACACGCCGGCAATAATGAGGAAATCTACCGCGATGTAAACCCCAAAAATTTTCAGACGCGACATGCGAATCAAAAACACATGATGTTGTAGCCGCAATCAACGTAAATCGTCTCGCCCGTGATTCCGCTTCCCGCGCCGGAGCAGAGGAACACCGCAGTATCTGCCACTTCCTTCACGTCCACGTTGCGTTTCAGCGGCGCGTGTTCCGCGTGGTTCTTGAGCATCTGGCTGAAATCGCCGACGCCGCGCGCAGCCAGCGTCTTGATGGGTCCAGCCGAAATGGCGTTCACGCGGATTTTCATCGGGCCGACGCTGTTTGCCAGGTAACGAACGCTTGCTTCCAGCGAAGCTTTGGCCACGCCCATCACGTTGTATCCCGGCACTACCTTCTCTGCCCCGAAATAGCTCAGCGTTACCACGCTGCCACCTTCGGTCATCAGCGGCGCGGCAGCACGCGTGACTGCAATCAGCGTGTACACGCTCACGTCATGCGCAACGCGAAAACCTTCGCGGCTGGTATTCAGGAAGTCGCCTTTCAAGTCCTCCGCCGGCGCATATGCCACACAATGGGCCAGCGCATCCAGCCGGCCGTAGCGTTCTTTCAATTCAGCAAACAGTCGCGCGATTTCAGAATCGCTGGCCAGGTCGCACTGGAAGCCTTCGGCGTTCGGCAACGACGAGATCAGGTCCGCCGCTTCCGCCTTCAACCGCTCGTTCTGGTAGGTGATGGCCAGCCTCGCTCCCGCTGCACTCAGGCTCTGTGCGATGGCCCAGGCAATGCTCCGCTTATTGGCCACGCCAAAGACGACTGCGTTCTTGTCTTGCATGCTGAACATAGATTGTCAGGATAACAGGGGACGGAGGTTTGATTAAGTGCGGACGTTCGCAGCGACCTGGAATCGCTAGTGCGGGATGACCTTAACCAGCTTCGCGCCTTCGAATTCTCCAGCCGCATCGAAGTCAAAGCTGTACCTGGCTTCTCCCGCCGGCTTACAGTCGGGACAACCCTCCACCAGAGGATAAGACACAAGAAAAGTCTGGCCTCCATCAGCCGCTTTCTTGGCCAAGGGCTTGCCGGCGTTGAACGAAATCTCAAGGCCGGGATGCGCTGCGCGCAGGCTCACGTAGTCGGGACTTTGCTGAAGCTGGCTCTGCGATACAAGCTTGGGGTCGTTTACATTGATCACTTCAGGCAAGCCGTTGAGCAAAACCCACCTCGGGCTCTCCTCTTTATCGAGCGGGAAAGTCACCTGCCCCAGATCTACCTGGTCCACAGGATGAAAGCTCCTGAGAATGGCGATGGCGCCCGCATGCTCGTCGGCATACTCCTGGGTAAAATCCACGGCTTCCGGCGAGGCGCCGAGCTCGTCCATGTTGTC
>DATEGH010000358.1:0-4313 GCA_035280185.1 Terriglobales bacterium
TCTAGCCTCTGGAGTGGGATCGGTAGGCAGTAGCTGTGGGACAACAATTGCAGGCGCCCCTTGCAACACCAGTGCGGGATTCGGCCAAGTGACTGACACAATCGGCGACTTCAACGGCGCGCCTGGGCTCGGCCCTGGCGAGGCCTTCAACCTGCAGCTCGTGGCGAAGATCATCTTCTAAGCGAGAAAAGGTCCAGATAACTGCTTCCGGGTGCGCGGGAACAAGATTTCCGCGCACCCGTTTTCTTTTTGGACCAGCTGCCCCTTTGTCTATAGATAGTTGATAACCAGTTGTGCAAACCCTCCACCGTGAACCTCTTGCTTTCCCCTCTTTCTTGCTAGCCTGAATGTACGCAAGCACTTAGGGAGCTGCGCACCCGAAAGGGCCCCATCGAATCGCACAGCCTGGGTATGGGACCAATTTCAACTCATAGCGCACGGAACAAGCGCTAGGAAGCCGCCGCGCTAGCTCTTAGGAGCGGCTGGCGGCGCCATCGCCTAGAGGCGAAAAGGGAGAACTGACGTGAAGATCGCATCGCTTTGTGTGCTGGGGGCTGGGATTTTTGCATTGGCGGCTGCGTCGGTGCCAGGCAACGCCCTGGCGGGAGCGCCGGTGCCGGGCCAGGGTGCTGCTGCTCGGGCCTCCAACAACGTTACTCGCACTACCAAAGCACTGAACTTTCGGCGGGTCGGCGGGGGCACCAAGATCGATTTTCACGGCACGGACCTGTTGGAAATGGCCTCTGGCGAAGCCAAGGTCGAAAACAAGAGCAACCGAACCGAGATTGACGCCAGGTTTGAATATCTCGAGGAGGCCACCAAGTTCGGCCTAGAGTACCTCACTTATGTGCTCTGGGCTGTGTCTCCGCAGGGCCGCGCGGTGAATCTTGGAGAGGTAGTCCTTAACCATGGCAGCGGCCACGTCAAGGCGATCACCGACATGCAGACCTTTGGCATGATCGTCACCGCTGAGCCTTATTTTGCCGTCACCCAGCCGGGCAATGTGGTGGTGATGGAGAATGTAATCCCCGCTGACACGCTCGCCAAGGTGGAGAACATCGACGCAAAATACGAACTGCTGGGCCGCGGAATTTATTCCTCCTCGAACACCAAGATCGAGAACGCCATCTTCGGCATTGATCGCAAAACTCCCCTAGAGCTTTTTGAAGCGCGCAATGCCGTACGCATTGCGCATATCGCGCTGGCCGACAAATATGCGCCATCCATTGTTGCCAAGGCTGAACAGCAATTGAGGGGCGCGGAGGAAGCCTACCATTCGGGCCGCGACAAGAAATCCGTCGGCGCCGTTGCGCGGGAGGCCGTGCAGACCGCGGAAGAAGCGCGCGTGATGGCGGTAAAGCAGAAGGCCGAAGAAGACGCACAGGCTGCCGTTGCCGCCGAGAAGCGCGCGGCTTTGGAGCGCGAAGCGAGAGCACGCGCCGATGCGGAAGCCGAGGGCCGGCGGCGTCAAGAAGCTGAGCAGGCACGTCAACAAGCGGAAGCGGCAAAGGCCGAAGCAGAACGCATGAAGCAGGAAGCCGAGCAGGCCGCGCAGGATGCTGCCCGCCAAAGGCAGGAGGCGGATCAAGCCAGAGCTGCAGCAATAGAACAGCAACGACAAGCTCAAGCGGCGGCGGAACAAGCAGCTCGAGACCGGGCCGCAGCCGTGTCGCAGCAAAGGGCAGCGGAAGCCGAGGCGGAAAAGGCGCGTCAAGCTGCCGCGCAGGCTGAAGCGGAGAAGGCCCAGCTTCGCTCCCAACTGCTCGCTCAGTTGAACGCCATTTTGCAGACTCGAGATTCCGCGCGCGGCTTGATCGTAAATATGTCCGACGTGCTCTTCGATACCGGAAGCTACACGCTAAAACCCGGCGCGCGAGAGAAGCTGGCAAAGATCTCGGGGATTTTGCTTGCTCATCCAGGACTAAACCTGCAGATCGAGGGTCACACGGACAGCGTGGGCAGCGATGAATTCAACCAACAGCTTTCTGAGCGCCGCGCGGATTCCGTGCGCGACTTCCTTGCGCAGCAGGGCGTTCCCGCCTCTTCCATTACGGCACGTGGCTTTGGCAAAACACAGCCAGTAGCTTCTAATGACACACCAGAAGGCCGGCAGAGAAACCGCCGGGTCGAACTGGTGGTAAACGGCGAAGCCATCGGCAATGCCAACCCGAGCGCCTCGGTCACCACACCACAGTAATCACGGCGCGAGTTTAAAGCCGGCGTCGAGTGGCTGAGTATCCGCGCGAAGCGCGAATAACTCGCATAGGCAACGCTGCCGGTGCTGACCGCCTGCTTCCCACCGCATCTAATGCCGAGCCGCCACGCGACAGAGTCGACCAGCCGGCGGCAAGCGTCCACGGACTCGTCTGGAATGTCCCACGCGCCGCCGTGGAACATCAGAGCAGGTTTCATGATGACTAAATGAAGAGATCCAGCAGGACGAGCAAAGATCCGAGAAAGATTAGGATTACGCCGCCGCTGACAGGGCTACCTGACATTCGCCGGAGCGAGCGCATGCAAAATCCCGTGAAAAAGTTGGGTACTTCCTTGAAACGCGATTCTTCGCGCAGACTGTAGAATGGGCCAACCACGCGGTAACGAGAGAAGCTCCGGCGCACTGCACCGACTTCCTCTTCGATCCACACCGACACATCGTCGCGGCTCCGCCACATCAGGGCCGCGCCGATTGCGAATGCCGCATAGCCCAAAAAGGTGAGAAATCCAAGCGCCGAGCCTTCACCCCAGAACATGATCCCTCGCCGTTGTGCTTTTGCTGATGATCGCCGAAGAAGCTGGCGCGTTACTCATCATCGTGAATCGTAACCAAGCGCACGACTTCAAATTCTTTCGGGCCCGCAGGTGTGGAAACTTTCACTTCATCGCCCACCTTGCGGTTGAGCAGGGCCCGGCCGATCGGTGATGTGGTGGAAATCAGGCCTTTTTCCGCATCGGCTTCTTCGGTACTCACCAGTTTGTATTCGACTTTGACATCGCGATCCGTATCCAGCACCACGACGCGCGAGCCGTAGCCTGCGCGATCCTTGGGAATGTTCGTGAGATTAAGCATCCCGAGATCGCCCATGCGTTTCTTAAGCTGGCTGATGCGCGCGTTCACGTATCCCTGCCGTTCTTTGGCGAACTTATACTCGGCGTTTTCCGAAAGGTCGCCATGAGCGCGGGCCACAGCAATCTCTTTGGGCAGATCGATGCTCAATTCGCGCTCCAGCGCAGCGATCTCTTCCTCAAGTTTCTGCTTAATCTTCCTAAGTGGGTCGGACATAGTTCCCCAGGTGGTCGCAAACGCTTCGCTGAAAGTTTCGTTGAGACTACTGCAAACCCTGATTATAAATGGGTACGAATTAAGCGGACAAGTGCACCTTTCGGGCCAGCGCGTGTTTCCTATTTCCCCCGCGGATCGCGATCTTTGCCTAATCCGCGTTCCAAGAGCCCTGTTGAGAGTTTCAAGCCCCCAGGGTTTAGCGCATTTTCACTTCCAGGAACAGCGATCTTGTATTTCCGGAGGCATCCGTAACGGTCAATGTGTACGTCGTGTTCTTGCTCGGAGAAACTTCCACGCAACGTGAATGAGATGGCCAGACTGCGTTGGACTGGGGCTCGACGGTCACGGCTGTTGCATTGGCCACGTCATAGCAGAGTTGCACGGTTTCTCCTGGATGGATGGCCCCCGGACTGGCGTAAAAGCTTCGAATTGCCAGATCTTTCCCGCCCAGGTGTTCGACAGCTTGGCGGTCGCTCTCAAGCTGTTTTTGCATTTTGGCTTCCTGTGATTTCTGCTCGATCCGGCGATTTTCTTGCCAACGGGAAAGCATGATCCAGCTGACGGCGAGAAGCGCAACGCCTACAACGCTTGAGGAATACAACAGCGCGTGCTGGAACACGCTCTTGGGTTTCGCTTCAGTGTTTTCTGGAGCAGTCAGCATGATCTGCGTTCGCTTCTATCGATGTGGATTTTTTTCGCCGACCGGCAATCCCTCGGGTTTTCCGGAAGTGCGGATGCCAAAGGACCGGCACCATGCCAAGCCTGTCAGAGAATATCTTGCTGAAGTTCCGTTAGAAAAAAGAGCAAGGCTGGATCATCGGGAAAGGCCCGGACAATTTTTTAACGGGGCCGGGGACGCAGGGGTGGGCGCGCGGTCAGCGGGCGCGGACGCATGCGGAAATGGGGGCCGAGCGGCGGCGGGACGGTGCGAAGGAGGTCCCCGCAGCAGGGGCAGCGGCCGTTTGGATCGGTCAGATCGGCGCGCAGCCAGCGTCCGCGGGCTTCGCACTGTGGATTGATGCACTGCACCGTG
>DATEGH010000359.1:0-22285 GCA_035280185.1 Terriglobales bacterium
TCACAGACGATGGATTTTGAAATACACTTTAGTATTTGGAGATCCTGCCGCATGAACAAAGCCGATCTGCCTGAGCCCTGGTTGCGCGGCACGCTGACGGAGGTCGCTCCGTTGCAGCGCGCCGTTCTGCACGCGCTGGAACTCGCGCGTGAGGACCTGGAGAAATGGTGCGACGGCCTAACCGACGATGAGATCAACTATCGGCCGGGCGGAATTGCGCCCGTCGCATTTCACCTCAGGCACATTGCGCGCAGCACTGACCGGCTGCTCACCTATGCCGAAGGCAGCCAGCTCTCGCCGGAGCAGATCAATTTGATGAAAGGCGAGCTTGACCCCGGCGCCATGAAGAATGAACTTTTTGCCGAACTCGTCGTGGGCTTCATGAAAAGCGGGCGCCGCATACGTTCCTTCAAAGAAGAAGAGCTCAGTCACAAACGCGCCGTTGGCAAGAAACAGCTTCCTACCACCGTCGGCGGACTGCTTGTTCATGTGGCCGATCACACGCAGCGTCACGTCGGGCAAGCGGTCACGACCGCGAAGGTCGTCATGGCACAGCGACGGGGATGAGGCATCCTGCCCAGAAACTCACGCATCGCGTTCCTCCAACCAAAAATCCAGCTCTGGAGCCGTTTGAGTTTGCATCGAACTTTGGAGTGTGCCGTTTTAATTAGGCTCTGATGCGAACTCTCTCAGCCCGAATCGTGATTTTTGTTGTCGCGTTCATCTTCGGCAACGCCGTAACAGCGCCAGCACAGACGCGCGCTCTTGAGACCTTCCGCATGCACGCTTCCGATCCGGCGGATGAAGTCTGGAGCTTCCCAGAGAGCACGGTGACCGCGCGCGAGGTCCTGCTTCAATTAGCTCTGCAAGTACATTCCACGGAACTGGACTGCTCTCATTTTGTCCATCGCCTGTTCGAACGCTCCGGCCTTCCTTATGCCTATGCGCCCTCGATTTCGCTGTACAAGGGAGAAGTCACGCAATTCCGGCGGGTGTATCGCGCGCAGCCGGGAGACTTGATTGTATGGCTGGGACACGTCGGCGTTGTGGTTGATCCTGCGGCACAGACCTTTCTCAGCGCTCTGCGCAGCGGAGTGAAGGTCGCGGCATACGACTCTCATTACTGGAAGCGGAAAGGGCACGCGCGCTTCTTCCGCTACACATCAAAGATCTCCCGCCCCGACCGCACTCTGGCGATGCGCTGATTCTCCCGTAAAATGGGTTCGTGCCGCCGTCCGCAGACAACAAGTCCGTTGCCGACATCCTGTATGAAACCGCCGACCTGATGGAGGTCGCCAACCAGGATCCGTTCCGTATTCGTTCCTATCGCCGCGCGGCAGAAGCCATTGAAGCGCTGGACCAGCAGCTCTCGGAAATCTATGCCGACCAGAAGGCGCTCCTGGCGATTCCTGGAATCGGCAAGGGTATGGCCGCGAACATCCGCGAGATCTTCACCGAAGGCCGGCTGGCTCTGCATGAGGAAATGCTCAAGAAATACCGGCCTTCCATGCTGGAGCTATTAAAGATTTCAGGGCTGGGGCCCAAGACCATCGCTCTGATCTGGGACGCGTTCCAGATCTGTGATGTTGACGGAGTTGCAAAGTTGGCCGGCGAAGGCAAGCTGCGCACCCTCCCGCGACTGAGCGAAAAGACCGAACAGAAGATCCTGAAGTCCATCGAGAGCTATCGCCAGATCACCGGGCGGTTTCACCTCGATACAGCAGACGAGATTGCGCGCAAGATGATCGGACTCCTGGAGAAACTGCCCGGAGTGGACAAGATCACGCCCGCGGGTTCACTGCGGCGAGGCCGGGAGACCGTTGGCGATCTGGATTTGCTGGTCACAGGCAAGTGCTGCGCCAACGAAGAGCAGCGCAACCACGTGATAGAGCAGATCGTGAATTTTCCCGGCATTCTGGAGGTGCTCGCCAAAGGGGAGAACAAGGTCAGCATCAAGTTGCGCAGCGGCATGCAGGTGGACGTTCGGCTGCTGCCGCCGGATTCGTTTGGCGCCGCGTTGCAATACTTCACCGGCTCCAAGAACCACAACGTTTCGTTGCGCCAGCGGGCGCTCAAGCAGGGCTACACGCTGAACGAGTATGGCCTGGTTCGCATGGAAGATCAGAAATGCGTAGCTGCGGCAACTGAAGAGGAAATCTACCGCAAGCTCGGGCTGGATTGGATTCCGTCGGAGCTGCGCGAAAACAACGGAGAACTGGAAGCCGCGGCGGAAGGCAAGCTTCCGGAACTGGTTCGACTCGAAGACATCCAGGGCGATGTTCACATGCACACCATCGAAACGGACGGCAAGTGCACCATCGAGGAAATGGCATTGGCGGCCCGCGACCGCGGCTACAAGTACATGGCCATTACCGATCACTCAAAGAACCTGGCCTTCACCAATGGGCTGGACGACAAGCGAGCGGAAGAGCACATCAAACGCATTCGCAAAGCGGCCAGGCAGATTGAGGGCATCACAATCTTTGCTGGAATCGAGGTGGACATTCTGGCGGAAGGAGAGCTCGACCTCTCTGATCCCGTGTTGGAGCAGATGGACCTGGTGATCGCCAGCGTTCACTCGCACTTTAATCAGGAACCGCAGCAGATGACGGAGCGGCTTTTGCGCGCGATTGAGAATCCGAACACGTCAATCATCGGCCATCCCACCGGACGCATTTTGCTGCGCCGCGAAGGATATACCTTCGACTGCGATCGCGTGTTTTCGGCGGCGGCAAAAGCAGGGGTAGCACTGGAACATAACGCTTATCCGGACCGGCTTGATCTGCGCGACCAGCACCTGCGATGGGCGAAAGGCAAGGGAGTAAAGTTCGTCATCAACACTGACGCGCACCATACTTCACATATGGAAAAGATCCGGTATGGCCTGCTTCAGCTTCGCCGCGCCTGGCTCACGAAAGGCGACGTCTTGAACACGCTGCCGGCGAATGAATTCGCCAAGACCATGCGCCGGGGCCGTTCTCTGCCGGCGGCGGTTTGACGCGCCGAGCAAGTAGCATATGCTTCTGATTCGGCATCTCACGATATAGCGCAGGAGGGCAGCATGCCAGAGAATACCGCACCCAATCCGCAGCCCAAGCCAGGCCAGCCCGCAGCTCCCCCGCCCGTTCCGGCCCCGAAATATGGCCATGTGCCGATGTCGGAAGAATTCGACAAAGCCAAATGGACGCTGCCGCCCATCGTTCCTGTTCTGATCGCATTTGCAGCGGTGATTGTGGTGGTGGTCATCGTCTCGTTCGGCAATCGTGCAAAGCCGGTAATTAAAGGAACCATCACCAAAGTTGCGACGGCCGACCAGGAAGGCAACACCATGGCGGCGCTTCAGGTCAGGCTGGACAATGTGATCGACAAGCAGCTCTGGATCAGCAACATTGACTCGGAACTTGTGACCGCCGATGGCAAGAAGTTCACGGATCACGCTCCGCCCGCGATCGAGATTGCGGAGTACCTGCAAGCCTTTCCTCCGCTTCAGGAAGCCAAAGCCGAACCACTGCACGAAGAGCTGAAAATCGCGCCACGAACATCCTTCACCGGCGTGACCGTGTTTTCCTATCCGGTGGATACCAAGACATTCGATCAGCGCAAGTCGCTCACGCTGCGCATCGACATGTATGACCAGAGTCCTCTGATCATCAAAATGCCTTAGCTATCTCGGCGGGTTCAGACTTCAAATAATCCCTTGACTTTCTTTCGGAGGGCGAGAGAATTCTTCGCACCGGAGGCGCTCATGAAAGTTGGGATACGTCTTTTTCTTTCCACAGCATTGATGCTCTGCTGTTTGCCGGCCGCTTCACAGGTAAGCACGACGGAAGCGCAATTGAACGGATCAGTGCGCGACCAGACCGGCAGCGTGATCGTCAAAGCCAAAGTGACATTGCGCAACCTCAACACCAATCATTCCTACAGCACAACATCGGATAGTGCCGGCTATTACATTCTGGCGAATGTGCCCCCGGGAAATTATGAGCTTTCCGCCCAGTCCCAGGGTTTCGGCAAGTTTACGGAAAGCGGAATCACGCTCAGGGTCGGCCAGATCGCGACCATTGACATCGGAATGCATGTTGCCGCTACGACGGAACAAGTTACCGTCACCACTGAAGCTCCTATGATCGAGCCGACGCGCACTGAAGTCAGCCAGGTGGTTGAGACGCAGCAGATCCAATCTCTTCCCATCAGCGGAAGGCTGTTTACGGATTTTGCATTGCTTAGCCCGGGCGTCACCACGGGCCGCATCAGCCTGCAATCGACTTTCACCGATCCCAGCGTTACGCGCATCTCCTTCGCCGGACAGCGCGACTTAAATAACAGCGTTACGGTGGATGGCGCCGACAACATCAATACCGCCACGGGCTCGCAGCGCGCCACGCCTTCGCAGGATGCCGTGAGCGAGTTCCGCGTGGTAAACAACAGCTTCGGCGCAGAATACGGGCGCGCGCTGGGCGGCATCGTGAATATCGTGACCAAGTCCGGCACCAACGAACTGCACGGCTCCCTCTACGAATACCTTGAGAACAACGACGTCAATGCCAAGTCCATTCTGGCGCTTCCCGGCTTCGATACGCTGCGGCAAAACCAGTTTGGCGGGACCTTGGGCGGCCCCATCCACAAAGATAAGACATTCTTCTTCATGAACTATGAGGGCCAGCGGCGAGCGCAGTCGCCCACCTACCCGGCGCTCCTGGCACAGAACCTCACGGCAATCAACGCAGTAAAGGCCAGCTTCGGCATCGCTCCGGAAAACCTGAATGTGCTCAAGACCGCCGACGTCGACAACGGCTTCGTGAAACTCGACCACCAACTGAACGACAAGAACAGGCTGAGCGCGCGCTACTCGATTCAGGACGCCACGGACCTCAACATGCTTGTGGGCGAAACACTGGATGGCGGAGGGGTCGGGGCTCCCAGCAGCGGACGCAACGGTCTGTTGCGCGATCAGTCGCTGGTGGGATCGCTGACTTCCACCCTGAGCGAGAGCAAAGTAAACTCAACTCTCTTTCAGTGGGCGAGGCGCAACTACGGCTTTCCCGGCGTCACCGGCCAGCCGAACCTTGATGTTCCCAACCTCTTGCTCTTCGGCCACAACTTTGGTGCGTTTGATCGCTACAACGAAACTCGCTTCCAGTTTACTGACACGTTCTCGCTGGTTCATGGCCAGCACTTCGCCAAGTTCGGATTTGATACCAATTACATCCGGAACTTTGTGATCTGGCCCGGATTCACTCCGGCGCGCGTCATCTTTCCCAGCTTGGGGGACTTGCTGGCGTCCGGCAAAGCCGGTTGGGGAACCACGCCATGCCCGCCGCCGCTGGTGGGACTGGTCTCGCCTTGTATAGCCGCATTTTTCTGGGGCGCCCCGATCGGCCCCGGGCCGTTCGACCCAACACAAGCATCGCCTTCAGTTCCCACTACATGGGACAACGCTTTCCTGTCGTCCGAAGCTTCGAATTTCTTCGTCCATCTCAATCACAGCTACTTCGGAGGATTCGTACAGGACCAGTGGCGTCTGACCCCGAAGCTCACGATGAACTACGGCCTTCGTTACGATGTGGAAACCGGTCTCGGCTTCTTCGTTAACGGCGATCACAACAATTTCCAGCCGCGCGTTGGTTTTGCCTACTCGCCCGATCAGAAAACTGTAGTTCGCGCCGGCTTCGGCATCTTCGATGACAAGTACGGGCTGACGTTCTTCTTCGTGCCTGCGCCACAACGTCCTCCAGTGATCGCCGGCCTGCCAACCGTCAAGAACCAGGTCACAGGGACATGGCTTCTGAACAGCTTCTTCCTGCCTACGCCGTGCGTGCTCAACGGATGTCCCACGCCGCCGCCGGGAGCGCCTCTGCCACCGGGCACGGTGCCTCCGCCGCTTTTAACCTCGGCTTTTGAGAACCTCATCAACTCCGGCGCATTCCCGAACAACGCTCTCTTTGCCCAGGGCGGTACGGCCGTAGATCGCAACCTGCGCTCTCCTTATACCGAGCAGACCAGCTTGGAGATCGACCGAACCATCGGCAAAGGACTGACGCTGAGCGCTGGATATATGTTCGTCGCCGGCCATAAGCTGGTCCGCCCGATTGATCTCAACGTAGGCCCGCCGGTTGGAAAGGAAGTGGGAACCAACAAAGACATTTACGCGTTCGCCATCAACGATCCCAATATCCCCGCGCCTCCCGGCGGATCCAACGGAACCAATGGCATCTTTTATTTCACCGATTCCACCGGAAACTCCGTCTACCACGGCATGACCTTGCAGGTGCAGGAGAAGGCGAACAAATACTTTTCCCTGAACGCCAACTACACGTTCTCGAAGACGCTGGATGACGGGACGTTTGTCACGTTTGTGAGCACTCCTCAGTCCAACGCGCAGCGCAACCTGGAGCGCGCTGACTCCAACCAGGACGCTCGCCATCGCTTTGTGGCGAACTTCGTGGCCGATGCTCCCGATCATGGACTGCTGCGCTTCTTCGAGCTCAGCAGCATCGTCACGCTGCAATCCGCGCGTCCTTTCACACTGTTTGTCGGCTTCGACGCAAACAATGACGGCAACCCTGTTACCGATCGCGTGGGCGCTTCCGCCCGGAACACCTATCGCGGCGACACGCTGCAAACTGTGGACCTGCGCTTGAGCCGCAGCTTCCATCTGAGCGAGAGGAAGCGGCTAAGCCTTTCCATTGACTCCTTCAACCTGTTCAACCGCTCCAACGTGGATGAAGTGTTTTCCGTGTACGGCGCGCCGGATTTTATCGGGACGGCCCCAACCCACTTCGGCGATGGCATCTCCGGCCCCAGCGGGGCGGTGGGCGCTCCGCGGACGGTCTTCAATCCGCGGCAGTTCCAGTTTGGCGCGAAGTTCTCCTTCTAGTTGCTTCCAATTTGTCGGCTGCGCGGCTCTCAACCACGCAGCCGTTCCTTTTGCGGGCATTATTCGTGTGACCTTGAGTTTGTAGATTTCCCTCCGCTTTAGCTCACCTGCTGCTTCAGAAAGAGTCGAATAATCTGGAATTCTCTTCGTTGCTTTTTGCGAGACAGGAGCCATATGCGTTTGCGAAAGTTTCAAGCCGTTGCTGTCATCGCCGTACTGTTGATTTCGGTCCGCATTTCTGCACAGCCAGGAGCGGCGCATCCGGAAATGCTGGTTTCGTCCGAGTGGCTGGCGCAGCATTTGAAAGATCCCAATCTGGTAATTCTGCACGTTGCCGACAAGAAGTCTGACTTCAATCGCGGACATATTCCCGGCGCGCGATACCTTTCGACCGATGACTTCGTCGCTGGCGATGCTGCCGAGCTTCCCAGCCCGCAGCAATTGCAGGAGGTCTTTCAGAAGCTGGGCGTCAGCAACAACAGCCGCATCGTGATCTACACCACAGCGTGGTGGCCCATGGCGGCGCGGGCCTACTACACGCTGGACTACTTCGGACTGGGCGAGAGGACTTCGCTGCTCGATGGCGGCATTGAGCACTGGACCGCGCAAAAGCGTCCCGTCAGCCAGGAGTCTTCTCCTGCAACGAGCGGGAAACTCACTCCGCACATTCACGAAGAGGTCCGCGCCGTCCTCGCGGATGCTAAGAAGGCTTCCGCGACGGACTCCACCGATGAACTGCTGGTGGATGCGCGCCCGGAGCGGCGCTACACCGCCGGGCATCTGCCTGGCGCCGCGCGAGTGTACTGGCAGGAGACGCTGCTTGATGCAAAAGACGATCCGGTCCTCCTCTCTCCTGACCAGTTGAAAGCGCTCTTCGCCTCGCGCGGAATCAAACCGGGAGAAACGCTGATCACGTATTGTGAAGTCGGGCTGCAAGCTTCCCACATGTATTTCGTGGCCAAATATCTGGGCTACAATGCCGCCATGTATGACGGCTCGTTCCACGAATGGAGCATGATGAATGGCTTGCCCTTAGTGAAGGGTGATTCGCCGCGATGACGGTCTGCTTCAGAGTTATGCGACGCCTGGCGGCGGTACTGGGGTTCTTCTCCTGCTTCGCCGGCGCGCAAAGCTACGTCAATGCGGAGCCGCAATCTCCGCAGGTTTCCAGTCAAATGCTGGTCTCGACCGAGTGGCTGGCCGAGCACTTGAATGATGCCGATGTCCTGGTGCTGTGCGTCGCAAATGATCCTGCATTCTATTCTCGCGGCCACATTCCCGGATCCCATCTGCTTGCATTCACTGACATTGCGGTCACTCGCGACGGTGTGTCCAACCAACTCCCTTCGGCTGAACAACTGAAAAAAGCGTTTGAGTCCGCCGGAGCCTCAGACTTGACCCGAATCATCCTGTACGGCGAGCGCGCAGGGCTGCTCGCTGCTCACGCTTATTGGACATTGGACTACCTGGGCGTCGCCGATCACGCTGCTCTTCTTGATGGCGGACTGGAAAAATGGCAGGGCGAAGGACGCTCGCTCTCCCAGGAAACTCCAGAGGCGGTTGCAGGCCACCTAACGCTTCAGATGAATCCTTCCGTGCTCGTAAGCGCGGCGGAGCTGGAAACCATGGTTCGCGAGAAGTTGAATTCGATCACGTTGCTAGACGCGCGCCCCGCGAACGAATTCAGCGGAGAAAAGCTTTCAGAAGAGGCAAGCAAAGCCGGACATATTCCGGGCGCCCGGAATCTTTATTGGAAGCGCAACATTGAAAGCGCGGAGAATCCAATCCTGCGCCGCGATTCTGAGTTGCGCGCGATCTATGAAGCGCTGGGCGCATCAAACGACCGGCCTTTAATCACCTATTGCCGCACCGGAATGCAATCTTCCTTCGACTACTTTGTCGCCAAGTACCTGGGCTACAAGCCATTGATGTATAGCGGCTCGTTTCTTGATTGGACGAAAAAGGGCTTGCCGGTGGAAGGAGAAACAAAGCCGGCGGAGCAGCGCCGCTGAATCGTCATTCAGCCTTGACCGTTTGCGCGATTCTTATGACCGCGCCAGAATTCCTGCACCATAAAGCTGACGCTGGCCGAAAACATGGTACCCAGCGCGCTGAACAGGACTGAAAAAAAGCTCCATGAAATACCTTTGCTATCGCTCGCCGTAGCAAGAGTCGTCGGGGTGCTGCCGGGCGATCGCAGCGTCAATCCTGAGCGGCCGGTGCTGATCGTCAGCAGGTTCTGCTCGCCTTCGCGCAAGTCTTCTGTGAGGGCGCGTGTTTCATCAAATCCTTCGCCTGCCGCACTTACGTGCACCTCCACAACATCACTTCCTGCGGGCACATTCGCGACTGTGGAGTATGTTCCGCCGACAGAGTTTATGGGAAGAAGGCCAAATCGCTTGCGCGAGCCGCCGGTGAGAGTCGTTTCGCAGACCAGCTTCCCGTTGACTCTTACCGTGAGTTGAGCCGAGCGGAAGCTGTGCTGACACACGATGCGCAGTTGAGCGGAATCGTCCGGATAGAATTCATAGACGCCCCACAGCGCGACCAGAAGCACAACGCTGATAACGGCATATCTGCGTGAGCGCGGCAGAGTGCCGAATTTCCCGCAAAGCAGCTTGCAGCGTGCAACTATGGCGCGAAAATCAAATCGGTTGACATGGTGGCCGGAGAGGGGGTCCTGGGACATAATACGAGAGATTTTTCCACGATCAGCGCGCCTCACGAAAGTTACCAAAGATGAATTCCGCAGTAATGGCGCGGTTCCGCAGCTCTCGTCATCTGCTCACAAAGTTTACAGCGCAACACGCGCGGTGTAGTTTTGAGGCAAGGAGGTTTTCATATGCCAGAACGTGCTCAGGTTGTAAAGCACGGCGACGTGACGCAGCGCGTTGGTGTGGAAGTGATTCGCGCCCGCGGCGTTGACGTGGACAAGCTGATCAAGATTCTCATTGCCAATGCCGCCGCAGAATTTGCCAGTACGTATTACTACTACACCATCCTCCGCATGCATCTCGCCGGCTACGAAGACTACAAAGAAATCTGCGAGGATGCCCGGCTCGAAGACCGCGCCCATTGGGAGCTGATTGTGCCTCGCATTTACGAGCTCGGAGGAGAGCTGCCCAACGATCTCAAAGCCTTTCATGATCAGGCCGGATGCGTTGCAGCCAAGCTGCCCGATCCGCCCACGGTGGTGAATATTTTGACGGTGTTGTTGGAATCGGAGCGCTGCGCCATTCGCAGTTGGAGTGCGGTGTGCGATATGACCTTCGGCAAGGACCCGCGCACCTACGATATGGCATCGCGCATTCTGAATGAAGAGATCGAGCACGAAGCCTGGTTCATTGAGCTGCTCGCACACGAGCGCGATGGCAAGACCATCCCCTCAGGACATTTCCGGCGCGGCGAACCGGGACATGCGCCTTACAGCAAGAACGCGAAGTTCTACAATCCTTAATCTGCAAGTCCGTCCCTGGTGGCGGATTACCGGTAACTCATGCCCTCAGACTGCGCCGGTTTCAAGGTTACGTTGCTGTTGCCCGATGGTGAACAGAATATCTTCGTGAAGGCTGAAGAGCATATCTGGGATGCGGCGCACGCAGCGGGCATTGCGTTGCCGGCACTCTGCCATCAGGGGCGATGCTTAACTTGTGCCGGTCGCCTGGAAGCTCCCGGCACGGTAGACCAATCCGATTCGGTCAGCTACTTCCCTGAAGATCGTGACGCAGGATTCGTGCTGCTCTGCACTGGGAAGCCGCGAACAGAGTTGCGCATCCGCACTCACCAGCAGAGACAAATGCGAGAGTTCCGAAGAGAGCGAGGTCTTCCCGCTCCGTATTCGTGAAAACATTCAAAAGCAACAACTTCCAGTCTGCTGCAACTCTGCCGCGGGGACATACACCTTAGTTCTGGCTTCCTAGCCCTCCTTTTTGCCCGCGAATGCTTCAAATATGGCATAGGTGGTCTGCGGTGTTGTTGCGATTTACAGGTTTGGTGTGCGCAATTCTGGCGGGATTGGGCGTTGCAATGGCCCAGGCTCCCACGCGAACGCCAGACATTGCCACGATTGTTTCCCGCATGGAGCAGGCTCAGCGCCAGAGCGCGGTTAAACCCAAATCCTTCAGTGTTAAGAGGGACTACCAACTGCTCGGCAAAGAGAACGAACCCAAGGCCCGGCTTGTAGCCACCATCTCCTTTGTTCCGCCTGACCAGAAGCAATACCAGATTGAAAGTTCGCACGGCGGCATGGGAGAAAAAATTCTGCGCGACATTCTGGCTCGCGAAACTGAAACTCCGAAGGACCCCGAGCGCAAGAAGATTTCCCAGGACAATTACGATTTCCAACTGCTCGGCACGGAACCGCTCGAGGGACGCCTCTGCTACGTTCTGGCGTTGAGTCCCAGGCGCCACGACAAGGAACTGATTCACGGCCAGGCGTGGGTAGATGCAGAGACGTTCAATATCCGCCGCATCCAAGGTGAACCGGCGAAGAGTCCGTCTTGGTGGATTCATGATGTGCAGATTCTCATGACGTTCAACGAGATTGACGGCGTCTGGCTGCGAACCTTCATGAAGGCGGTCGCCAGCGTTCGTTTCAAAGGCCGCTATGAAATGATCTCGCGCAACGTGGAATACCATTCCGCGGAGCAGGCCACTGTGCACCGTCGCAACCGTCCTGCGATCCTGGCTGGCGCGGCCCTCGCTCCCTGAGTTCACGTCCTTCTCCTATATTCGAGTCGTACAATCAAAAGGAGGAGTTGGTTCATTTGAAGACGACCGTCTGGCTGATTCTCGTAACATTGCTTTCATTTCCCGCGGCAGCCCAAAAGCAAGCTCCCACGCCTAACACAAATTCTGCCTGGCATTTTGCAGTTTCAGGGGATTCGCGCAATTGCGGCAACGTGGTGATGCCGGCGATTGCCGTCGGTGTGCGCAACGATGCCGCCGCGTTCTATTGGCATCTGGGAGATCTGCGCGTGATCGACGGTCCGGACGAAGATTACAAAGCGGAACCGGAACATCGCGGCAAGCCGGTGGACAGGAAGTCCTATCTCGAGAACGCCTGGCCGGATTTCATCCACAGCCAGTTGCAGGCGTTCGCGCCCATGCCGTTCTTTATCGGGATCGGAAATCATGAGATCAAGCCGCCTAAGACGCGCGAAGAATTTGTGCGGCAGTTTTCAGAATGGCTTGATTCGCCGGTACTGCGCAAGCAACGGCTGGCCGACAATCCTAACGACAATCGTGTAAGGACGTACTATCACTGGATTCAAGGCGGCGTGGATTTTATGTATCTCGATAACGCCACACCGGACCAGTTCGATGACGCCCAGATGAAGTGGGTGGAAGGGGTGTTGCAGCGGGCAGAGAAGAATCCGGCAGTGAAGTCCGTGGTAGTTGGAATGCATGAAGCCTTGCCGGACAGCCTGGCGGCCGGACACAGTATGAACAACTCACAGCACGGCGCTGAGAGCGGCCGTCGCGTTTATCGCGATCTGATCAAGTTCCATCAGCAATCCAAGAAGAACGTTTATATTCTCGCCAGCCATTCGCATTTCTACATGAGCGGCATCTTCAACAGCGACGCCTGGCGCTCGCAAGATGCGGTGCTTCCCGGATGGATTATCGGCACGGCGGGCGCTGTTCGCTACGCCTTGCCGCCCGATAAAGACCAGGCCAGGGAAGCGCTCACCAAGGTCTATGGTTATCTGTTGGGGACTGTGAATGGCGACGGCAGCGTCGATTTCAAATTCCAGCAGCTTTCGCCGGAAGCAATTCATGCCGCGTCTGACGCCCGTTTCGGCCCGGACTTTGTGAATTACTGCATTGAGAAGAATGCGGACTTTAAGTAAAGCAATTGGCAAATGGCAATTAGCAATTGGCTGGGAATCGCCGGGAATGCCAAAATTGCCAAAATTGCCAAAGAATCCAAAATTTGGTTCCTCTGGCGAGCCTGGGCGACTCCGGGGAGATCCTCTGCCGAAAGTCTGAGAGCGTCCTCGGACGGTTTCAGTAGCCAATCCCTCTCTCGGCAATTTGCGAGAGAGGTTGCTAGCTGCCACTTGCTAATTGCCAATTGCTCTACAACACCCTTCCCGTCCGGCTCCAGCGAGTACGAGAAAGAAAGTTCTCCGCAATCGAAGCATAGAACGAGAGCCGGTGGAGAGGATTTTCATCGAGCCATCGGGAACTGGGTGCGTCATAAGACCAGTAAACGAACAGAGGCTCGCCGATCACGTTCTTCACCGGCACAAACCCCCAGTCGCGGCTGTCGCTGGAGTTGTCGCGATTGTCCCCCATAACAAAGAGATCGCCGTGCGGCACTTCGAGAGGCGCCATCTGCTCCATGGCGGAATGCGGCGGCATGCGGTGCACGGCATAGGGCTCGTTCACCGCCCGCGAGTTCACATAAAGCACGCCATCGCGGATCTCCACCTGGTCGCCTCCCACGGCCGCCACGCGCTTGAGAAAGGCTTCTTCAGGGTTGCGTGGATAGCGGAACACGACAATATCTCCGCGACGAATCGTCTTGAGCATGGGCAGCCGCCAATGGGTCAGGGGGATCTCCGGCCCGTAAAGCAGCTTGTTCATGAACAGGTGGTCGCCTACCAGGATCGTTTTTTCCATCGATCCCGTTGGTACAACTGATGCTTCACCGATGAAGATGCGGAAGCACAGTACAATCAACGCCAGAACAATCAGATGTCGCGTGGAACGGCGGAGAACGCTTGGCTCTGCTTTGGATCCGCCGATGTCAGCTTGCCTTTCAATCTCTGCAGCTTCGCATGGCGCAGATTGGCCCTCCTCCAGTCGAAGGGTGTCTCGCGCGGATTCAGCGGGTTCTGGTTCGGCGGCCGGCGCGGGCCGTTCACATAATTGGAGTTGCACCATAAGCAGGCGAGCGTTACCTGAATTGTTATGAGCAGAGAAGCTGCTCACAATCAGGTAAATACCTGCTAAACGCGCGTAAAAGAACAAAATACCGGTTAGCGCGCGGGGCGTTTCTCCTGTTCGCGAAGATACGATTCGATCTTCGTATTCCCCGCATGATGCGCCCAATCGGCCGGCGTGGCGTGCCAGAGAATGTCTTTGATATCGAGCCTTGCGCCACGCTCGACCAGCAGGCGCACAGCAGCTTCATGTCCGGCGCCGGCGGCCTGGTGCAGTGGCGTGGTGTGGGAGTGTCCTCCGACAGGGTTGTAGCGGTTGGGATCTTCGCCTGCATCCAGGAGTAAGCGAACGATCTCGACATGGCCCAGATCTGCCGCCAGCATAAGCGCGAGGTGCCGATCGAGAGGTGTGGCCGGCGGCAGTAGAGATCGGGCGTCATCGAGTTGCCCCAGAGCGGCGGCGACAGGCAGATCGAGCCGGGCTCCGCGGCCGAGCAGAGTGCGCACTGAATCAAGTTCTCCGTGTAACGCAGCCGCGTGGATGGCGCTGTTGGAATCGGCTCCGTAGTCGCAAAGCAGATCGATGAGCTTGAGCTGCGTGCCGGTTTCACGCGGCACGCTGCCTGTTGCAACCAGCATCAGGGCTTCATCGCGGGCGGATTGTGCGGGGCCGGCTTCGAGAATCACTTTTGCCACGTCAACGATGTTAGGTGGCAGCGTGCCGCGACGAATCGGATTTTCGGCGATAAATTCCAGCAGAGTTGGATTGTGAAAGTAGTTCCCGCCCTCAAAGACAACACTCTGCTGGACCAACCCTGGATGCTGGGCAAGATGAGCTTTCAATCGCGCGACGTCCCCGGCATCAATGAGATCGACGGCGCGGCGGAAGGATTGGTCTTCAATACGCGCGTGGTGAGGCACATTGAGATTGTCGGCGAGGGTCGGCCTCTCAATATGGCGCTTCAACCGAGGCCAACTGGGGAAGCCGTACTCGCGCGCGATGGCGAGTTGCGCATCGCTGAGGCGGAGATGAGCGTTGAAGATTTCTGTATCGGTCGCGGCGCGGAATCGAGGATGAAATTCTCTGATGCGCTGGGCTGCCGCCGGCTCGCGCATGGCCTGAGCCTTGAGCAGATCTTTGGCCTGATGCTTGAGATGATCGAGGTTGGGATGGGCTGGGAGGCGTTTAGCTGGCATTTGCGAACTTCCTTTCCGTACGCCCGAGGTCCGCATTTACGGGCAGAAAGTTAGTTCGTTACTGCCGGATTGTGCTTTGCAAGGTGGACTTGAAGTCCTTTCCGCGGACCGGATGCGCCCTCTCGCGCAAAGGAAACTCTAGCGGTGGGGCGGAAGGAAGTCAAATGAGATCAACAGCCGAAATGTGAATTTTGGAGCGATTACGGCAAACTGCTTGATGCCTCTGGATGCTTCGTCTTTGTAAACTAAAAAATCATCCGCGCGCCGATTCGCAGAATCAATAACTGGGACAAACTTCTGCTTCTGAGGTGCTGCATGCAACTCAAGCCCTTCCTGCTCGATGCCTGGCTCGACCAATACGAACACTCGATAGAATTCAACCTGGCGGCGAGCACCGGTCCCACGTGGACGGTGAACGACATTCTCGCGCTGGCCGACGAGGAAACGCGCCACCGCTTTCTGAACCACAAGCTGGTGTATAGCCGGCCCGCCGGCACGGACAGTCTGCGTGAGGCGATTGCGGAGATGCAGGGTGTGCCAATGGAGGCCGTCCAGATCGTAACCGGCGCCTCCGAGGCGCTAGTAGCGCTGATGTGGCTTGCCGCCGTGCCCGGTGCGAACGTGATCATCCCGCTGCCTGGGTTCACGACTTTCTCAGCGCTGCCGGAATCGCTGGGCCTCGAAACCCGCTTCTATCGCGTTCGCCGTGAGAACGGCTTCCGCATTGATCCGGACGAGATCAAACATCTGGCCGACGCGAAGACCAAACTCATCCTGGTGAACTGCCCGCATAATCCCACCGGCGCGACTATCGGGGACGATGAAATGGAGGCTCTGCATGACTTCGCAGCCGATCGGGGAATCCAGTTGGTAAGCGACGAGGTCTACCATCCTATCTACCACGGAAGGCCGACGAAATCGGCGGCGCGCCTGCCGCACGCGACGGTGATCTCCGATCTCTCGAAGGCATTTTCGATTGCAGGCGTGCGGACGGGATGGATGATCGAGCGCGACGCCAGGCTCCGCCAACAATACTGGACCGCTCGCGCCTACTTCTCGATCTCGAATACCACGACGGGAGAAATTCTTTCCGAGATTGCAATTCGCAAACGTGATCAAGTGCTCGGCAAGACGCAGGAATCTGCTACGCGAAACCTCAAAATCCTCGATCGCTTCATGGCGGAGCATCGCGACGTGTTCGGCTGGATTCCGCCGCAAGGCGGCATGACGGCGTTTCCCTGGCTGCTGGGCGGAGAGGATGATCGCGCGTTCTGCCAAGCCGCGGCGGAGCGGGGAATCCTGCTGGCGCCGGGCGATTGCTTTGATACGCCCGGGCATTTCCGCCTGGGCTTTGCCGCCGCCGGAGACAATTTCGCGAAGGCACTCGAGTGCTTTGGAGCATTCGTCAAGAGCTGGTCGGCGAAGATGGCGACGGCGTGAAGAGGAAGCTCGAAGTTGGCACGCTAGTATTCGCGCAACCAGCGCGCATCCTAAAGCGGACTCCATGGGGGCCTGATACCTTCCTTCACAACAAAAAAAAAGCCGGACAGTGATGCCCGGCTTGCACTAAGGAGAGAGTGGCGCGCAGAAGCTTATTCGCCCGGGGCCAACGGAGGAGGCCCACCCTGCTCCATCTTGAAATTGCTCGGCACCTGGAACAGGTTGGGATCAGGCTCATCACGTTTAATGTTGGTCAAGCGGTAAACCGTCTCGCCAAAGCGCGGATCGTTGCGCTTCTGTAGTACAAGGACGTGCAGGTCGGGCGAGGTCCAGCTTTCCACTGTGATCTGGATCGGGCGCTCGTTTCCGATTGCTCCGGCGGGAATGGTCCGCGTGACGCGTGTTCCTTCCGCGGGTACACCTTCAATCTGCTGGGTTCCGAGCGACTCGCGAGTCACCTGCGCCTGTTCACCCTGCGCTTCATCTGGAGCGTGCATTTTCTCGTGCATCTTCATCATCTGCTTCGCTCCCATGCCGCCATGGTTCATCAGGTGAGCGATCTGCTTATCAGGATTGAGCATGGTTACAGTTTGGGCCACGGGGTCGTGGATGAAGATTGCTTTGTGGGCATTGACCTTGAGCGGGCCCATTCTCTCCATCGTCAGCTCCCGACGGGTGCGGCCCTGACTGTCGCGGGCCACTGAGTCGGTCTGCTTATTGACGATCCGATTGCCGTCGCCCAAAACCTGGGTGGATTCGGTGGTGATGGTGGCGCTATAGGGCGCGTTCTTTACCACCTGATGGAACTCCATCATCTCGAAGCCGAAAACCGCAACCCCCGGGCCGCCGCCTTCATGATGGAAGTAAATCATGTCTTTTTGCGGAGAGGGCGGGGGTGGAGGAACGTTCTGGGCAAGAGCAAAGCCGGCCGGCAGCATCAGCCCGGCAAGTAGAATTCGCAACGACTTCATAAAATATCTCCTTCCATTTCTCAACTACTGCACAAATCTCACGGCATAAGGCGTGCCGTCGCGCCCCACCACCACATCCGTCAGGATGCGGCGGTCGGAAAGGTCTTCGGTCACTGGCGCTCCCACCAGCCGGAGGTCAGCGCCTGAAAGTTCCAGCCGAACAACTTGAATATCACCTGTGCCCACCGCCGGGTCATACGAAGGCAGGGGCACGAAGCCGTCATTCTGGTTGGCATCGACGCTGGCCTTCACCCGGGCGGTAATCTCGTTGCGCTCCTTACGACCTCGCTGCGGAACTAGCTGCTGAACCTGGTCCGCAGCCGACGGTGCTTGCACAGGCTGCGGCTGCACCGCAACATTCGGTGTGACGGGATTGTCATGCCTGCCCGTAAATTTCATTCCCAAGACCGCCCCAACGGTCAAGCAAGCTGCGAGCGCAGCCCAACCGGCAACTCGCACCCGCCGGCGACGGGCATGATACTGCCGGAATGAGCGGGCCAAGCCGGCGCCCAACTCTTCCGGCGCGCCGCTGGGCGAGCCTTTCGCCAGCCGGTGCAGCGCCGCCGAAAGCAACGCTTCCGATGGTTCACGTATTGGATCTATTTCGCGCATTTCGGTGTACTCAACTTTTTCTTCAGCAGCCCGCGGCCACGGTGCAGCCTTGAAGCCACCGTTCCCGCCGAGCACTCCAGCATTTCACTCGCCTGCTGATAGCTCAGTTCTTCGAGGTCGCACAGCACAACAGCTTCGCGGTAGAGCGGTGGCAGTCCCAAAACGGCTTGGCGGAGCGCTGCCAGCAATTCGCCGTTGCTCAGCTCTTCGAGCACGTCCAACCCATCGGCGACGGCAAACTCGTCCTGTTCTGACTCGTCGTCACTCAGAGGGATGTCGGATTCCACTAACTGCATCGCCTTGCGCGTATGGTTCCGGGCAATCCCGAACAGATATGCGGCCAGCGAACCCTTGCCCGGATCGTAGCCGCGCGAATTGACAATCAGCGCCATGAAGACTTCCTGGGTTGCTTCTTCCGCCGCCGCTGCGTTGCCGCTCATGTGCAGGGCAAAGCGGTAAATGCGGCTCTGATATCTTTCGTAGAGACTGCGGAAGGCGGCCTCACTGCCTTTTGTGAGCTGCCGTAGCAACTCCAGGTCGTCACAGGGCTGTTCTGCCATTGTGGGGGCCGCTGCTCCTACTTTCCATTGCCCGAATTTGAGAATTCCTTCCATTTTTTTTGCTCGAGCTCAGAAACGCCTGCCGAGACGCAGGCTGGTGATTGCCGCCTGCTATCCTAAACGCAATTTACAGGTGCTGTTTCGGAGGGCTTCAATGGTTGAGGCAAGAATTGCCTGGGTTGACGGCGAACGCTTCGTCGCCAGCGCCAGTAGCGGCCACGCTCTGGTGGTGGATTCCGACCGTGAGAGGAACTCGGCCCCGGGACCCATGGAACTGGTGTTGATCGGGCTCTGCGCATGCACGGCGACTGACGTCGTGAGCATTCTCGCCAAAAAGCGCGAGCCTTTGGCCGGCCTGGAAGTCCGGGCTGAAGCAGAACGCGCAAAAACACCTCCGGCAGTCTATACTTCCATCAAGTTGATCTTCACCGTGTCCGGGCTAGTTTCGCGCAAAGCGGTAGAGGACGCAGTCAGGCTCTCAGAGGAAAAGTACTGCTCGGTTTCCGCCATGCTCAAGAGCACGGCCCAAATCAGTACGGAAATCCGGCTCGATCTCGCGAAAAACTGAAACGCCTTGTTGTCGCCAGGAATCTTATTTTCTATGGGGAGAGGGGAATGCCACAAAAGAAAGTTGTAGTGTACAGTTCACCCGGCTGACCGCCATGCTCATGGGCCAAGGCCTACCTTTCGGAGAAAGGGATCACATTCGAAGTCAAAGACGTGAGCGTGGACCAGCAGGCCGTGTTTGAGCTGGTAAGGACCTACAAAAGCCGTGCTACTCCAACCATTGTAGTGGGCGATCAGGTGATGGTTGGGTTTGATCCGGACGGGCTGGACAAAATGCTTGCGGAATAAATTAGAAACTGGACATGACTTTTAGTCGTGCCGAAGCTGCTGTGGGAACGTCCGGGACTTCAACCCCAGCCCGGTCGGCGTCAACACAGTCTCACTCTTGGCGCGGCTTCTTGTACATTGCGGCGGCAACCTTCTGCTGGGGCGCGGCAGCGACGGCGGGAAAGGCAGTTTTCAGCGGCAGGCTCTTTTCCGGGCACACATTCATCTCGCCGCTCGTCCTCACCCAGGCGAGAACTACATTCGCCGTAGCAGTCCTGCTGGTCTTTCTGGTAATCCGTTACGGACTCGGATTCTTTCGCATTAGCCGGCGTGACCTTTTACTTTCTTTGCTGGTGGGAACGCTGGGCCTCGCGGGCTCGAACTTCTTCTACTATTTCGCAATCGAGAAATCAACGGTTGCCATCGCAATCACTCTGCAATACACAGCGCCCATCTGGGTCCTGCTCACGATGGTGCTGGCCGGAAGGGAGCGCGCCACCGCAGGCCGGTTTGCGGCAGTGCTGCTCGCAGTTCTTGGATGTGCTCTGACGATTGACCTGTTCCAGTCAGGACTCAGCGGCAGCCGGATTGGCATCATCGCCGCTTTACTGGCTTCGTTTTCTTACGCGTTTTACAACATCGCGGCGCAATCGCTGGTCTCGCGCAACCACCAGTTCAAGATCATGGCGTACGCCCTGCTTGGAGCAGCGGTCCTCTGGGCCGTGCTGAATCCGCCATGGCGTTTGGCTGCTCAGAACTACTCGGCCGGACAATGGGCTTTCCTGTTCCTTTTCGCCTGCCTCTCCATGCTCCTGCCCTACTTCTTCTACTTCACCGGCCTCAAATATCTCGATCCCACGCGCGCAGTTCTTGCCAGTTGCCTGGAGCCAGTGTTTGCGATCCTCTTTGCCGCGGTGTTCGTGCAGGAAGGGCTGCGCTGGTCACAGATTCTGGGGATTGCAGCAGTCCTGGGATCTGTGGTGATGGTCCAACTCCATGGGAGGACCATCACCTTGAAGGAATAGTTACGGGTTCCCAGCGTGTTATCAGTTAGCGGGGCGTCATGTCCTGGACCACATCCACGTTCACAACGTCAATGAACCTTGGCGTGCCCGGAGGCATTTTGGAAGGATCCAGAAAGTCGGTATCGAAGGCGTAGTTGCGATTCGGTGGCCGATACACCATATCGCAGCATTTAAACACTCCAACTCCGTAGCGCGAAAAATAGAGACTTACCATCGAGCCCTCATAATTTGAGGTCTGGCCATCCCATTTTTCGAGGTAACGAAGAAAATTGTGTACGCCGCCATCGGTTCCGAAGTCATTTGCCGTACTCCAGCCAGGATGCGGGAAGGGAATACTCTTCCCAGAGGCAATTGCCAAGCGATACCAGGTAGTGCATGCCTGCCGCCCGTTGCCATTGCCGGCGGGATTCGCCAATCCCCCCGAGCAACTTGAACTTCCGGTGGTGGAACGGGGGCTGAACATACTCACCTCATTGCTCCAGTTCTTGGAGAGCAACGTTACCGTGTCAGCAATGACAGCGGCTGAAGCATGGGGATCACCGAACTGGGCCGCATCACTGGCATTGTAGTTGCCCATCACGTAGACAGGCTCTTCGCTGGCGATGGTGAAGCCCCCGGTGTTCTTGGTGAAGTTGATGGGGAGATTGCCCAGACTTCCGTTGACTGCAATCAGTGCGTGCCGGGCACCGCTCACGCGGTTCATGCGGCCAATCGTGGAGCAGTCGATCGAGATCGTTGGGTCATTGTCGGCCACTCCGAAGCCGCGTCCCAGATTGGAAGCGCCGTATGTCTGAAGATTGTTGTCTTGGTTGACGTCCTCAGCCGGCTCCACAAAATTGTCCGATGCGCCCGACGAACTGGTTGAATTCAGGAAATCTTCATAGCCGAAGTCGCCGTGTTTTCCCAAAGCAGACCCGGGTGCGCTGGGGTCAGCCAGCATCCCTCTGTGATCGCCATAGTAAAGGATGAAGCCGTTCTGGCTCGCCGATTCTGTGTTGACCCCAGTAGTCCCAATCGCGCCCGTGAGCCACCTGCGAAGGTTGCTCACATCGAGTTCCACGGCGTTCATGATGCCGCCGACAGAGCACGTGGTCCCGCCAACCGCATTTTCCCGCCGTTCCCCTTCTCGTGTGTCATAAAAATTCAGAGGAAGCCAGTTGTACCGCTGATTGGAGTTGGTGTTATCAGGCGTCCCACGTTTGTTCAGATCAGCCAACTGTTGAAAGATCAGAATGGCGTCCTGATTCACCAAATTGCTTCTTCCATGTTCCGAATCCGGCGTTTGCAGTCCTCTCGCAAATCCCAGATTGAGCCACTCTTGCGTGACGTTTTTGTAGCTCCCGTCATTCTGGCGCGCTTCCACGCGCAACCAGCCATTAATCAACGACCAATCACCTGTCGTTCCGGCAGGACGTTTCCACCTGCTGTCAACGGAGTCGTTGGCAGTGGCGACGCAAGTCGTATTCGCGCCAGTAACCGGGAAGCAGCCTCCAGGCGCATCCAGTAGTACGTCGCCTGCCTGAGGTGGTGCGGGCAGATCGGCCTGCTTATCCGCAAAAAGAACCCGGATCTGAGCCTGCGTGAACAAACGGGATGAATTCAGGTTCGTGGTATCGGTCGGCAATGGTTCGCGGATAATCTCAATCGGCGGACCATCTTGCACGAAAGGCAGATTGAGCTTGCTGGATTGGTGGTTCAGCATGCCATGGTAGTTGGTCGACGCAAACGTATCCCACCCTGGCGTCGGCGCGCTTCCTTTTCCCCCTACAACACTTCCTTCGGTTAAGGCCAATGCCCTGCACGCTGCTCCATTGCAGCCAGAGGGCGCGGTCGGGACATCCACCGTGCCTGTGTAGCTTGGCGTCGTGCTGACGCCATT
>DATEGH010000360.1:0-6556 GCA_035280185.1 Terriglobales bacterium
TTTGCAGAAATTGACGGCGGCGTTCGCCGTCCCCGTGATCTGAATCGTGACCAGGCCTCGATGCTGAGGCTGTGGAGGACTGAAGTTATGAAAGGCCGTTTGAACTCGACCCTGTGGCGGGTCATCCTGGTGGATGTAGCCGCGTCGTTCGCCGTGCTGTTTCTGGCGTACAGCGCGGGGCAGAATGCGCACGTCTCCATCGCCAACTTTGGCAGTCTGCCTGGCTCGGAAGGCATCAAGCTGCTGGTTGCCTTCGTGCTCTGCCTGGGCGCCGGCACTTACACGCTGTTTACGCTGGATAACCGCGTGCTCGGGCCGGTGAAGCACCTGACGGACTTCGCCGAGAAGCTCTCGCAGGGCGATTATCGCGCCCGCACTGCCATCGACTCGAAAGACGACTTCGGCTTGATCGCGGAGCACCTGAACGATGCTGCCGAGACGGCCGGGCGCGCCATGTACAACCAGGAAGCGCAGGAAGCTTTGCAGAAGAGCGTGACCGAGTTCCTGACCATCGTGAGCCAGATCGGGAGAGGCGATCTCACGCTGCGCGGCCGCGTCACCAGCGACGCTCTGGGCAACGTGGTGGATTCAGTCAACTACATGCTTGATAACTTCGTGAAAGTGCTGGAGCGCGTGCGCAAAGCCGCCATTGACGTGCAGGGCGGAGCCAACGACATCTTGATCGCCTCTGAAGAAATGTCCTCCGGCGCCGTGCAGCAGGACCAGGAAATCACCAACACGTCATCGGCCGTGGAAGAGCTCACGGTCTCGATGAAACAGGTGTCAAACAACGCTGAAGCCAGCGCTGAAGCAGCGCGTCGCGCGCTCGATGCCGCCGACCAGGGCAACCGGGCAGTCCGCGACACGCTGGAAGGAATGCAGCGCATCCGCTCGTCGGTGCAGGCCACGGCAAAGCGGATCAAGTCGCTGGGGGACCGCTCGCTGGAAATTTCTGAAATCGTCAAAGTCATTAACGACATCACGGAACAAACGAACCTTCTCGCTCTGAATGCGGCCATCGAAGCAGCGCGCGCCGGTGAAGCCGGACGCGGATTCGGCGTGGTCGCCGACGAAGTCCGCAAGCTGGCCGAGCACTCGCGCAGCGCGACGAAAGATATCGCCGCGTTGATCAAAGCCATTCAGGCGGAAACGAATGACGCCGTGGTCGTCATGGAAGAAGGAACCAAAGAAGTGGAAATCGGGGCTAGGCTGGCCGATCAGGCAGGCCGCGCGCTCGATGCCATTTCTTCCGTGGTGCGTCAGTCCGCGGAGCTGGTGCAGGAGATCTCATTGGCTTCCAAGCAGCAGGTGCGGGGAACTGAAGGCGTGGCCAACGCCATGCAGATTATCTCCAACATCACGCGGCAAACCTCGCAGGGAGCACGCCAGACCGCGCGTACTGTCGAACAACTGGTGCACATGTCAGAGCAGCTCAACGAAGCGCTTTCACAGTTCCGCATTGCCAACGCCGCCGCCGCTCAGCCCGCAGCGGCGGTAGAAGCAAAACCGGAGCTGGTATCTGCGGCGCGGCGGTAGGACAAGAAAGTTTGCAATTGGGAGACTAGAGAAGAACCTTGGCTACTTCCATCACCATCAGCGAACACGAGCTCAGCGAGATTCGCGGACTGATCGAGGCCCGCTCGGGAATCCTGTTCGATGACTCTCGCGAAAGGTTTTTCTCCGCTCGGGTGCGCGAGCACGTGGCCGCGCGCCGGCTGGACTACGGCGCTGATCTCATCCGGCTCATCACCAATTCGAATGTTGAATACGATTCGCTGCTGGAGCGTCTGCTGACGCAGGAGACTTCATTCTTCCGCTACCCGGCCGTTTTTGAAGCTTTGGAGAAGAAGGTATTGCCCGAGCTTCACATGCGGAAGTTTTGGGAAGCGCCTCGCTCGTTGCGCATCTGGAGCGCAGGCTGCGCCAGCGGCGAAGAGCCTTACAGCATTGCCATGACGGTGGCCGATGCGCTGGAGTTCGCCGAAGCCTGGAACATCCACATCCTGGCCACCGACATCAGCCGCGAGGCGCTGGATCACGCCGGCCGCGGTGTCTACACCGATCGCGATATGGAAGCGGTTTCCCCGCGGCAACGAGAGGCTTATTTTTCACGATCAGGCCAGCAGTTTGCGGTGCGCTCTCGTTTGCGCGAGATGGTCACGTTTGCGCCCATGAATCTGGCACAAGTGGTCTATATGGGGAAATTCGACTGCATTTTCTGCATGAATGTGCTGATTTATTTTTCCCGCGAGCGGCAGGCGCAGCTTTTGCAGAGGTTTTACGACTACCTCGAACCGGGCGGCTATCTGTTTCTGGGGCATGCGGAGTCCCCCAGCCGGGCTGAGGTGAAGTTTGAAAGCCAGGTGTACCGCGATTCGTTGATTTACCAGAAACCGGCGGCAATGCGGAAGAATGCATTTGTGCAGGAGAAGGCTTGAACCAGAACAACGCAGAATTGGTAGAGATTTTTCTTCAGGAAGCGGCGGAGCGCCTGCAGTTCCTGCGGGAATACTGCGGCATTCTGCTGGACGCCTCTCCCTCCCGTGAAGACGTGGAAAGGCTCTATATTTCTGCGCACAGTCTGGCCGGGACATCAGCTTCCTACGGTTTTCCGCTGTTTTCAGAGGTCGCCGGAAAACTGGCGCACGTCTTCCAGTATGCGATGAATGCTTCCATCGGGGCTGATGCAGTCGCCACGCTGGTTGAGTTCATCTCCGAATCTGTCGCGTTGCTCGAAACCGATCTGACGGTGATCAGCGACACAGGAACCGAACCCGAGGAAGACTTCGCGACCCTCAAGCAGCGCTATTCGTTCGCATTTCCTGCGCAGCCTGGCCCTGAAGCCGAGCTGCCCGCGGTTCTTCCCGAGCCGGCGCTGGTCGAAAACTCCGCGACAGCTTATTCGGCTCCGCTGCCGGAAACTGCTGCGGAGCCTGAGCCGCTGCCCCAGGATGACGACGTTCCGGCCGAGATTCTTGAGTTCTTTGTACCCGAGGCGGAAGAGCACCTTCAGATTGTCACCAGTTGTCTGCTGGCGTTGGAAAGCGGCAACAGCCCGGAGCAGATTCACCAACTCTTCCGCTCCATGCATACGGTGAAGGGATCGGCAGCCCAGGTCGGACTGCACCGCATTTCTCACATCGCCCACGCTGCGGAAGAGCTCATTGGGCGGATGCGCGATGGCGAACTGGAACCCAGCGCCGCCATCATTGATGTTTGCCTCGAATCCGTCGACGTCCTGAAGAAGTTCATTTATCGCACATGGACCGACGATGCCGAGATTCGCAGCGGCGTGAGCGCGCTGCTTGCGAAGATCAGCCGCATCACGCAAAGCGCGACCGTTCCGGTTTCGCAGCTCGAGTCAGTGGCTGAAGAACCGCAAGAGCAGTTTCCAATCGCGGCTCCGGTCGAGCTCTCGCCGGAAGAAGAAGCGCTGCTGGCCGAGTACGCGCGAGCGCGGGAAATCGCTTCCGGAGATGCGGCACCGGCGGCAACTCCCGTTGAGGCCGCTCCTCCTCCTACAAGCGAAGGGCCGGTGCGCCTGCAGCCGAAATCGGTGCGCGTACCCATGGAGCGGCTGGAGCGCATGATGAACGCGGTCGGCGAGCTGGTGATCAACCGCACGCGAATGCTTGGCCGCCTCTCAGAGTTAGAGCACCTGGCCGAAGTCCTGAACCTCTCGAAAACCCGCATGCACGATAAGGTCAGCGAGTTCCAGGAAAAGCACGAGTTCAGCCGGATCCATTCCACAATGTTCAGGAGCAGTCCCGGCGATGGTTTCTCCGGAGCACCTTTTGGCGGATTCGGTTCTTCGCATGATCCGTTGCTCGCTGAGTTCAGCGAACTGGAAATGGACCGCTACGATGACTTCAACATTCTGTCCCGTTCTCTGATGGAAATCTCGGCGGACTTGACCGAAGTCTTGAGCCAACTGGAAGGCTTTGCCCGCCGCGTCAACTCCGAGATTGAAGGTTTTACCAAGGTCGCCCACCGGCTTCAGGATGAGATCGCCGGCGCGCGCATGGTACCCATCGCGAACCTCTACACACGACTATCGCGCACAGTCCGCGATGCGGCAAAAGCAGCCGGCAAACGAGTTGAGATCAGCTTCGTCGGAGCTGAGACGGAACTTGACAGCAACATCGTGCAGCAGATTTCTGATCCGCTGATTCATCTGGTCCGCAACGCGGTGGCGCATGGAATCGAGTCAGAAGAAGAGCGCTATCAATCCGGGAAGAATGATTCAGGCCGGCTGACGGTCACGGCCCGGCATCAGGGCAACCACATTCTGGTTGAAGTGGAAGACGATGGGCGGGGAATTGACTACAACGCGGTGCGAAGGACAGCAGCCGAGAGCGGGCTCATTTATGCCGAACAAGCGCCGAACCTGAGCGATGCCGAACTGCTCGACCTGCTCTTCCAGCCCGGGTTCTCGACCGCGACGCGAAAAACCGAACTCGCGGGCCGCGGGGTAGGACTCGACGTGGTTCGCTCCAACCTCGCGCAACTCAACGGAGAAATCGAAGTCAGCACCGCATTGGGCAAGGGAACTCGCTTCACGCTCAAAGTTCCGCTCACGCTCATCATCTCCCAAGCCGTGTTCGTGCGTTGCGGCAAGAGCATTTTTGCTGTTCCGGTGACCGCAGTGGAAGAGATTCGTCGCGTTCGCGGGCAGGAGCTTATACACAACGAAGGCAAGCTTCGCACGCGCGTGCGCGATGCAGAAATTGACGTCGTGCGCCTGGACCTGACGCTTGGATTGGAACCTGTGCTTCCTGTGAATGGCTTTTACCGCATGGTCGTCGTCAGGGCGCAGGGCCGCCAGGTGGGCATCGTCGTGGAAGACATAGTCCGCAAGGATGAAATCGTCATCAAGGGTTTGGGCGGCTATCTCGAGAAGGTCAAAATGTTCCCCGGCGCCACCATTGCGCCGGATGGCAGCCTGGTTCTTGTGATTGACGTGAACCGGCTGGTTGCTATCGAAGCCATGGAACATGCTCCGGCCGGAACTGTGGCCAACGCTGCGCGCATCTTTGCTCCGGGCGCGGAAGCTGTGGCGCAAAACTCCATTCCCAAAGCCGCTAGCGAGCCGGTGGAGAAGGAGAAGGTCATCATTCTGGTGGACGACTCTATCAGCGTGCGCAAGTTTGTGGGACGCATGCTGGAGAAAGGCGGCTATCGCGTGAAGCTCGCCGCCGACGGTCTGGAAGCGCTGGAAATCATCGCGCAGATTCCGTGCGACCTCGTCATCACCGATCTCGAAATGCCGCGCACCAACGGCTATGAGCTGCTGGCCCATCTCAGGAATGATCCGCAGACGCGCGCCACGCCGGTAATGGTGGTCACGTCGCGCGCCGGCATCAAGCACCGCGAGCGCGCTATGAAAGAGGGTGCATCGGCGTTCCTGACCAAGCCGGTGCAGGAAGAGCAGTTCCTGGCCGCGGTGGGGAGGTTGATTGGAGTCAGCGCGGTAGAGGCTGAGGTGGTGCAATAGAACGAATGGCAGGCAACGGCAAAATTCGCGTGCTGGTGGTGGATGACTCGGCATTCATGCGCAAAGTGCTGCATGGAATCATCTCCAGTGATCCTGCGCTCGAGGTTTGCGGCGAAGCCAAGGACGGCCGCGAAGCCGTGGAGCAGAGCGATTTGCTGAAACCCGACGTGGTCAGCATGGACATCAACATGCCGCGGATGGACGGCCTGGAAGCGACGGAGCTCATCATGTCGCGCAGCCCGCGCCCGATTCTGATCGTGAGTTCGGAATCGCGCGACGGCGCTGAAGTAACGCTGAAGGCATTGCAACTTGGCGCTATTGATTTCGTGGCCAAGCCTTCCGGAGCCGTTGACCTGGACATGAGTTCGGTTCGCGAAGAGCTCTGCCGCAAATTGAAAATGGCGGCAAAGGTCCGCGTGGTGCGCACGGCGACTCGTTCCAAGCTGCCGCAGCCTGAGAGCGAGCCGGCAACACTGGAAGCTGTGTCGGCTAAGAACGGCAACGGCGTTCGCGGCGCGGGAAGATTTCCGATGGTGGTAGTTGCGTCTTCCACCGGCGGGCCGGCTACGCTGATGAAGTTTGCTCCGCTCTTTCCCGCGGATTTCCCCGGCGCGGTCGTCCTGGTGCAGCACATGCCCGGAAGCTTCACGACACAGTTCAGCAGTCAGCTTGCGGAAGTCAGCCGCATGAAAGTGAAAGAGGCCGAAGCCGGCGAGATCATTGTGCCCGGACAAATCTATGTCTGCCCGGGAACGCACCACATGAAAATTTCAGCAACGGGAAGGATTGTGCTGGACGATGGGCCACGAATCTCTGGTTATCGGCCTTGCGCCGACCTGTTGTTTGAAAGCGCGGCTGCTTACTCCGGGGCGAACACAATCGGCGTGGTCCTCACCGGAATGGGGAATGATGGTTCCAAGGGCGTGAAGGCAATCAAGGCCGCAGGCGGATTCAACATCGCACAGGATGAATCGACGGCAGTGATCTTCGGGATGCCGCAAGAAGCCATTAAGACCGGCGCCATTGACGTGGTGCATCCGGCAGACGATATCTTCGGAGCCA
>DATEGH010000361.1:0-14474 GCA_035280185.1 Terriglobales bacterium
ACGCGTATTTGGCGACGATCTCCTTGTAGGTGGGCACGTCCTTTTCCACCACGATCTCCACGGCCGAAAAGAAATGCTTGAGTCCGGAGCGCTCCACCTTGCCTGATTGCTCGGAGATGTTGCCCTTGGTCAACAGCAGCAGGTGATGCTGCCGGTGCGATAGATGTTCGAGTGTCTCGGGTACGCCCGGGATGAGTTGCACGGGATAGCTGGAAATCCTATGAGCAAATCCCCAGATGAATTCGTGCAGGGCGGGAGTGACCGGCGATTCTGAAAGCTGTTCAAAACATTTCACCAGCGAATGGGCAAAGCTGTGCGAGCCGTAGCCGTGCTCCACGATCGTTTCCCGCTCGACTTCATAAAGGAACTGGCGCACCTCCTGAGGCGAAAGATGCCGATGATTCAAGCGCTCGATGAAGCCGGCGATGGCCTCTTCGAAGTAGACGTTGTTCTCCCAGAGCGTGTCGTCGGCATCGATTAGAAGAGTCTGCGAAGTCATCTGACGCGAATCTTACACAAAGAGCGCTTCGAGAATCGCCGTAATTGCCAGGATTGCCGAAATTGAGAATCGGTTCGTGAACAGCCTTCAATTTTCAATTTTGGCAATTCCGGCAATTTTGGCAATTCGCACCGTCTCGCCTAGAATTTGTGGCAAATGAAAACCGCGCAGTTTTTGTTCATTTTCGCCATTACGCTCGCTTTCTCATTGAGCTCGTTCGCACAGGCGGGACGCCGCGCCGGCGCTGCGCCCAAGAAAGCCGAGAAGTGCGTGATCAAAGAACCGATCCATGAAGACGTTGCGGCGCAGGTGGCCAAGTTCAAGCTGGTTTCCATGCCCTTCAGCGTAATTGGCCTGAGCCCGAACGAAACCAAGATGGTGTACAAGCTGGTGGAGGCTTCGCGCTACATTGAGAGCATCTACTGGCGGCAGAGCGATCCTAAAGGGCTGGCGCTGTTCAAGCAACTTGAAGGCTGCAATCAGGTGCAGAACCAGAAGCTGCGCCGGTTCCTGAATATCAACGGCAGCCGCTACGATCTGCTGGAGAATAATAAGCCGTTCGTCGGAACCGACCCATTCTATCCCGGACGCGCGCTGTACCCGCACGGCATCACGCGGCAGGAGATTGAGGCCTATGTCGCCAAGCATCCGGAGAAGAAGGCGCAGATTTACGATCCGCACACGGTAATCAAGCGCCAGGGGAAGGAGTTAATCGCGGTTCCGTATCACATGGAGTACAAGCAGTGGCTGGTGCCAGCGGCGGCGGCGCTGCGCGAAGCGGCGGCGCTCTCGCCCGACAAGGCGTTCGCTAACTTCCTCCGACTACGCGCGCAAGCGTTGCTCACCGACGACTACTACGAAAGCGATCTGGCGTGGCTCGATTTGCAGAATCCACGGTTTGATGTGATCTTCGCGCCCTATGAAACTTATCTCGACGATCTGCTTGGGGTGAAAACTTCTTACGGCGCGGCTGTGATGATCCGGAATGAAGAAGAGAGCGCCAGCCTCGCGACTTTCATGAAGTATGTTCCGCAGATCCAGGAGGCGCTGCCGCTGGCGCCGGAAGATAAGCCTTCCATGCAGGGCAAGAGCACGCCGATGGAAGTGATGGACACCCCGTTCCGCGCGGGCGACCTGCGCCACGGCTACCAGGCGGTTGCGGACAATCTACCGAACGACGCGCGCATTCATCAGGAAAAAGGCACCAAGAAGATTTTCTTCAAGAACTTTATGGATGCCCGGGTGAACTACGTGGTGCTGCCTATCGCCAAGCTGGTGATGCGGGAGGACCAGGCCGCTCTGGCTACTGAAGATGGCTATCTGGCCGATGTTGTCATGCACGAGATCTGCCACGGGCTGGGGCCGGCCTTTGCGCGCACGGCGACAGGGCAGGTGGATATTCGGCAGTCCATCGGGCCAGCATATGCGGGACTGGAAGAAGCAAAGGCCGACGTGGTGGGGCTGTTTGCGCTTAACTGGTTGATCCAGCAGGGGGTTCTGCCCAAGGAGCGGGCCCCGGAATTCTACGCTTCTTACGTGGCAGGTATCTTTCGCACAGTGCGGTTCGGGGTGGCGGAGGCGCATGGACGGGCTGAAATGATGGAATTCAACTATCTCTCCGAGCAGGGCGCCATCACGAAAGATGAAAAATCCGGCAGATATGCGGTGGATTATGGCAAAATTCCAGCCGCTATAGCCGCGCTGGCGAAAGAGCTTTTGGAAATCGAGGCTACGGGCGACCGCAATCGAGCGGAGCAATGGTTCGCGAAATATGACGCCATGCCTGCGGAGTTGAAGACGGCGTTGGCCAGCGCAAAAGATGTGCCGGTGGACATTGATCCGGTGAGCGCGTTTGGGGAGCAGGTTCAATGATCAAAGAGATGTCGCCAAATTACCGCGGTGAAGAAAAACGCCGCTTTGAACGTGTAGAAATCGCGTCTGCCCAGGTGGAAGTGTTCGACAGCAAAGGCCGGCAGGCCGGCATCGTGCGCCAACTTGCGCGCGGCGGCTTTTCTATGCAACCGCAGAAGCCTTATAAAAGCGGCGACATCGAGATCTACGATTTCACCATCCACGATTCGGAAGAGGACATCCGCGCTGAGGTGCAGGCGCGCGTCCGCTTTGCCGATGAGGAACTCGCCGGTTTTGAATTTGTGGACCTGAATGCGGAGGCCGCGGTGGATATTGGCATTCTCATCGGGAAGTATTACGAGCACAGCAAGCGGTGAGCTAACGCACTGCGTTTCCCGATAACACCGCTATCCCCGCTGCATCGGCTGCGGCGATGATCTTTTCACCTTCCAGCAGCAGGCATCTCCCTGCATCAACGGCCAGGCAGGTCGCTCCTGCCGTTTGCATCGTTTCGATTGTTTTCAAGCCGATCACCGGAACGTCAAAGCGCATGTCCTGATTCGGCTTGGCGACTTTGACTACCGTCAGAGCGCGGCTGAGCACGGAGCCTTCGAGTCCGGCGCTGCGCATGATTTCGCCGGCACGCAGGATGGTCGCGTCCGTGCCTTCCATGGCTTCGACGGCAACGCAGGCGGCCTCCGCGATCACCACGGTCTGGCCAATATCGTATTGCGCCAGGTGGCGCGCGACGGCGCGGCCGTACTCGATATTGCGCATCTCGGTTTCCGTGGGTTGCCGCTTGGCCAGGACGCCGGGCTTCGCGAGCAGCGGCTCGAGGAATGAGGTCGAACTGATGAGGTGAATGCCTTCTTCTTCGAGAACCTTAGCTACGGCTCCAATGAGTGAGTCAGTGTTGCGGGTTCCGAGGGAAAACAGCACCTTAGCCAGGCGCCAATCCGGACGAATGCTGGAGAAGATCTGCTTGTGCTTAACCTGGCCGGCCATCACGGCCGTCTGGACGCCTTCACGCTTGAAGGTGTCGATCAGCTTGCCTAGTTCGCCCAGAGAGAGCCAATGAACCGCGGAAGCGCCACGCTGCTCGATGAGAGGGGAAGTCTCTTCCTTTATGGCTGCCACGACCACCTGAGCGCCCTGGGCCCGGGCTGCCTCCAGCAGCAGCAGAGGGAAGCTCCCGTTTCCCGCGATCAAGCCAAGTTTTTGACCTGCTTGCACTTCCACAGTCTACCAGCCTGGAAAAGGCATCCTTTGGCGCATCTTGGCATCTCATCGGTAACCCTTACTAGGCAGTGAAGAGTCTGAAATGAAGCACCTGGATAGCAAAAATCTTCTTCCGTTTCGTAAGCGCAACAACGGCTTCCGTCTGCCCGGAACCAGCTCAGAAGAGGAAGAGCAGATGGTGCAGGAAGTGGACCCGAAACTCCGGCCGGATGAGCACAATTACGTGCGGCATTACCTCTCGCGCGCCGATACATTACTTCAACGCAGCGAGGAGCAGAGCAATGTGACGGAGTTTCCGGGTAAAACTGCTGCGGACGTTTTTAACAAGCAGATGTCGGAGAAGAAATCTGAGAAGAAGAAGGCCGCCTAGCTGCCTGCGCTACTTAATGATTCCGCGCTCTGACGCTTCAATGAAGCGCATCAGCATGGCAACGTCCTCACCTTGATTACCTTCTGCCCGCAGCTTTTCCAAAGCCTGAGTCGTATTCAGCTTGGAGTTGAGCAGGACGCGAAAAGCGTGATGGATGCTGCGGATACGTTCCTGGGAGAAGCCGCGGCGCTCTAAGCCGACCGCATTCAAGCCGTAGGTCTGTGTGTGGCGCGGAGTCACGCATTTGGCAAACGGCAGCACGTCTTTGGTTACGACTGTCTGCCCGCCGATATAGGCGTGAGCGCCGATTCGGACGAACTGATGAACGGGGCAGAGCGCGCCCACAACAGCCCAATCTTCCACAGTGACGTGACCGGCGAGGGTGGCCGCGTTCACAAGCATTACATGATCGCCGATCACGGAATCATGGCCGATGTGGGAATAGGCCATCAGCAGCGCGTGGTCGCCAACACGTGTAACGCCTCCGCCTTTGGCGGTACCGCGATTGATGGTGACGGATTCGCGGATCACATTGTGGTCGCCGATCTCGACTGCGGTTTTCTCGCCTTTGTAGCTGATGTCCTGGGGCTCGATCCCGATTGCGCTAAAAGGGAACAGCCGGTTATTGGAGCCGAGCTTCGCCCGGCCATGGATGACTACGTGAGAGATGAGCTCGCAGTTTTCTCCCAGTTCAACGTCAGCGCCGATGTAGCAGAAAGGCCCGATGGAGCATGAGGCGGGGATTTTGGCTGAAGGATCAACGACTGCGCTGGGATGGATCATTCCGCAGGTTCGCCCTCGCCGCTCTCAGATGATTTTTGGCGTCCAACGAGCTGGCAGCTCAGGGTAGCGTCGCAAACGAGCTTGCCATCCACGGAAGCCTTTCCGGCAATACGCACAGCTACGTTGGTCCCCAGCGCCTTCCAGGCAAGCATCTCTACCTCAATGCGCAACTGGTCGCCGGGAACGACAGGGCGACGAAAGCGCGCGCGCTCGATTCCGGTGAAAACAATGAGCTTGCCGTGACGGTCTTCCACTTCGGTGAGCAGAAGCGCGCCGCCTGCCTGGGCCATGGCTTCCACGATCAGGACTCCGGGCATGATGGGATATCCAGGGAAATGGCCCTGAAAGAACTGTTCGTTGATGGTGACGCTCTTAAGAGCAACGATCCGCTTGCGGCGCTCGATTTCCACCACCCGATCGATCAGGAGAAAGGGATAGCGATGGGGCAGAATAGCCTGAATCTGGGTAATGTCCAAAGGCGCGGACTGAGTTTCCGAAGAAGCAACAGCGCTGTTTGACTTGACGGCGTCGTTCATCGTGACCGCGAATTATAGAAGATTTTGATGTGCCGCGCTGACCCTGCTTCTACTCTGGTTGAGCATCAAAGTTCCCACCTTGTGACTTGTTCTACTTTCCTTTTGAGCCCGGTGACAATTTTCAGAGGGCAGCAGCTTGGCTGGTGAATTGCAATTTGGATAACCAGAACGCAATTTACCATTCCGGGGTCTCGCCACATGAAGCCGCACTGTTCTCTCCCACCCACAACGTCTCTCAACCTCCTGACCGCTTTGTTCGTAATTGCCATGTTGCCGGTTGCTGCTTCGGCAACGTGCGCTGAGCCTTCATCGGCGGGCGTAAGGATCTGCCAGCCCAGCGCCAACTCTACGGTTTATCAGTTGCCCCACATTGAGGTGGCGGCCAGCCCGTCATCGGGCAGCATCAGTTCGACGAAAGTTTTCATTGACGGTAAGCAGGTGTGGAAGAGCTTTGGGCCGGGAGTGGACCTGTTCCCGGGAGGGATCGCCAACGGCACGCACCACCTTGTGATCAGGGCTACTGACGATTTTGGCCGTACTTATCAAGCGAGCGAGTATTTCGGAGTTATAGGCAATCTGCCGAGTTCCTGCCATCCCTCGGCGGTTGGGGTGCGCATCTGCTCGCCCACGCCGGGCGCGGTGATCTCGCAGAACCTGGCGTTCGCTGTCGGATTTCGCGGCGCCACAACGGTCAAGCATGTCCGCGCGTTTGTGGACAACAGGCTGATGGCTGACTTTACTCCGCCATTCGGCAATCCCGATGAAATTTTTGCGGAGGTGGGTTCGGTAACCGCAGGTCTGCACACGCTGAAAATCACGGCGACGGATTCGTCAGGCCATACGTATCAAAGCAGCGCAGGCTTCAAGGCGTTTTACGAAGGAGATTGCCCGCCGAAAGGCAACACCTGCACGCCGGGAATCTTTATGGACCAGCCGTTTGACGGAGATGACGTGACCACGACGTTCCGCGTTTCCGCCAGCGTACAGAACAATCCTGCTCCCATCAATGCCATGAAGGCATACTTGAATGGGCATCAGGTGGCCCAGTCCTCGGGGCCGGTCTTGGACCAGGCGATCACCGCAGCCAAAGGAACAAAGATTATGGTTATTCAGGCTTGGGACAGCGCGGGAAAGCTTTATCGCATCACTCAGAATGTAAATGTCCAATAGCTCTGGGCGAAAGCCGAGAGCGCTCCTTCGTCGATAGAAAACGGCAGGCCAACCAGCCTGCCGTTTTTGTATGATGGCTCACTTGCATGTCTACAGCAAATTCCAACGCAAGCTCGATACTCGATTTTTGCCGGCAGCACCAGGCTGGCATGCTCGATCTTTTACGGCGGCTGGTGGAGATGGAATCTCCCAGCGACAACAAGATAGCGATTGACGCGCTAGGCAAGTTTCTGGAATCAGAGTTCGTCCGCTGCGGGGGCAAGGCCGTTTTCTTTCCGCAGAACGAATTTGGCAATCACCTCAAAGTGGAGTTCGGCGGCAACAGCGCCAAGCCCGTCCTACTGCTAGGGCATATGGACACAGTCTGTCCGCTGGGCACGCTTCAGAATAGGCGGTTCCGCGTTGAAGGCGCCCGGGCGTTCGGCCCTGGAATCTACGACATGAAAGCCGGAATTGTGATGATGATCTTTGCCTTGCGTGCGCTTGCCGCAGCTCGCGCCGAACATCCGCCGGTGACGATTCTGCTCGACAGCGACGAAGAGATCGGCAGCCCGACGGGGCGTCCTCTGGTGGAAGCTACGGCCAGAGAATGCCAGGCAGCGCTGGTGCTGGAACCGTCGCAAGGTCCGGCCGGCCACCTGAAAACAGCGCGCAAGGGCGTAGGCGACTACACGATTCGCGTGCGCGGTCGCGCCTCGCATGCGGGGGTGGACTTCGAGAAAGGACGCAGCGCGGTGGTGGAGCTAGCTCGCCAAATTCTTGAAATTACCAAGTTCACGGATACCGCCCGCGGAATCACCGTGAATCCCGGCGTGGTTCAGGGCGGAACGCGCAGCAACGTGGTCGCAGCCGAAGCCGAGGTGGAAGTGGATATTCGCATCGCACGCGCAGCAGATGCGCAGGAGTTGGAGACTAAGTTTCAGAGCTTGAAAGCATTCGATCCCGACTGTTCGCTCGAAGTCACGGGCGGATTGAACCGTCCACCGATGGAGCGCACGGAAGGCACGGTGCGGCTCTTCGGGCTGGTGCAAGAACTCGGAGTCAAGTTGGGGATGAAGGTGGAGGAGGCCTCTACGGGTGGCGGTTCGGACGGAAACTTCACGTCGGCGCTAGGCATTCCGACCCTGGATGGTCTGGGCGCTTTAGGAGAAGGGGCACATGCGGTGAACGAGTCCATTGTGATCGAGGAACTGCCTCGGCGCGCGGCCTTGCTGGCTTGCCTGATTCAGAGTCTCTGAGTTTATTAAGAAGCTTAAGAAAACAGAGTACTAAGTACTTATGTTTCAGTGTTTCTTTGACTCTGGCAGGAGGACTGGCCTACAATCGTGGTTCAGATCATCCCTGATACTGCCCGGAGCGCAATTGTTGCGGTTCCGGATGGAGCAAAAATATGTTTGGCGGAAAACTTGGTGTACCGGAGCTGCTCATCATTCTGGTGATTGCGCTCATCTTTTTTGGTCCGAGCAAGCTCGGCGACCTGGGCAAAGGCCTGGGCGATGCGATTAAGAATTTCAAGGGCGCAATGAAAGACGAAGAAGCCCAGCCAGCCGAAAAGAAGTAAGAATTCGCGGCTCACTTAAAGCCGCTTGCGCGCAACATCTCCGATACCAGCGTTAACGGTAATCCAACCACATTGGAATGCTCCCCCTCCATGCGGATGGCCCATGGACCCGCGCCGCCCTGGATGGCATACGCTCCGGCCTTATCCATCGGTTCTCCGGTCGCGATGTACTGCTGAATCTCCTCTTCCGCGAGCTCACGAAAGAATACATTCGTGGTGCTGGCGCGTGTCGTCTTTTGTCCTGATGCGGAGATCAGGCTGACGGCGGTGGTCACGGAGTGCCCGCGTCCGGAAAGTAATCGCAACATGCGCGTGGCATCGTCGCGGTCGCGCGGCTTGCCCAGGACCTCATCTGCGACCACGACAATCGTGTCTGCGCCGAGCACGAAGCGCCCAGGAAATCTCAGCGCAACCGTTTTAGCTTTCTGTCGCGCCAGGCGCAGAGCGTAATCCAGCGGCGTCTCGCCTTGTCGCTGCTCTTCCGGAATGTGCGCGGGATGGACTTCAATCGTTATGCCGGCTTGGCGCAGCAGTTCCTGCCGGCGCGGCGAAGCAGAAGCTAGAATCAATGGGCGCTGATCGGGTGTAAGCATCCTTGAAGGCAAGCAACTCCGTCTCACGATACGTGAAGAGCACGTTGCCAGGCAAAGCGATCACGGGCATGCTGGGCGCCCATGTGCAAGGCGACGTCTGCGAGTTCCGCGTGTGGGCGCCTGCTGCCCGCAGCGTTACGTTACGCCTGACCACGACGAACGGCACGCAAGATCTGAAGATGCCGTACACGGAAGACGATCAATTTGCCATCGAAGCTTTTGCCGCGCCGGGAGACAGATACTCTTACATTCTGGACGAAAACAAGCCTGTTCCCGATCCTGTTTCGCGTCTGCTGCCGGAAGGAGTGCACGGGCCGACTGAGATCGTGGATCCTTCGCGGTTCCGCTGGGCCGATCAGGAGTGGCATGGCCTGCCGCTGAGCGAGTACATCGTCTACGAACTGCACGTCGGCACCTTCACTCCGGCGGGGACATTCGACACCGCGATTGAGAAGCTCGATTACCTCAAGCGCGTGGGCATTACCGTGATTGAACTCATGCCGGTGGCGGCTTTTCCGGGAAAGCGCAACTGGGGCTACGACGGAGTGTCACTTTACGGAGTGCAGGCGAGCTATGGCGGGCCGGAAGGCTTGCGGCGCTTCGTGGAGGCCGCGCACCGGCGTGGACTGGCGGTGATTCTGGACGTGGTTTACAACCACCTCGGCAACGAAGGCAATTACCTGCGGATGTTCGGGCCTTACTTCACTGACAAGCACAAAACTCCATGGGGCGACGCCGTGAACTACGACCAGGCAGGGAGCGCAGGCGTTCGCAGCTATGTTGTCGAAAACGCCTGCTATTGGATTCGTGAATACCATCTTGATGGGCTGCGTCTGGACGCAGTGCAGACGATTCGTGATGATTCTCCAACACACATCCTGGCTGAAATCACGCAGGCGGTTAACGCGCTCGCAGAAGAACGCAGCCGGCAGGTGTGCGTGATCGCAGAAACGGACGAGAACGATGCCCGCATGGTCCAGTCCCGCTCGTCCGGAGGTTACGGGCTGGATGCGACGTGGAGCGATGACTTTCATCATGCCATCCATGCGTTTTTTACCGGCGAGCGCAAAGGCTACTATCAGGATTTCGGGAGCCCGCAACAGATTGTGCGCGCGTTGAATGAAGGCTTCGTCTATCAGGCCGAGCCGTTCCAGTTCTGGCAGGGGAGCCCGCGAGGGACCAGCAGCCGCGAGATGCCGGCACCGGCGCACGTGATCTGCATCCAGAATCATGACCAAATTGGGAACCGCGCCAAAGGCGAGCGGCTCAGCGCGTTGATTCCGCGCGGGGCGCGCATGCTGGCTGCCGCGCTGTTGCTGCTGGCGCCGGAGACGCCTCTGATCTTCATGGGCCAGGAATACGATGAAGCGAATCCCTTTCAGTTCTTTACTGACTACGGCGATCCTCTCCTGCAGAAAGCGGTGAGTGAAGGCCGGCGGCATGAGTTCAAAGATTTTGATTTCCGCGACGGGCCCGATCCGCAGGACCCCGCCACGTTCGATCGCTCTAAGCTGAACTGGGCTTTGACCGAAGGCGAAAACGTGATGCTGCACTGGTACGCAACGCTGATCGAGTTGCGGAAGAAGTACGTCACCGGCGGCCCACGGACCTGCCGGGCGGAGCTGGGCGATGGCGTGCTCGAAATGCAGGTCCCCGCGGAGGAGCCGGTGCTCAAGGTGTTTGCCCGCCTGCAAGGTTCGGCCGCGCTGCCGGAACTGCATGGCGGATGGGAGCGCCTGCTGTCAGAAGAAGCCGACGGATTCGCGGTGGCCGTTTGGGCGGAAGCAGCAGATATGCGCTGATGTGACCGCATGCAATAATCCTGCAAGTGCAAAAGCCCTTTCTCCTCTACAACCCGGCATCGGGGCAGAAACAAAAGCAGCGCGCGGAGATGATGGCGCGAATTGCGCAGGTGTTTCGCTCGGCGGGAATCAAGGCGGAATTGTGTGCGACCACTCATGCAGGCAGCGCGATTGAGCAGGCGCGCGCGGCGGCGGAGAACGGGTTCGATACGTTGATTGCCTGCGGAGGCGATGGCACGGCCAATGAAGTCCTGAATGGGTTGATGAGCAGCTCGCGACGGCCTGCCCTGGGAGTGATTCCGCTGGGCAGCGGGAACCTGCTGGCTACGGACCTGCGCCTGCCGCGAAATCCTGTTGTGGCAGCGCAGGCGTTGCTTGGCTACAATCCGCGCGAGATACGCCCAGGCGTGATTACATCGCAAAGTTTTGCTGGAGAAGAGACGCGCTATTTCATTGTGGCCGCCGGCGTGGGATCTGATGCTGAGCTGATGTACCGCACCGCCGTCGAAAGCAAAGAGCGCTGGGGACGAAACGCATACTTCCTGGAGATGGCGCGCATGACCATGCATGGCGACTATCCCATGTTTCAGGTGGAGTGGGAGGATGGCGGCGGCAAACGCACGCAGGAACAGGCATCGCTGGTGATGGCCATCCGCGCGCGGCATTTTCCGGGATTGCTGCGGCTGGTGAATCTGGGATCATCGCTGCTTCAGCCGCGCTATCGCCTGCTGCTGTTTCGCACGGACAAGGTGCGCCATTTCCTGCACTACTTCGCCAGCGTAGTGAGCGGAAGAAACTGGAGAGTTCCGCAGGTGGCCGTGGTCGAGTCGCGCTGGCTGCGCTGTACTCCGCTCGATACCTCAGCCGTCCACATTCACGCGCAAGCCGATGGTGAACTGTTGGGCCGCGCGCCCTCCGAGCTCTCGATTGCAGAACAGACGTTTCCGTTGTTGATGCCGCCGATTTAGAATCTCTGGTTTTCCCGAAGAGCCACTCTTGGAACCAGTCACCCATTTTCTGACGGGCGCCTGTCTTAGCCGTGCCGGGCTGAACCGTACTACGACTTTGGCGACTTTGACGCTGACGCTCGCAGCGGAGTCTCCGGACATCGATATTGTTGCTTACTTCGGTGGCTCGGTGACGGGCTTCGCGCATCATCGTGGCTTCACTCACACATTGTTGGGAGTGCCGGTGATGGCCGGCGCAACTGTCGCGCTGGTGTATGGAATTTATCGCTTGATGAAAGCGCGCGGACGAGCGCCGGCGCAGGCTCCCAAGTGGAAGCTGCTCTTTTTCTATTCTGTGCTCGCTGTGCTGGTGCACATCTTTCAGGATCTCACCAACAACTACGGCGTGCGGCCGTTCGCGCCGTTTTATCCCAGGTGGTACTCGTGGGACCTGGTGTTCATCATTGATCCGCTCATGCTGATCGCGCTGCTGTGCGGACTGTTTCTGCCGGGACTCATCAGTCTGGTTACGGAAGAGATCGGAGAGAGAAAAAAACAATTCCGCGGACGTGGCGGAGCCATCACTGCGCTGGTCTGCCTGGCAGTCCTGATTTTTGCCCGGTGGGTGGAGCATGCTCGCGCGGTGGATGCGCTGAACTCGGTTACCTATCGCAATGAAGATCCACTGCGGGTCTCGGCATATCCCAATCCTGTGGACCTGTTTTCCTGGAATGGAGTGGTGGAGACGCGGGATTTCTTCGAAATGCTGAACGTGAACTCGCTTTCCGGCACACTCGATCCGCAAAACTTGGCCGTGGTGCGCTACAAGCCTGAAGAGACTCCGGCCACGCTGGCTGCGAAGCGCTCGCGCCTGGGCCGGGTGTATCTGGACTGGGCGCAGTATCCCCTGACGGACACCATTCGCCGGCCGCACGACACGGAATTTCTGGTGCAGTTTGAGGACTTGCGCTTTGCCTCGATTGCGCGATTGCGCCGCAACGGCTCGCCGACTCTGGCTGGTTATGTGCTGCTTGGGCCAGGCTTGAGCGTGCTCGATGAATACATGGGCGAACCTCCGCCGCCGGATTGACGAGACGCCTCTTTCCCCATTTTCCAGTCTCTTCTGGAGCGGCGGACGCTTGCCCTTGTGTAAGTACTTGCAAATACAGGGCATAATAACTAAGAAAAAAAATCAAAAAAAATGTCCCGGAAAGGCCGTTTGGGACACTAGATAAGTAGGAGGGTACAACCGAGTTGACGCTGTGCCGTGTCAGCCCTGACAATATTTCTTTTGAGGTGCGTATGCTGGCTTACCTGTTCGTGCTGATTGCAGTTGCCGTGCGTGTTCTTGCCGGAACCGGGACATTTGCTACTCTGGGCTTCACTCCTGTGGGAGCGTCGCTCCTGTTTTTCGGCTCGCGCATGCCACGCAAGCAACTCTGGGCGCCGGTGGCGCTGCTGATTGTGTCCGATCTCTATCTGAACTACAAGGTTTACGCTTTTCCGCTCACCTGGGACCAGACGGTGACCTGGGCGTGGTACGCAGGCGCTTGCGTCATCGGCATGCTGCTGTGCGGGCGCGTGAAGCCGCTGTATGTTGCGGGTGCGGCGGTGGGCAGCGCCGTTTCATTTTTCATGATCAGCAACTTCGCGGTGTGGTTGGCAGGGAATCTGGGCTACGCGAAGAATCTTGGCGGACTGGTCGCATGTTTTGCTGCGGCGATTCCGTTCTTCGAAAAGGGACTGGCTTCTGACCTGTTGTTCTCGACGATATTCTTCAGCATTCCGGTAATGATTGCGCAGGTGCGCGCCGCGATCGCGCATAATCGCGCTGCTGCATAGAGACGCAGCAAGCCGTCTCTACGAATGGTCCTTCTGCTCTCGCTGAATTTCTTTTGCTACTTCTTCTGCCGGCGCTTGCAGCATGCGGAAGATGAAGTAGAGAACCACACCCACAAGAACAATCACCAGCGCGGTAAACCAGAGATGATGCAGGAACAGGTCTTTGGCCTGGGCCACGATCTGCGGGCCGAAGATGATGGTGAGAGTGGCCAGGATTGCGAATCGCGCCAGGCGGCCCGCAGTGATGGAAAGAAGAAACCAGAGCACCTTCATCTCAAACACGCCGGCGGAGATCACAAAGAGCTTGAACGGCGTGGGCGGCGGCAGCATGGCCGGGATCATCAAAGCGAAAAACTCGTGCTTCTCGAAACGATCGCGAATGCTCTTGAGCCGCGCTTCGTTGATTCGCTTGAGCAGAAAGAGCTCACCTCCGGCGCGACCGAGAATGTAAGGAGCGAGGCTGCCCACGGCGGATCCCACGGCTCCGGCGATGCAATAAATCCAGGCCTTAGGCGGATCAGAATAGACGTAGCCGGCGACCAGCGGGTCCAGCGGAATGGGGATGGCAAAGCTGTCAATGGCAGCCAGAATCAGCACACCCCAGCCCCCGAGCGTCTTGAGGGCAGCAATCCAGGCGGTGAGTTTCAGCAGAAGCTTGCTTCGGACAAACAAGGGGACATTGTAAATGCCCGCAAAAGGATAGAATGGGAAGGCGGCCCAAGATTTAGGGGCCGCCGCACTTTACACAACATTTTTCCTGCAATTACACTAAGCCGTTTGCCCTCGTCGGAATATCAAATCATGGTGCTGTTGAGGGCAGGGCCGAGTACGTCCTGAAATAGCGGCGAGCGGTCACGCAGTTGATTCATTCTAAAAAAGTCAATCGCAGAAGAGAACGAAGAAAGAAGGAGACAATCCGATGGCAGCAGTTGTGGAAGATAAGGTAAAGCAGATTATCGTGGAACAGCTGGGAGTGGATGAAGGCGAAGTCACGCCGAATGCCTCCTTCGTTGACGACCTTGGAGCCGACTCGCTGGATACGGTCGAGCTGGTGATGGCTTTTGAGGAAGCCTTCGACATTGAAATTCCTGACGAGGACGCGGAGAAGATCCGCACCGTGAAGGATGCGATCGACTACATCGAGAAGCACTCGAAAGGCGGAAAGTGATTGGCCAGACGCGTTGTTGTTACGGGTATGGGCCTGCTTTGCGGCGTGGGCAACACCAGCCCTGAAGTCTGGAAAAACATCAGAGAAGGGCGAAGCGGGGTGGCAAAGATCAC
>DATEGH010000362.1:0-3204 GCA_035280185.1 Terriglobales bacterium
TCGCGCCGTTCTGGCGCGCTGGCAGACCGAACGCAATGTGCCCGCCTTTGCCCTGGTGAGCAGCCGGGTATGGAATGGCGCTGCCACGGCGGCTTTCGACCTGGCCATCGTCGGCTCCGTCGAAGACGCCGCCCATCCCGCCCTGCCCGCGCTGGAAGCAACCGGCAAGCCGGTAATTTGTGTGTGCGCCAACGCGGCTGTGGCGCAGGCTCTGCGCGAGCAAATGCCGCGCGTGCTGGCCTTGCGGAGCTATGAAGGATATCTCGATGCGCTGGTGCTGCTGGGAGGCGAGTGCCTGCGGCGGGTAGAGGCGGGGAAGCGGGCGCAGCAGGCCGAACAGTCAGCTGCTGCCATCCAGCGCCAGGCTACGCTCGGCCGCTACATGGTGGAGATGCGGCACAGCCTGAACAATGCCCTGACCTCGGTGCTCGGCAACTCTGAGTTGCTGCTGATGGAGCCGGGAGCATTTTCCGGACCCGTGCGCGAGCAGCTCGAAATCATCCGCAACATGAGCTTGCGCATGCACGAAATCATTCAGCGCTTCTCCTCTCTGGAGAGCGAAATGAAGATGGCGGAGGAGCGGGGAATCCGTCCGACTGCACCCTCAAAGCCATTTGCCGTCGCCCGCGGGTAACCCTTCGTTTCACCACAGAGGCACAGAGAGCACGGAGGCAGTGAAGGCACCAGCCTTCTTCCGAGGCTAAGCCCCGTCCAGGCCAGCGTTTGGAAAATGTGATAAGGCCTGTTCGCGCTCGTTGAGCGGGAGGATAATGCGGCTCAATGTCCATCGTTGGCCTAAATTACGTCGCTCTCGGCATCACGGCAGGAGTCGGACTCGCTGCACCGGCACTGTTGGCAATTGCAGCCTGCACGCGGAAGCCACGTCGTGCTGATGCGGCAGGTTTGCAGCATTTGTCCATGCTTACGCCAAGTTCCACTGCATTCCAGTTCTTTCATCATTACAAGCGAAGTTTTGCTTCTGTAGCCATGCTGGTTGGGACGTTGATAGTAGGCCAAGCCTTGATATATGCAGTTTTAATCCCTCGTCGGTTGCTCACGATGCCAGTAATCCGCGCCATAGGTGTGCTCAGCGAAATCGGCTGCTTTTCCGCATTGATCGTGGATTTATGGGCGCTCGCAAAGAGCGTAGAAAGGTGCTGGGCGTAAGCGCACTTTTTTTGGCCTGTTGGGGAATGTTAGTGCTTTACGTGCTGTTTCTCCGGCGGGGCTGACATCGCCGAGTGATTACGATAACAAGTGAGAAGTCGTCACGTGCATCGGAATTGCGACCGGCCGCGGAACCTGGGCCTGCCGGCGATTTGATATGGATCAGGGCTTCAGGTGATACGACGCGGCCATGGGACCGGCGCCCGCCTGGTATTTTCGGGCGCGGACCAGTTCCGCCACCTGTCGAATGTGGCCCAGATCATGAAGCGCCCACTCGTGCAACATCTGCGCAAGCGTGATCTCGCCGAACTCCCGGTGTAACGCCACGCGTTCACCTGCGCCGTCCGGCAGATCGCGGAGAAATGCGAGGTTGGACTCGCGCTGATGCTGGAAACGACCGAAGGCCTCCTGCGGATCGGCGCCGCGGTACAGATCGAGGTACATTTGCGCATCATCGGGTTCGAATTCCGGACGTCTTTCGGCCATGAACCGGTCGAGGCGCATGCGGTAGCAGTCGCTCTCGGAATGAGCAAGATGGGCCAGCACTTCGGCGACGGAGAAGCGATCGGGCCCCGGTTTCCAGCGCGCATCTTCTCCGCTCAACCCGGTCATCAGACCGCGCAGAATTCCAGGCGTCGCGGCCAGAAGGTCCAGGCAGGGGAGTCCATTTTCCGCCATCACCTGATCCTACACTTCCCCGGAAGCTTACAGTCTGGTGGTCCAGGGTTTTTCTCTATCACTCTTTGGCAAGACTCCGCGAAAAATCTGAAACTTATTCCGCCACGGGACCGTAGGGGTTCCGTAGGAGGTTGGCATGCGCGACACAAAAGAGCGGCTGTCTGTACTGTGGACCTTCGCGTTATTGAACTATCTGTATGCGGACGTGATTGCTTTGTTCGCTATCGCCGGCTCGCGAAATTCATTTGAGCCTCTCCCCCCCTTGGCTCTGATGGGTTCAGCGGTCTTGATGGAAATACCCATCGCCATGATCCTGGCGGCTCGAGTGCTTCCGCTCAGAGCGAACCGGCTGGCCAATATCATCGCGGGCACCATTGTGACCCTTATAAACGGGTTCCTGACCTTCGTTCCGCCTCTGGTCGGATGGGGCCGGCCGCCCGCTTTCCCAGAGTACCTGTTCTTCGCAACCGTCGAAACGGTGGCCACCTCGGTCATTATCTGGCAGGCGTGGACGTGGTCAAAGCCGGCAGTCAGTTCGGAGCGGATTGCCGCCCATCCGGAAGCTATGATTTCGGGATGATTGGTGTCGCTTCACGCAAGTTGGATTGCCGAAGGCGAACAGAGAGCGCGGGCTTAACCTCATCATGAAAGAGAAGTTCCCGCAAGCCGCAGAACTGTTTGATCGGGCTATGCTGCCAATCGAAAGCGTATATTCCCTGTGGACGAGAAATTTTGGTAATACCAATGGTTTGCGAACTAGCTCTCTTGTGAGGAGGGCCGACATATGGCCGCTACCACCCACCCAGGTATTGACATCGGCATTTCGAAATACATCGGAAAGTACAGCGACGCAGTGGAGGTGCCTCGTGCCGCTCGATGGCTTTTTACTTCGGGCACGCCTGGCTTACTCGCAGATGGCACTTTGCCCGGAACGTTTGAACTGCAGGCCGAGCAGGCATGGAAAAACATATTATCGGCACTCCAGAGCGCAGGGATGGGTCCCGAGCACCTGGTGAAAATCGTGCAATACCTGGTGCGTACTGAGGACGTTTTGCGTTACGCCCCCATCAGGGCCCGTTTTCTTGGCGACTGCCGTCCCGCTTCCATGCTGCTCATTGCCGCGGCCCTGCCGAAACCGGACTTCCTCATAGAAATCGAAGCCATAGCTGCCTCGCCCGCTTAGGGGAAGCCAGAAATAAAACGACCCGCCGCATCCTGCCCAGCCACGCGCCCTCGATGCGCGCGCCGAAACAGGTATGCTGCGGGTCGCCGGTAACTGTTGGGATTGACCTAGGGGGTTTACTCGCTCCCCAGGCTAACTCCGGGTCCCTGAATCACTTCCAGGGCGGCTTCCCAATA
>DATEGH010000363.1:0-30871 GCA_035280185.1 Terriglobales bacterium
CGCATACTCCAGGTTTTCTGAAAGAGACATCCGAATTTCTTGCTCGTGAACGGGACGTGCTTGGCGTGGGAGTGGAGACCGTCGGCACGGACGCCGGACAGGCGGCGGGCTTTGATCCGCCATTTCCGAACCACTACATCATGCACGGAAGCGGCAAGTTCGGGCTTGCCGGGCTCTGCAATTTGCATCTGCTGCCACCGACCGGCGCCGTGGTTATCGCGGCGCCGCTCAAGATCGTGAACGGTTCCGGAAGCCCGCTGCGCGTGATTGCGATTACACCCTAGCCTCACCTTCTGGCACGACGTCTCAGAGCGTTGCGGTTCTTACCACACCGGCCAGTACCCGATTGCGGTCGTACTCGCTGTGAATTGTCTCGGCGGCTTTGATATAGCTCTGGCGCAGAGTTCTTTCCAGGCGGTAGTTGTGAGCAACATCGGTCAGAACGCGCGCCTTCTCGTCGTCAGAAGAGATGCGAGTAACAGCTTCCAGCAGCTTCCCTAGAGCGCTATCGCTGAGTGGGCCCGGTGACAGTCTGTCCTGTGGGCCTGTGACACCTTGTCACAGGCCGGGCTGTTGCGCTTTCCGGCGATCACCGGTTTTCAAGCACTTAGCTGCGCCATGACTTTGGCCCGCCGACTGCAATTAGAAAAGGCAGACGGAAGCTGATTGAAGCGCAACGAGCTAGAAGAGGGTTGAAGATTAGCGAGGCGCTGAGAAGCAAATGGGCCGAAGCTTTTATTCAGGTATAAGGACCCAGGTATGAGGGTTTCGGGGAAGTAACAGTCGAGTTAGCGCAGTAGGTTTTGTGGTGACAACCCGGTGCGCAAGCGCCGGTAGCAAATAGAACAACCTCCTTTTCTCCAGGTGTGGTAAACGCAACACTCGCCGGGCTGCACTAGCAGAGCAGCCCGGTCTTTTTTATTGCCAGGTCTTTTTGATGGGATGGCCTTCCGTGTTGAACACAACCTTATCCAAATCCAGAGTGTCGCGAGGAGCAAACAGCAGATAGAGGTATTTGAGGGTCTCCGCCAGAAAATAGCTCTGCATCATGTCTGCCTTGTCGCGGGTCTTCACGTTGGCGAGAGCAGCGTACCCGGCATCGGTTTTGCAGTAGCGAACCAGGCTCAAGAGGAAGTTTGAGGCCATATCGTCATAGCGCGGGTCTTTGGTATAGAAGCGCAAATAATAAGCGGATTCGATGATTTCGGGCCGCAGCGGATAAGCGGGCGAGACGATCTGCATGGTGGAGTAATCGATCTCGTCGGGCTCAATCCCGAATGTGGTCCACATCTTGTATGCAGAGTCTTCCAGGCGCTTGGCGCGGTCCTCTTCTCCATAGCGAGCGAGGACAGCGGGAAAGAATGCGTCGAGCGCGCCAAAGTGCGTGGAAATTTGTTTCCCGGTATTCATGTCCACCTGGCGGTACCACAAGCCGGACTTGGTGTTGTCAGCGAGGTATTTATTAACAGCCTTGAGGCTGGCCTTAAACATACGCTGGCAATCTTTGTCGCCGAAGAGCAGCCAGGACTTGAGCAGATATTCGTAGTAGGAATCAATGCCGCCGCTGATGCTGCTTGCGGGATCGGTCCACTGACCGGTCTCAACGTTGATCTTCGAACCGACCAAGCCAATCTTGGAACGGCGCGAATAGAGTTCCGTAACGGCACGCTTGGCTTTGTCATAAAACACCTGCTTGCCCGTAAGCCGGCTGAGGGCTCCAAACTCGACCAGCAGCGTGCCGATTTCCGCAGGATTGCTTTCCGCTCCCCGGGTTTTGCCGGTTTTCAGGTTCACGAAGCGATATGGCATGCCGGTAGGAGAATTGAAGGCCGGAAGCAGGCGTGTTCCAAGGTCTTGCGCCATATCGAGCAGGCGCTGATCATGGGTGAGTTGGTAACTGCTGAGCAATCCGCCAAGAAGACGGATGGTGATTTCAAAATTGCTGACGTAAATGTCCTGATTGAAAGAGAGGTCCTTCTCGATGAGTTGGCGTGTCTTGTCGGCTTCATCTTTCAAACCCATCATGAGCATGGTGTCGAGCGCGTCCACAGGCGTCATCTGGAGCGAGACTCTGTACCAATCGTGGCCGGTCTGCGTCAGAGGCAGGAGTTCGTCGTGTCCCCAGGCATATTGCTTGTAGGCGTCCCACGCGTAAAGAAATTCCGAGCGTACCTGCCGCGCCATGGGACCGGGATCGTTGGCGGCGGGACTCGCCGGTGTGGGACTTTTAGGGGCGTCTTGCTGCTGAGCGGCAGACGCCCATAGGGAAGTAAAAAGCAGACTAAACGCGAGGACAGAGTAAAGAAACCTCCGAAGCAAAACCAATTTCTCCTGATGTGAGATACAGACAGAACATCATAGAGCAAAGCGCTGGCTAATGAGACTTTTCCAGTTCGTCAGAGTCAAATCCGAGAAACACCGGCTCGGGTTCCAGGCGGACGCCCCAAACGTCGAAGACCCGTCGCTGAATTTCATCCTTCAGCGCTATGACGTCCTCTGCTGTCGCGCCGCCGCGATTCACGAGGGCCAGTGCGTGCTTGCGCGAGATGGCAACGGGACCGCGGGTGAAACCCTTCACCAAGCCTGATTGCTCGATCAGCCACGCGGCTGGAAGTTTCACTCGGCCATCGCCTGCCGCGTAGATGGAGAGCTTGCTTTGGGTGCTCCGCCGTTCTGCCAGCGCTTGAATTCGTGATGCTTCTTCGCGGGTGACGATTGGATTTTTGAAAAACGAACCTGCGCTGCGAGAGTCCTCGTCGCCGGGAAGCAGCAGCATGGCCTTGCTTTGCCGGATCCTCAGCACGGCTTCGCGCACCTGCAACAAAGTGGGCGGTGTTTGCGTGCGTTCGAAAAACTTCTGCAAGTCGGCGTAGCGGAGAGCGGGAGGACCATTTTTTGTCAGCTTATAACTTACCCGCAGCACAATGTACCGGTCGCGCTGTTGTGTATTGAAGATGCTGCTGCGATATGCAAATTGGCACTCGTGGTTGCTGAGGTCGAAAATCTCTCCGGTCGCGCGCTCGAGAACACGAACGCTGATGATGGTCTGCGAGACCTCCTGGCCATAAGCGCCCACGTTCTGCACCGGCGTGCCGCCTACGGTACCGGGAATGCCGCTCATGCACTCCATGCCGGCGAGGTTCTGCTCGACTGTAAGGGCTACGAAGTTGTCCCAGTTCTCGCCCGCGGCGACATGGAAGACTTGGCTGTCGCCTTCTGCTTGAGTCGTAATTCCTTTCAGCCCGATTTTCAGCGCCAGCCCGGGCCAGCCACGGTCAGATACCACAAGGTTGCTGCCTCCCCCGAGAACGAATAAAGGGAGCCGCCTGCCATTGGCGTAAGAAAGAGCTGCAATCACGTCAGCTTCGTTCTGCGCGTCTGCGAAGTAGCGCGCCGGGCCGCCTACCCTAAGCGTGGTCAGCGGCGACAGAGGAATGTTGTTCTGGATCTGCAATCGCTTCCACAGTACCGCAAGCGGACTGATTCGGGCCAATGTTCCTTGCTAAAATGGATTTCAGCGAGCTTTTACTACCAAGCTCTTGGATCCCAAGGAGAGGAAAACGAATGTATCCAGAAATGATGATTGCCCCCATGCGTGAGGAGTTGACCTCGGCAGGCATTCAGGAAACCCGCACGGCCGCGGACGTGGAGAAGGCCATCCAGCAGAAGGGCACAACCATGATTGTGGTGAACTCGGTCTGCGGATGCGCCGCCGGGAGGATGCGCCCCGGAGTGCGGGCGGCTCTGCGCCACAGCGTGCGTCCCGACCGTATTGTTACGGTGTTCGCCGGCCAGGACCGCGAAGCCACGGAGAAGGCGCGCACGTATTTCACTGGATATCCGCCGTCTTCGCCTTCCATCGCCATTCTGCGCGATGGGCAACTCGCCTTCATGATGCAGCGCAGCGATATTGAGATGAGCTCGCCGGAGATGATCGCCGCCGCGCTGGCACGCGCTTTTGACAAGGTCTGCGCAGGGAAAGAAACGGTAAGCCAGTAAACGAGTGCTTGTCATTTTGGTCCGGCAGGGCGGGGAGAAATCTGCCTGTAACCGTTGATATGGAAGAGGAGATTCTTCTCCTGCTTCGCGGGTTCGGAATGACCTCTCCAAAATCGGCTCAGACTCAGGATCGTGTGGTCATCACATACCGGGCTTCTTCTGCTGCGGGATGGTGATGTCAATTGAAGTTACTTTTCCGAAGCTGGCCAGATCGCGATCGAAGTCTTTCGAATTCCCAACCACCAGCACGGCCAGTTTTTCCGGATGCAGGTATTTGCGCGCGACGCGGTCCACGTCGGTCGTGGTGACCTTTTCAATGCCGGCGCGGAATAGTTCCAGGAAATTCGGCGGATAGCCATAGAATTCGTAGCGCATGCGTTCGGCCAGGACCTTATCTTTGGAGTCGAATTCAAAGATAAATGAGTTCAAGATGGAGTCCTTGGCGCGCGTCAGCTCGGTTTGTGTAACGCCGCCTTTGATCAGCTCAGCAATCTGATCCTTCAAAGCTTCGACGCCTCGGGCCGTGCTGCCGCTCTTTGTGCCCATGCCGAAATTAGTGACTCCAGGATGATCGAAGGCTGAGCCGACGCCGCCTCCTACTGAATAGGCCAGGCCTTGTTTGGTGCGAAGGTTGGAGAACAGGCGCGAAGCAAAGCCGCCGCCCAGAATCTCGTTCATCGCGACCACGGCATAGTAATCGGGATTCTTGCGCTCGATTCCCAGGTCCACCATGCTGATTTCGCTCTGGTTCACGTCTGACTTCTCGATGAAATACATACCGGGTTTGGGCTCACGAAAGGCAATGGTTGAACTGGCATAGGGCTTTCCTTTAGGCATGCCGGCAAAGGCCTCACGCAGGCGGCGTTCCATAGCAGCCGAATCGAAGTCACCGGTGATGCCGAGCATCATGTTATTAGGGACGACCGTTTGTTTGTGCCAGCTCACCAGGTCGTCGCGAGTGACGGCGCTGATGGTGTAGTACTCGGCTGTGCGGGCGTAGGGATTCTCGGGTCCATAAGCCAGCTTGGCCGCCTCGCGGCCCGCGATGTCATCGATGTCGTCATTGCGGCGGGAGATCGCACTGGCAATCTGGCGCTGGGCGAGCATGATTTTGTCCTGGCGAAATGCCGGGTGCTCAAGGAGATCGAGAATTACCGGGAAGACTTCATCAAAGTCGTCCTTCAACGACGACCAACTCAGGAAAGTGGAATCAATTCCGCCGGAGGTTTCGACCCGCGCTGCGCGGGATTCCAGGAAATCGTCGAGTTGGTCTCCCGTCTTGCTGACGGTGCCGCCGGTGCGCCAGACCTCGCCGTAGATGCTGGTGAGGCCGACTCTTTCCGCGGGCTCGTCGCGCGAGCCTCCTCGAATACGAATGACGCCGTCAATCAGCGGCAACTCATGATCTTCCTGGAGAAAGATGACCATGCCGTTGGGCAGCTCGATGCGCTTCGGCTCTTGCGGCTTGAAGGCGTGCAGCGGCGGGATGGGCACCTGCTTCCATGAATTGGGAATGCCTGAAGCAGCAGCCGGTTTTTGATGCTGAGCCGAGTTTCCTTTTGCCGGCGCAGCAGCAGTTTGCGGCAGCGCCACCGGAGTTGTGGCCAAGCCGAAAAGGATCGCAAAGAGTATGGCCTTTTTCATTGCCGGGCTCCTTTCGGAGTTGTAGAAGGAGCAGGTTGTGGAGGCGTCGCTGAAGGAACTGGCTGAGCCGGTGGTCGCGGCGCGGGAGGACTGGCCGGCGGAGTAGTTTCAACAATTCCAACCGTGCGGTTCTGTTCGGTGAAGATCTTGTTGGCTACGCGCCGGATATCGGTTTTGCTGACCTTGTCAATGCGATCGATCTGGCGGAAGAGCTCGCGCCAATCGCCGTAGTAAGCCTGGTATTCGGCGAGCTGCGCCGCCAGGCCGGAGTTGTCAGCCAATCCTCGGATCAAGTCAGCTTTGGCGCGGGTTTTGATGGATTGCAATTCTTCGTCTGTGACGTCCTGCGTCTTCAGTTTCTGTATCTCCTCATGGATCGGTCCGGCCATATCGCGGGCGGTGTGACCCCGGCTGGGAACGGCAAAAAAGTAAAATAGGCTGGGATACTTCACACCGGGAAAGCTGCCGCCCTGGGCTGCGATGGCGATTTGCCTGTCGCGCACCAGCGAGCGATAGAGGCGGGATGTGCGGCCCTTGGAGAGCAGATCGGAAAGAACGTCATAGACCGCATCGTCAGGATCACGGAAGTTGGGCCGATGATAGCCCTCAATGTAGAGCGGCTGACTGGGATCGTGCAGGACAACTTCGCGCAGGTCGCGCTGCGGAGGTTCGACAGTGCGCAGTGGATCCGGTTTCGGGCCGGCCGGAATGCGGCCAAAATATTTTTCCAGGATCGGCATTGCGGTCGCTGCCTTCACATCTCCCACGACCGCGATGACCATATCCGCCGGAACGTAATACTTGTGGTAGAAGTGGACCGCATCGGTGGCGGAGAACGAACGCAGGTCTGAGGGCCAGCCCACGACCGGCCGTCCATATGGATGCGCAGTGTAAGCGGACGCGAGGAACTGCTCGATCAAGCGTCCCTGAGGCGAGCTGTCGGTGCGCATGCGGCGCTCTTCCATCACCACATCGCGCTCTTTGTAGAACTCGCGCATCACCGGATGCAGAAAGCGCGCCGATTCGAGATAGGCCCATAGTTGCAGGCGATTTTCCGGCATGGAGTAGAAGTAGATTGTCTCGTCCCAGTCAGTGCTGGCGTTCAGGCCGACGCCGCCTTCGCTCTCCACGATCTCGCCGAACTGGTTAGGGACAACGTACTTGTCGGCTTCGCCGATCGCCTTCTGCCAAGCCGCTTCAAGTTCTGCAACTTTCTTCGAGTCGCGGCCCACCTCTTTATGGTCCTCTTTCTGGTAGGCAGCGTAAGTTTGCTCAACTCTGGCGAGCGCGACCTTCTCGGCGGGATAATTGGTTGTGCCGATCTTGTCTGTGCCTTTGAAGGCCATATGCTCAAACATGTGCGCCAGGCCGGTGATGCCCAGAACTTCCTGCGCGGAGCCGGCATCGACGCGCGTGTAAAAGGAAAACACCGGCGCTTCCGGACGCTCCATGACGAGAACCGTCAGTCCATTGGGAAGAGTCTTGACTGTGATCTTCTTTTCAAAGGAAGTGATGTCCTGGGCCTGAAGAATTGCGAAAAAAAGCAGAACTGAGATTGCAAGCGCGAGAGGACGTAAGGCGTGCTTCATGGGAACCTCAGTAGAGAAGGGTAAAGCAGGGAAGTGGAAGGCCGCAAATGGCGCGTCGGGATGCGATGTATTAATTTTCGCTTGAGCACCGCGGATACGCTAAAGGCTTAGGATCTTATGCTGAAAAAGCGCGAGCCCCGGCTCGGAGCTTTGGAGTACACTAATGCGAAGTGACGATGCTGCGCCAATTCGCAGGTGTTCTGATGCTGGTTCTTACAGCCGGATCACCCGTGATGGCTTGTCTCGTTCCCGGCGCGGAGATGAATGCTGCCGAGCGCGCATGCTGCAAGCACATGGCCCAGCAGTGCGGGTCAATGAACATGCCGTCGTCGCATTCCTGCTGCCAGACGGCGGTTCGGCAATCTGGCCCGATGCTCCATGTGGAACGAGCAGACGTTGCTCCGCAAATGATGGCTGCGGTGATCGTCACCCTTCCCACGATCAATACAGCAGATTCGTTTCACGCCTTGGATGCAAAGCTACACCCTCCACCTGAGTCGCCCCCTGACTCTTCCTCTATCTTGAGAATCTAGTAAGGACTTTTTTCGTTCCGCAGGCGCCGTAGTGTGCCCTGCTTCCCAGCAACTTCCTTCGGAGGAACGATGAAAGTCATTTTTATCTATGTACTGATCTTTGCCGGATCTGCTTTTGCGGCCACGGCAGACGATCCGTTTACGGCTGCTGCCCGAGCATTGCCGCAAGAACATTCTCACACAGGTCCTGCTGTGCCGGCTTTGAGCTTGGCGCAGCTCGAGCAAATCGCGCTGCAAGCGAATCCGGAAATTAGGATCTCCAGTCGCAGGGTCGCTGCTGCCGAGGCGCGCATCGCGGGCGCCGGAGCATTAGACGATCCGTCTCTGATGTATCGCGGCTGGCAGGTGCCTGTGACACAGCCGTGGAACTATAACGCGGCGATGAACATGTTCATGATCGGCCAGAGTTTTTCCGGCCCGGGCAAACGTGGTCTGCGGTCGCAAATCGCCAATGATGCAGTGACTGTCTCCAAAGCGGAGCTCGAAGCAAAGAGACGGGAGATCGCGGCGGGAGTGCGCAAAGCTTTTTACGACCTGCTGCGGAACGGCGATGAACTCAAAATCCACGACGAGCAGGTCGCGATTGCCTGGCAGGGACTTGAAGCGGCCAGGATCAAGTATTCCGTTGGCAAGGTCCCGCAACAAGATGTTCTGAAAGCTCAGATTGCAGTAAGCAAGCTGATCGAGCATCTTGTGATGCTGGAGCAGGATGCGGAGCTTGGCCGCGCGACACTGAACACGCTGCTCGGCCGCAATCCTGAATCACCGATTGAGGTGGCTGGCCAATACACACTTCCAGCACGGCTGCCGGCTATCGAGGAACTGGAACAACTGGCTCTCACGAATCGTCCCGAACTCGCTGGGCGCTCCGCAGAAATCACGCGAGCACAGGACCAACTGAAGCTGGCAAGAAAAGCGTACACGCCGGACTTCTCCGCAAACGCTGGCTACATGCTAATGCCGAGGGGTTCAGAGCACCGCAACAATTACATGATCGAAGGCTCCATGACGCTGCCTTGGCTGAATCATCGCAAGCACGATTCGGAAATCGAAGAGGTGCAAGCAGGTCTATTCGAGCAGCAGGCAGAGTTTGAAGCTGCAAGGGTGATGGTGTTTCAGCAAATCCAGGACGCTCTGGTGCGGGCGCGGGCGGCCAAGAAACTTGTCGATTTCTACAAGGAGACTCTGCGGCCGCAAACGGAAGCAGCGTTGCAATCCACGGTGATTGCTTACGAGAATGATCGCACTGACATTCTCAACCTGCTCGATGGCCAGAACGCCAGCCTGGAAGTTGACTCTTCATACTTCCGAGCACTCGCTGAATTCGAGCAGCGCATGGCAGAGCTGGAACTAGCGGTGGGAGCGCCGATTCGCCCAACCGAGAGTGGGACTACGGAGGTGTTGCGATGAAAGAGCGCAATTATCGCAACGCCTTCTTTGCGGCTCTGGTCATAGCAGCGCTATTCGCCGTTGCTGCGATCTACTTCTGGTTGCAATCTCCGCGCGGGCAAACTGCGCAATCAGCCAGCGTTCCGGCACAGGCCAGCCCAGAACCGATGGAAGGCATGGAGACTCAACCTGCGCCAGCAACCGCGCCGCAAGCGGCCCTCGCGCCGGTTCAGATTTCGCCACAACGCTTGCAGAGCATCGGCGTGAAGTTCGCCAAAGTTGAACGTAAGCAGTTGCGCGATTCTCTGCGCGTCACGGGCAATGTTGAGATCGACGAAGAGCGGCAGGCATATGTCCAGACGCGCTTTCCAGGCTGGATTCAGAAAGTCTTCGCCGACGCCACGTACCAGTGCGTCCGGAAAGGGCAACCGCTGTTCACCGTCTACAGCCAGGAATTGGTAAGCACGGAACAGGAGTTCCTGCTGGCGCTCAAGAACAAGCAGGCGCTTGCAGCTTCGCAGAATGTTGCCGGCGCTCAAAAAGAAGCGGATTGGCTGGTGGAGGCAGCGCGCCAGAGACTGCAACAGTGGAACGTGCCGCAGCGGGAAATCGCTGAGCTTGAAAAGACGGGCAAGATCCAGCGCGAAATCACTGTGGAATCACCTGCGTCCGGTTACATCACGGAACGTAATGCTCTGCCCAATCAGTTTGTGCAGCCAGAGACGAAGCTCTACACGATCGCGGATCTCTCGCAGGTTTGGGTCTACGCGCAGGTCTTTCAAACCGATGTGGGACGTTTGAAGAGCGGCGATCCCGCGACAGTGACGGTGGACGCGTATCCGAGCCGAGTTTTCCGCGGGAGAGTACAGCAGGTTCTGCCGCAAGTTGATCCCAACACGCGGACCGTGCGTGTGCGCCTGATCTTCGACAATCCTGGCTTGCTTCTCAAGCCCGGCATGTACGTGAACATCGAGCTTGGGCTGCCGCTCGGGAAACAACTGGTGATTCCCGCTTCCGGAGTGTTGCAATCGGGCACGCGGCAGATTGCATTCGTGGACCACGGGAACGGCTACCTTGAGCCGCACGAAATCCAAACGGGAAGTCGCGTCGGCGACGACGTGGTTGTGCTGAAAGGATTGGCTGCGGGGGAGCGAATTGTCAGCTCAGCCAACTTTCTCGTGGATTCGGAGAGCCAAATTCAGGCGGCTGTCGGCCAGTTTGCTCCACCTCCGCCGGGAGCCGGCGGCGCAGGCGGCACCGCGGCTATTTCCGTTCCGCAGCAAAGCGTGAATCTCGAATTTTCCACCGAGCCTTCGCCACCGCATAAAGGTAACAACATCTTTCGGGTGAAGCTCAGGGATGCTTACGGCAAACCAATCGGCGGCGCGCAAGTGAGCGTCACCTTCTATATGCCGGCAATGCCCGCGATGGGAATGTCTGCGATGCGGACGAGCGCCACACTTACGGACAAAGGCAACAGCTTGTATGAAGGCTCCGGAACGTTGGGCAGCGGCGGCACCTGGCAGGTGACGATCACAGCCCAGCAGAACGGCCAGATACTCGCTTCGAAGCAGATGAACGTGAGCGCCACGGGAGGGATGTGATGATCTCTCGCGTGATTGAATGGTGCGCTCGCAACCGCTTCCTTGTTTTCACCGGCACTGGGCTTCTGGTACTGGCGGGAATATGGTCCCTCCGTCATATTCCGCTCGACGCCTTACCAGATATTTCTGATGTACAAGTCGTAATCCATACGGAATGGGCAGGCGAGCCGCCTAACATCATTGAAGACCAGGTGACGTATCCGCTGGTCACGTCGTTTCTAGCAGCGCCGAGGGTGAAGGCGGTTCGCGCGCAAACGATGTTCGGGGATTCGTATGTCTTCGTGGTTTTCGAAGATGGAACCGACCTCTACTGGGCGCGCTCACGGGTTAGCGAGTACCTGCAACAGCTCAGCGGCCGGTTGCCGGCGGGCGTTCATCCCGTAATAGGACCCGACGCTACCGGCGCCGGCTGGGTCTACGAATACGCGTTGGTGGACCACTCGCACCAGCGCAGCCTCGCCGATCTGCGCAGCTTGCAGGATTGGTTTCTGCGCTACCAGATTTCCACTGTACCCGGCGTCGCCGAAGTCGCGAGCATCGGCGGCTTTGTGCGGCAGTATCAGGTGAAACTCGATCCCAACAAGCTCCTGGCCTACGGCATCCCGCTCTCCACGGTGATTGACCGAGTTCAGCAAAGCACGAATGAGGTGGGCGGCAGCGTGCTGGAGATGAACGGCGCTGAGTACATGATCCGGGGACTCGGCTATCTGCGCTCGCTCGACGATCTGCGGAACGTGCCGGTGGGAGCGAAAAACGGCACACCGGTTCTCGTGAGCGATTTGGGCAACCTCGCTTTCGGCCCCGATGTTCGCAGAGGCGTCGCCGAGTGGAACGGGGAAGGCGAAACGGTTGGCGGGATCGTGGTAATGCGCTATGGCCAGAATGCGCTGACGGTGATCGAAGGCGTGAAGAAGAAGCTCGAGCAGATCAAGCCCTCGCTGCCGGCGGGGGTCGAAGTGGTCGCCGGCTACGACCGCTCCGGGCTCATTGGAGACTCGATTCGCACGCTGCAACGGGACCTGATCGAAGAGGCGATCATCGTCAGCCTGGTGACCATTGTTTTTCTGTTCCATTTCCGGTCGGCCCTGATTCCCATTTTGACGCTGCCAATTGCAGTAGTGGCTTCGTTTCTGCCGATGTATTACCTGCACGTCAGCTCAAATATCATGTCGCTGGGCGGGCTTGCACTGGCAATTGGAGTCCTGGTGGATGCCGCCATTGTGATGGTTGAGAACGGCTATAAGCATCTAGCCGAGCGTCAGGAGGCGGCCCAAGGCGATGAGGTCACGGAACGCGAACGGCGATTGATCCTTCTGAACTCCGCCAAACAAGTTGGTCCGGCGATTTTTTATTCGCTGCTCATCATTGTGGTTTCGTTCTTGCCCGTCTTCCTGCTGGAAGCGCAGGAAGGCCGCATGTTCCGCCCGCTGGCGTGGACCAAGACGCTGTCGGTGGGATTCTCGTCATTGCTGGCAATAACGCTCGTTCCGGTACTGATGATGATCTTTGTTCGCGGGCGCCTGCGATCGGAGAGAGCAAATCCAGTTTCGCGTTTCACGCAAATGCTGTATCTGCCGGTGTTGCGGCTGGCGCTTCGTCACCGCAAGACGACCATCGCAATCAATCTTCTTTTTCTGGCACTCACGATTCCCCTGGTTTTTCGGATTGGCAGTCAATTCATGCCGCCGCTCTTTGAAGGTTCGTCGCTCTACATGCCGACTGCCCTGCCAGGCATCTCGGTAACGCAGGCGGCAGGGCTGCTTCAGGAGCAGGACCGGATTATTCGTGGATTTCCGGAAGTGGAATCCGTATTCGGTACCGTGGGACGGTCGAACAGCGCAACCGACAACGCGCCTTTAGACATGTATGACACCACGATCATGTTGAAACCGCGAGATCAATGGCGGGCAGGCATGACTTACGAAAAACTGATCGCGGAAATGGACGCGAAACTTCAGTTTCCCGGTCTCTCCAATACCTGGACGATGCCGGTTGAGAACCGGCTCGACATGGAGCTGACCGGCATCAAGACGCCCTTGGGGCTAAAAGTACAAGGGCCGAATCTCGATGCGATCCAGCAGATTGGAGCGCAAATCCAGCAGGCGCTGGCCGGCATGCCGGGGATGCGCTCGGCTTTCGCGGAGAAAGTCGCACAAGGTTTCTATGTGAATATCGAGGTGAATCGAGCGGAAGCAGCACGCTACGGGCTCACTGTCGCCGATGTGCAGCGGGTGATTACGTCGGGAGTCGGCGGCATGAATGTGGCCGAAAACGTGGAAGGTCGCGAGCGCTACCCGATCAACGTTCGTTATGAACGCGACTTCCGCGACAACCTGCAGGACCTTGGCCGCGTTCTTGTCGCGACTTCGTCAGGCGCACAAATCCCAATTTCGCAAGTTGCGAGGTTGTCATTTTCTCACGGTCCGACCATGATCCGCGACGAGGACGGCGCCCTTACCGGGTATGTGTACCTCGACCTCAACACGCGAAATTACGGCGGGTTCGTGGAGAAAGCCGACCATTTGCTGCGGGAGAAGGTGCGCTTGCCTGCCGGCTACACGTACCGCTGGGCCGGAGAATATGAATTCGAGCTGCGGGCGAAGGAGCGATTGAAAATTATTTTGCCGGTGGTTTTCTTTGTCATCTTCCTGCTGCTGTATATGGTCTTCCACTCAGCAACCGAAGCGGCAGTGCTGATTTTTCCGACGCTCTATGCGATGACCGGCGGCCTGATCTTGCAGTGGCTTCTCGGATACAACTTCAGCGTTGCAGTCTGGGTGGGCTATATCGCATTGTTTGGCATTGCGGTTGAGACGGGCGTGGTGATGGTGGTCTACCTGCACGAAGCTTTGCAGGACCGCATCGAGCGAGGGGCAGTGACGAGCGAGGCCGATATTGAGCAAGCTGCAATTGAGGGCGCGGTGCAGCGGCTCCGTCCCAAATTGATGACGGTTATCGCGGTCCTGGCCAGTCTTGCGCCCATTCTGTGGGAGAGCGGAATCGGGTCTGACGTGATGAAACCGATCGCCGCGCCTATTGTCGGGGGAATGATCACTTCTGCGATTCACGTTCTGATTCTGGTGCCGGTCTTCTTCGTGCTGATGAAAGAACGAGCATTGCGGCGCGGAACGCTGACCGGCGATGAATCTCAAGCAGATTTGTATTCTCAAATGCCGAAGGAGCATGCATGAAAAGCTGCAACATATTAGAAATCAAGACGCGTGAGCTGTTCGAATTCGGACAGCATGGTGCAGAAGCGGACATCAGCAACTCAACTCGAAGTTTAACTTTGGAACATAAAATGATGATTCGGGGCCGTTTGTTGAGAGCTCTTGGTTCGGATGAGCACGTGCTTTAGAAAACAGCAAGGAGACTCATGTCGACACTGCTTCAGGATTTTCGCTATGCCGCCCGGCAGTTGATGAAATCGCCGAGCTTCGCGCTGCTGGCGATTGTTACGCTGGCGCTGGGAATTGGCGCGAATACCGCGATGTTCACCGTGGTGGAATCGGTGCTGCTGCGGCCGCTGCCATACGCCCATTCTGATCGGTTGCTCTCGATTGGTCCGGCCGGAGTGCAGGGCTTTGGCTCTACGTCGTGGCTGAACTATCGCGACATTCGCGACCAGTCGAGGAATATCACGGGCGTCGCGGGATATTCGGAAGATGTTGGGGTGGTGCAAGGCAAGGATGGGTCCCTGAGCGTGGTGACTCCGGGCGTGACTCCGAATGCTTTCTCCACGCTGGGTGTTCAGCCGCTGCTGGGGCGCACCTTCACCGAGGAAGAAGGGCAGCCCGGCGGGCCCAAGGCAGTGTTGCTTTCGGAAGGATTGTGGCGCGAGGCGTTCAATGCCGATCCGCAAATCATTGGCCGCGAAATTCGAGTGAACGCTCAGCCGCGGACCGTGGTTGGCGTGATGCCGGGATGGTTGCGCTTTCCGGAACTCATGGGAAACGACGTTCGAAAAGGGCTCTGGTTACCGATTCAGCCCAACAAAGAAGCACAGACTGAGCGCGGCTATCATTTCTTTCACATCGTTGCCGAGCTCAAGCCTGGAGTGACAATGGCGCAGGAGAAAAGCGAGCTTGCGTCCATCGCGCAGCACATCCGCGAGCTCGATCCCACGAAGAATCGCAACCTCGCTTTTGACGCAGCTTCCTACCAACAGGTGCTCACTGGGCCGGTGCGGCCGGTGTTTCTTGCGCTGGTGGTGGCGCTGGGGCTGGTTTTGTTGATTGCCTGCGCGAATGTGGCGAATCTCTCAATTGCCCGCTGTATCGGACGGCAGCAAGAATTTGCTGTTCGCGCCGCGCTGGGCGCGGGGCGCTTGAGACTCATTCGGCAGGTGGTTGTGGAAAGCCTGGTGTTGAGTCTTGTGGGCTGCGCGGCTGGATTCTTTCTTGCGCAGATTGCGGTCATGAGCGTGGGCAAGCTTCCGCCGGATACCATTCCGCGCGCCGGCGACATTGCCATCCGCTGGACGGTGGTGCTGGCTCTGGCCGCGATTGCCACGATCACGACTGTTCTTTCATCTCTTCTCCCGGCGCTGCTGGTGGCGCGAACGGACCCGCAACCCGCGCTGCAAGCTGCTTCGCGCGGCGTGGGTACGCGTTCTGCCCGCGGACGCCTCACGGGCTGGCTGGTTGCGGGCGAAGTAGCGCTTTCTGCCATTCTGCTCATCGCTACCGGGCTGCTCTTCCGCACGCTGTGGAACATGGAGCACGCGCGGCTTGGCTTTGAAGTAAGCCGGGTGAGCACATTTACTGCGGTACCTGCGGACGCGAACGGCTTCGGCAATGCTTCTGTTTCCGAGCAGAGCGCCAGCACGTCTCCTTCAGTGGCGCTGGTCGCTTACCAGCCCGTGCTGGAGCGGATGCGGCACCTGCCGGGAATCGAAGACGCCGCGCTTATCACGGCGCCGCCGCTTTCGGGAATCGAGATGGGCACCAGCTTCGATGTGGTCGGCATTCCGCATGATCCAGCACATGGCCGCGAGGCGCAGATCACGGCTGTCAGTGGAGGCTACGCTCACGTTATGGGCACGCCAGTAATCCGGGGGCGCATGATCACCGAGGACGACACGGCGGATGCTCCGTTTGTAGTAGTGATCAATGAAGCTGCGGCGAAGAAGTATTTTTCAGGTGAGGACCCGATCGGAAAGCAATTGGATCTGGGCGGCAAAGATACCGGCATGATCAAACCGTACACCATCGTAGGAATTTTGGGAGATCAGGTGACGGCCAGCGTAACGCAAGGAGCGAAGCCGTATCTGATGCTGTCTTACCAACAGCTTCCTACCACGTCACTGTTTTACCCGATTCTGTTGAAGACGGTTGTGAATTTTGCGGTGAAGTCGCGGACCAATGTTGCGATTGCTCCGGCGATGCGGTCAGTGTTCAAAGAGATTGCGCCGGACTTCGCGCTCGATAATTTCCAGACCATGCAGCAGGCGGTGGACCAAAGCAATTTCAGCGACCGTCTGGGACTCTATCTGATTGCTGCTTTTGCGGGCATGGCCATGCTGATGGTGGTGGCGGGATTGTATGGAGTGCTGGCGCAACTGGTGAGTTATCGCCGGCGCGAGATCGGCGTGCGGCTTGCGTTGGGCGCAACGCGACAGAGCATTCTGACTATGGTGTTGCGGCAGGGATCAGTCCTGGTGGGGGCGGGGATTGTCGCCGGAGTTGTGCTCGCGATCGCCACGGGCAGGCTGGTGAAAGGCTTCTTATACGGAGTGAAGCCGGTTGATGTCTGGACCTACCTTGGAGTGATCGTTCTTCTCGTGTGTGTAGGAATGCTGGCGTCGCTGATTCCGGCGCGACGCGCGGCGGCTGTAGAACCGATCCAGGCGCTGCGGGAAGAATAGCTCGAACGTTATGGGCGAGGCGCGGGCGCGGGTCCGGGGGGAAGAATTTCCGGTTCAGCTTTCTCCTGCGGCACCATCTTCTGTGTCACGTAAAAAACCGCCATTGTCCAGGTAGGGACAAGATCTAATCCCGGAACCATTTCAGCCGCGAGCGTCGGCAGGAATACCCAGTGCCAGCCGAGCAGGCGCGTCAAGATCACTGCGACAACCAAGTCCAAGACACCGTCGGCAGGCGAGAGCGCGCCTTCAGCGAACAGCGGCAGGGCGAAGATCTGGAGCGCATCGGCCGCGATGGCGATCGCCCAGGCCAGCCGCAGTTCCGGCGTCTTCAATGATCTGAGGAAGTTCCACATTGCAGCGAAGTCCTGTTGATTAGATGATACATCGATAAGTTTCGTCGCAGCATGCGTGCTGTATGATGCGGCTGGCAGTCCTCCGTGACCATGGCTTCTTCAGGCAGAACGCCGCCGCAAGCTTCGTCTCAAAGCGCGCCGTCTCAAAGCGCAAACCTGGCGCGGCGGCTTGGCTTGTTCGACGCCACCATGCTGGTGATGGGTGGAACCATCGGCGCCGGCATCTTCATCAATCCCTATGTCGTCGCGCTGCGAGTACACACGCCTGCGCTGGTGCTGGGCGCATGGGTCGCCGGAGGCGTGATCGCGCTGATTGGCGGCTTCATCTGGGCGGAGCTGGCCGACCGGATGCCTCAGGTCGGCGGACAGTATGCGTATCTGCGGGAGGTCTATCATCCGCTGCTGGCGTTTCTCTACGGTTGGGTACTGCTGCTGGTGATCCAGACCGGCGGCATGGCGGCAGTGACCGTCACGTTTTCAAAATATTTTCTTGAACTCACGGGAATGCATGCGGCCGATTGGCAGATCGCGCTTGTGACCTTGGGAGTTTTGACTGCTGTGAACTGCCTGGGCGTGCGCGCCGGCGGGTCGGTGCAGAGCGCTTTGATGGTAATGAAGATCGCCGCCATTGCATTGCTGGTGGGGGCAGGAGGATTCCTGATTCACGGCGCGCATGTTGCGTGGCGGCCGGTTTCCGATCAGCCGATGTCCCTCGGACTGGCTTCGTCTTTCGGCGCGGCCATGGTACCCGTGCTGTTTGCTTATGGCGGATGGCAGACGGCGTGCTTTGTTGCGAGCGAACTGAAAGACCCTCGGCGCGACCTGCCGCGCGCGCTTGTGCTGGGAGTGGTTGGCGTAGCGCTTCTCTACACTCTGGTGAACTATGTGTGCGTGCGTGCGCTCGGGGTCAATGCGCTGGCACAAACTCATACGCCTGCTTCGGCAGTAATGCGCTCGGCTATGGGGGAAACGGGAGCAACGATCATTGCGGTGGGAATCGCGATCTCAATCGTGGGCTTTCTCAGCCAGAGTGTTCTTACCGCTCCGCGCGTCTATTTTGCCATGGCGGAGGATGGAGTCTTTTTCCGCCAGCTTGCATGGGTGCATCCGCGCACGCACGTTCCGGTGGTTGCTATCACGCTGCAAAGCATCTGGACGATGGTGATTTTGCTTTCGGGCAGCTACGAAAAAATTCTGAACTACGTCACTTGCATGGACTGGATTTTCTTCGGCCTGACCGCCAGTTGCCTCTTCCGGCTGCACAAGCAAAGTGCCGCCGCCAATTTCAGAATGCCCGGGCATCCTTGGACAACAGGATTCTTTTGCCTCTGCTGTGCCGCCGTGGTCGGAAACACGATTTACAGCTTTCCGGCGAACACCCTGATTGGAATTGCGATTCTCGCCACCGGCGTGCCCGTGTATTACATTTGGAAGAGAATCTGATGATGGCGAACATTCGAAGCTCTGCCGGATCGGAATACATGCGCTGGGCCAAGCTCTACTCAGGAGCGAAGCACAACCTGGCCACCAGCGGCATAGCCAACTTTCCTTTGGCTGAGCTGGGCGTAACCATCGATCAACTGGAGATCAATGGTCCCACGGTGTACGGCTATCCGCCGCTCCTGGAGGCGATTGCCGCGCGTTACCGAGTGGACCGCGAGAACGTGGCCAGCGCCATGGGGACTTCGTTGGCGAACTATCTTGCGCTGGCGGCGGCAACAGAACCCGGTGACGAATTGCTGATCGAGCAGCCGACGTACGATCCGATTCTTGGAGTAGCACGGTATCTTGACCTCGAAATCAGGCGCTTTGCACGGCCGGCCGAAAAAGGATTTGGAATTGATCTGGAGGATCTGGAACGCAATCTCAGCCCGCGTACTCGGGTGATCGCGCTTTGCAACCTGCACAATCCCAGCGGAGCGCTGGTTCATAGTTCGGTGCTGCGCGAGGTTGCGGAGCTGGCGCGGAAGAGCGGCGCCTATGTTCTGGTGGACGAAGTGTACCGCGAGATGCTGTTTGAAGCGCAGCCGCAGAGCGCGTTCCACATTGATCCGGAGCAGTTCATCGTGACCAGCAGCCTGACCAAGGCTTACGGATTGAGCGGCCTGCGCTGCGGCTGGGTGCTTGCGCCGCGGGAGCTGGCGAGACGCATGTGGAACCTGCACGACATTCATGCGGGAACGTATCCCTTTATTGCGGAAGCTCTGAGCGTGATCGCTTTCGAGAAGTTGCCGGAGATCGCAGCGCGCACAAAAGCCATGCTGGAGGAGAACCGGCGGCTGCTGCGGGACTTCCTGAAGCAGCAGGATGCTCTTGAGTACATTTGGCCGGAGTATGGAACGGTGGTGTTTCCGCGCCTGAAGCAGGGCAAGGTTGATGATTTTTGTGAAGTTCTGCGCCGTGATTTCGACGCCAGCGTAGTGCCGGGAAGGTTCTTCGAAATGCCGGACCGCTTCCGCATGGGCGTCGGCATTGCGACGGAACAGGTGCGGGCTGCGCTGGAGCAACTGGGAGCGGCGCTGGAGCGATATCGCGCCCGCGAGGAGAGGATGCAGAAGGTCTGACGGAGGTAAAGGCGCATCAAGACGTGGAGAGAGCGCTGTTCAAGAAAACGCCTGGTCATGCCTGAGGCTGTTCAGGGGCTGAAGCCCGCAATCTTATAACATGCTATTCGGCATGAGTAAACTCATGCCCTGACACTTGTCTCGTGGGGGCTGAAGTCCGAGTAACTCGCCGACTGACGGCAGCGCTGAAGCGCAGCCCTGTTACTCGTTGCTGTTTATTGAGAGTCTCCTAAATGCCAGGCGCTTAAGAGTCCTTGCGGGCAGCGAAAGGGCCGGCGCCGTGGCAGGCGATGAGCAGCGCCACGAAACAATAGATCACCGCAAGCTCGCCATGGTTCACGATAGGGAAGAAGCCGCCCCTGGCGTGAACCATGAAATAGGCCATCGCCATTTCGCCGCTTACGATAAAAGCGGCAATCCGCGAGAACAGGCCGAGTCCGATGAGAATGCCGCCGCCGAATTCGATGATGGCAGCAACCAGCATCAGGGGAACGTGAATCTGAGACTTTCCACCGAGGACGCCAAACAGCTTCTGCGCTCCATGACAGGCAATCAGAAAGCCAAAGATAATGCGCAAAAGGGTATAGGCCACCGGCTCGAAGTTGCTCAAAAACTTCATTCTTCACGTCCTCACTGAAGGAGATTGGTAGTTGCTGAAGTGTAACGGGAGGTTGGCGTATTGTCGAGAGTGCAATCAGCGCATAAAAGGGAACAACCGGCAGCTCGGGTTATAATCCAGCGGCAATCAGAGAAGACAGACGAATGAAGTGGCTGCTCATTTTCGTGCTCGTGCTGGCTGCGCCGGTGATCATTGCCGCTTCTATCGGAGCGCTGCTGCCACGAACGCATGTGGTTTCGCGCAGCGTGGTGCTGCCGAAGCCGCCGGAAGAGGTGTGGGCGGTGGTGAGTGGTCCTCCGACTTGGCGCGCAGAGATACGCAGTTACCAGGAACTGCCAGCTCATAACGGCCATCGCATGTGGAAAGAGACCGATTCACATGGGCAGACCATTACCTATGAGGAGACCGAGTCGGTTCCGCCGAGCCGCATGGTTACGCGGATTGCCGACCGGAAGCTTCCTTTCGGGGGCACATGGACGATTGATATTGCTCCTTCAGGGACAGGTTCGAGCGTGAAGATCACAGAAAACGGCGCGGTCTATAACCCGGTGTACCGCTTTATGTCGCGCTTCGTGATTGGCCAGAACGCGACGATTGACGCGTATTTGAAATCGCTGAAAAAAAAGCTCATCTAGCAAGTTCTTGAATGACGGGTCTCCTCGTAAGGCAAGTTCCGGAAATTTGGCAGGAGCAGATCCCTCACACAGCTCAGGCTCATCCCGCTTCGCGGAACTCGCCTTCGCGGTTCGGGATGACAATAGGTTACGCTACGAAATATTTCGCCTGGGGATGGTGCACGATGATGGCGGATGTTGATTGCTCCGGCTCCATGTGGAAGCCGCTGGTGAGGCGCACCCCGATCGTCTCTTCCGGCTTCAGCAGAGCGAACAGCTTGCTCTGGTCTTCGAGATTTGGGCATGCGGGATAGCCGAATGAGTACCGAGAGCCACGGTATTTCTGATGGAAAAGGTCGTTGATGCGGGGCGCGTCGTCGCCGGCGATTCCCAACTCCTCGCGCACCTGCTTGTGGAAGAATTCCGCCAGAGCTTCCGCGGTCTCGACGCCCAGACCGTGGAGGTACAAGTACTTTGTGAACTCACCGGCATCAAACAGTTTCTTGGTTTGCGACGAAGCACGGCTGCCAATGGTCACCACCGACATTCCAAGCACGTCAAAGCGGCCAGAGTCTTTGGGCAGGAAGAAGTCGGCAATGGAAAGCTTGCGACCTTCGCGCTGGCGCGGAAAGGTGAAGCGTTGAAGCAGATTGCGCGATTCGGGCGAGTCGTACACCAAAACATCATTCCCTTCGCTCTGGCAGGCGAAGTATGCGTAAGCGACTTTCGGCTCAAACCAATCGTGGGCGATAACTTCCTGTTCGAGATCACGCAGAACAGGCTCGTATTTTTCCTCGACGAGGCGCACGTAGTCTGATTGCGAAGCGGTCTTCAACTGCCACTGGTTCTTGAAGAGCGCCGTTTTGTTGATGTAGCTGAAGAGTTCATCGAGATCAAAGTCTTTGCGCACGCGCACGCCGTAGAACGGCGGCACGGGAATGTTCGGCGCGGGCTGTACCACCGGGGAGCGCTCGGTACCGGCGGGAGCTTCTTCCGCACCGGCGGCGGCTGCGCGGGCAAATTGTTTTACGACGCAACCTTCTTCCAGGCGCTGTGCACGCCGGCCGTTCTCAGACGTCAGGTCGTCCATGATGTGGAGGCCGGAGAATGCGTCGTCGGCATAGAAGACGGCGTTCGAGTACTCACGGCGCAGATCGTCTTCCACATACTTGCGCGTGAGAGCCGCGCCGCCGCAGATCACGGGAAACTCGAGTTTCTGCGCCTGCAAGTCCTGGATGACGTATTTCATCTCCAGCGTGGATTTCACAAGCAACCCGCTCAGGCCGATGGCTTGCGCCCTGTGCTCGCGGGCTGCGGCGATGATCGTATCCGACGGCTGCTTGATACCAAGATTTACCACCTTGTAGCCGTTATTGCTGAGAATGATGTCCACCAGGTTCTTGCCGATGTCGTGCACGTCGCCTTTAACGGTGGCAAGCACGATGGTGCCTTTTTGCATGCCCTCGGCTTTCTCCATTTTGGGCTCGAGATAAGCGACGGCCTGCTTCATCACGCCGGCGGAATCGAGGACTGAGGGCAACTGCATCTTGCGGGCGCCGAACAACTCGCCCACGGTCTTCATGCCGTCCAGCAGGACGTTGTTGATGACATCGAGTGGTCGGTAAGTCTGGAGGGCCTCTTCGAGAATCTGCTCCAGCGAGCGGCGGTTGGCGCCTTCTCCGAGAGCCTTCTCGCCATTGATGATGCAGCGCTTCAGCTTGTCTTCGACTGAGAGGGACTCCAGCGGCGCGGCTTCCGCCTGCGGCTGCTGCGTGGCTCCGGCAAAATGCGCCATGTAAACCTGAAGCGGATCGCCGGCGGACTCGTCGCGATAGATCAGCTTGCGCGCGAGGTCCACTTCAACTTCAGGGATCTTGTACAGCGGATAAATCTTGGCATAGTTGACGATGGCCATGTCGAGACCATGGTCCACCGCCTCCTTCATGAAAACGCTATTCAGCACCCGGCGCGCGTAGGTGTTCAGGCCGAAGGAGATGTTGCTGACGCCGAGAATGGTCTTAACTTCCGGAAGCTCTTGCTTGATGAGCTTGATAGCCTTCAGCGTCTCGATCCCGGCGGTGCGGTACTCTTCCTGCCCGGTGGAGATGGGCAGCGTGAGCGCGTCAAAAATGAGGTCATGCGGACGAATGCCATACTTCTCGGTGGCGAGCTGATAGATGCGCTTGGCGATCGCGAGCTTTTTTTCTGCGGTGAGGGCCATTCCGTCTTCGTCGATGGTGAGGGCGATGACTGCAGCGCCGTAGCGCTTGGCCATTGGCAGCACTTTTGAAGTGCGCTTTTCTCCATCTTCAAGATTGATGGAGTTGATGATGGCCTTGCCGGGAATGCGCTTGAGCGCTTCTTCCACCACGTCGGCTTCGGTGGAGTCCACCAGAATCGGCGCCGGCACGCGCGTTGCGATCTTTTCGAGAATCGAGCTGATGTAGCTCTTTTCGTCCTCGCCCACGATGGCGCAGCAGAGGTCGAGCATGTGCGAGCCTTCGTTCACCAACTTCTTGGCGAGAGCGAGAATGTCGTCGTACTTGCCGCCGCGCACCATGTTCTTGAAGTGCTCGACGCGCGTGGTGGTGTTCATTTCTTCCGCGACGATCAGCGGCTTGGGATCGAGATCGAGCGGAACGGCACTGTAAGCGCTGGCGGCAGCAGGTGTGACCCGGACATCGCGGGTTGCCGGCTCAAGATTGCTGCACGCATCGGCAACGGCCTTGATGTGCGCCGGCGTGGTGCCGCAGCACCCGCCGACAATGCGGACACCATAATCGGTGATGAACTTCTTGTGCCACTCGGCCAGCTCTTCCGGCGTGAGCGCGTAATGGGCATGTCCACCGACGTTCTGCGGCAGGCCGGCATTGGGCAGCACGGAGATTTCCTTGGGGGCGCTGGCCGAGAGATGGCGCACCGCGTCGTTCATTTCTTTCGGGCCGGTGGCGCAGTTCAGGCCGACGATCTCGCAATCGTAAGGCTCAAGAGAAGCTTCGGCCGCGCCGATCTCGGTTCCCAGGAGCATCGTTCCCGTAGCTTCGAGCGTTACCTGCATCTGCACAGGAAGACGCTTGCCAGCAGACTTCATCGCGTCGAACGCGGCGGCCAGCGCGATCTTGGCCTGAAGAATGTCCTGGGAGGTTTCAATCAGCAGGATGTCGGCGCCACCGTCGATCAATCCGAGCACCTGGTCGAAATAGGACTTCCACATGGCGTCAAAGCCGATGTGGCCGAGCGACGGCAGCTTGGTGGTAGGACCGATGGAGCCGGCGACAAAACGGGCCTTCTGCGGAGTGGAAAAATCGGCGGCCACTTCGCGAGCGATTTCAGCGGCGCGCTTGTTGATCTCATGGACTTTGTCCTGAAGATCGTATTCGCCGAGCACGATGCTGGTAGCGCCGAAGGTGTTCGTCTCAACGACGTCGGCGCCGGCGGCGTAATAGGCGGCGTGGATGTCTTTGATAATGTCCGGCCGGCTGAGCACCAGCAGTTCATTGCAACCTTCCTTGCCCCAGAAGTCGTCAGGGGAGGGATTGCGCTGCTGAATCTGCGTGCCCATGGCGCCGTCATAGACCACGACCCGCTCGCGAACGGTTTGAAGGAAGCTTTTCATGCGGTGAAGTACAAATTCTAATTGTAAATTGTGAGAGGCTGGAGACGTGTCCGGAGGCCAGTTATGAGCCAGGTTTGCCAATCGAACTGATGAAAGTACTACGGGATTCCTGATGATCTTGCCCATACTCAGACCCGCTCTAAGTGTTTCAGCCCATTAGCTTTCCAGCATCACCGCGATAAAATCCAGCTTACCCCGTGCCATACTTTGCATTTCCAGAACGAAAGGCGGGCGTGTGACTATCGCCGAAACACCAGCCGCAGTTTTGTTGCGCAAGCAGAGAGCTCTGCGCCGCGAACTGCAGCGCCCGAACATGCTCCAGACGCGCATTGCATTCCTGTGCGGCTCGACGCCGAACGAAGTTGCCGGGCTTCTGGAGTTGCTGCTGCTGGAGCAGGGAATTGAGCCGGTTTTTTACTTCTCCGATTACAACAAATACTTTGAGGAAGCAGTGCTTGATCCGGCGCGCCTGATCGAGTTCAAACCGGACATCGTGTTTGTCTACACCTCGACGGCGAACATTCAGGGCTGGCCTGCGATGAACGCGTCAGAAGCCGATCTGAGAGCCCACGTGGCGGCGGAAAACATGCGGTTCACGGCGATATGGAATGCCCTTGAGCAATCTATAAAAGGCGTCATCATCCAGAACAATTTCGAGCTTCCGCAGTACCGGCTGCTGGGAAACCTTGATGCAACAAGTCCGGCCGGCAGGACGCGTTACGTGAACCTGCTGAACGCAGAACTGACTCGCGACGCCGCAAGCCGCAGGAATGTTTTCATCAACGACTTGAACAGTGTCGCAGCCTCGGTGGGTTTGAAAACGTTCCACGATCCTGGACGCTGGTTCAGCTACAAGATTGCGACCACGCCCGAAGCGAGCCTTGAAGTGGCGAAGTCGGCCGCTGCGATTGTGCGCGCCGTTTACGGACGTATGCGAAAGTGCCTGGTGCTTGATCTGGACAACACGCTGTGGGGCGGAGTGATTGGCGATGACGGTCCGGACAAAATCAGGATCGGGAAAGAGACGGCTGAAGCCGAAGCGTACACGGCGTTCCAGGAATATTGTCTTCAGCTCAGGAGCCGAGGCGTTTTGCTAGCGGTCTGCTCAAAGAATTCAGAAGCAATCGCGCGAAAAGGCTTTGAACATCCTGACTCCGTTTTGAAGCAGCACCATTTTTCCTGCTTCAAAGCCAATTGGGAGCCCAAGCACGAGAACCTGAAGGCGATTGCTGCAGAGCTGAACATCGGCTTGGACAGTCTGGTGTTTGTTGATGACAATCCGGCCGAGCGCGAGATCGTCTCGGCGCAGTTGCCGATGGTGGCTGTCCCGAATGTCGGCAGCGATGTGACGCGGTTTATTCCGTTGCTGGAAGACGGACGCTACTTTGAGCCGGCGCGGCTTTCCCGCGAAGATCTGAATCGCGCGCAGCAGTACGAGGAGAATGCCCAGCGAGAATCGCTGCAGAGCCGATTCCAGAATTATGAAGAATATCTGGAGTCGCTGGAGATGAGCGCAGAAATTGCGGCGTTCAAGCCGGTGTATCTGGACCGCATTACGCAGCTTATCAACAAGACCAACCAGTTCAATCTCACGACGCGCCGTTACACGCAGGCGCAGGTGGAAGCAATCGCCGGCGAACGTGGGTACATCGCGCTTTACGGGAAGCTGAGTGACAAGTTCGGCGACAACGGATTGATCTCAGTGATCATCGGCCGCAAGGAGAAGCGAGTCCTTCACCTCGATCTATGGATCATGAGTTGCCGTGTGCTCAAGCGCGGCATGGAAGCAGCCATGCTGGACGCCCTTGTGGCCGAATGCCGTGAGCACGGTGTTTCGGAGATTCGCGGCTATTACATTCCTACGGAACGAAATGGATTGGTCGCCGAACACTACGCCGCGCTGGGCTTTGAAGCCGCGGGCGGAAACGGCCAAACCACGGAATGGAAAATGGCTGTGACGGACGGCTATGCGCCGCGCAACAGACACATCAAGGAGTTTGTACATGAGTGACATTCTTGCCGGGCTGCAGCCGATCTTCCGCGACGTGCTGGATGATCCCAAGCTGCAGATCAACAGGCAGTCGAGCGCCACAAACGTGAAAGGCTGGGACTCTCTGGCCCACATCAACCTGATTACGGCGATCGAGCAGGAATACGGCATTCGCTTTGCCCTGGGCGAGTTGGCCGAGCTGAAGAACGTGGGTGAAATGATTGATCTGATGGAGCAGAAGCTCGCCGCGAAATGAACGCCTACCGCTGGTCTGATCTTCATCCGGGACTTACCTGTTCGTTTACTGCGGAGCTGACCGTGGGAATGATGGAAAGTTTCCGCGAGATTTCCGGCGATACCAATCCTCTGCATTTGGATCACGATTTTGCAAAAGAGGCCGGCTTTCGCGATGTGGTGAGCTACGGAATGCTGACGTCGGCTCTCTACTCAAAGCTGGTGGGTGTTTATCTGCCGGGACGTTTCTGCGTGCTGCAAGGAATCCAGGTGGATTTTTCGAATCCGGCTTACGTGGGTGATCAGCTCACGGTGAAAGGCGAGATCAGTTATTTGAACGAAGCGTTTCGGCGGATTGAGATTAAAGCATCAATCGAAACGAGTTCGCAAGTGATTTCACGAGCAAAGATCAAGGTGGGATTAAATGAGCGCTGAACGAATTCTGATCACCGGCGCGTCTTCTGATCTGGCTGGGCAACTGATTCGCTCCCTGACGGCAGGCGGCTGTCCGGGAAAGATTCTTGCGCATTATCACCACGGGCGTGAGCGCGTGGAGAAGCTCAAGAGCGAGTTGGGCGATTGCTTTTGCCCGATTGAAGCCGATTTGAGTTCGCACGAGGGTGTGAAGCGGTTGATTGAGCAGGTGCGCTCTCAAGCGGAGTTTCCGACAGAGATCATTCATTTCGCTGGACTGAAGCTGTGGTTGGAGCGTTTTCATCAGCTCGATGTTGGTCGTTTTCAAACCGACTTTCAGGTTCAGGTGCGCGCTGCCATGGAGGTCCTGAAGACGTTTCTGCCGGTAATGTCGCGCGCGGAGCAACGAACGAAAGTTGTGCTGGTGCTTTCCAGTGTGACGCTCGGCGTTCCCGCAAAGTTCATGTCCGCCTATACGGTGGTGAAGTACGCGGAGCTGGGGCTGCTTCGCGCACTGGCAGCGGAATATGCAGGAACATCGGTCAATATCAATGCGGTCTCGCCGTACATGGTGGAGACGCAGTTCCTTTCTGAAATTCCGGAGAAGGCGCGAGAAATGGCCGCAGCAGCAGCACCGGAGAAACGTCTGGCCACGCCCGCCGAGGTGGTTTCAGTAATTCAGTTCCTGCTTTCTTCCGGCTCGGATTTTCTTAACGGCGCCAACATCCCCGTGACCGGCGGGACGGTGTTCTAATGCTGTTCAACTCGTTCCGATTTCTGTTTGTGTTTCTGCCGGTGGCCGCGTTGGGATACCACTTCTGTGCCCGGAGAGTGTCGGCGCGAGCAGCGCAATTCTTCCTGATTGTTGCTTCATTGGCTTTCTACAGCGCTGCCAAACCGGCCTATGCGCCGTTGCTGCTGGGATCGATATTGGCGAATTATGCGTTGGCTCGCGCGATCGTTCGCCTTGAGGGCAAGGCGCGCAAGCGAATGCTGATCTTCGGATTGACGGCGAATATCGCTTTTCTGGCCAGCTTCAAATATCTCAATCTGATTCTGCGCAACATCTCGTCTCTAGCAGCAGGACATTTTTATCTGCCGGATTGGGAATTTCCGCTGGGCATCAGCTTCTTCACGCTGCAACAGGTCATGTATCTCGTGGATTGCTACGAAAAACTGGTGCCGGCCAATGATTGGATCACTCATGCTGCCTGGGTGTCGTTTTTCCCAACAGTGACTTCGGGTCCTCTGACGCGCGCTCGCCAGCTTGTGCCGCAGTTGAAGAACGGTGTTACGGCCGCCGCGCCGGCGGTTACGCAAGCGATCACGCTGATCGCGGTTGGCCTGTTCAAGAAGGTGGTATTTGCCGATTCGTTCAGCCGGATTGCTGACGCAGGTTTCGCGCATCCGGCGGCGCTCTCGGCAGCAGAGGCGTGGATTTCGTCCTTTGCTTACACCTTCCAGATCTACTTTGATTTCAGCGGCTACTCTGATATGGCGATCGGCGCGGCGCTGTTGCTGGGCATCGCCATTCCGGTGAACTTCAACACGCCGTATCGTTCGCTTTCGATCATCGAATTCTGGCAACGCTGGCACATTACACTCTCGCAATTCATCACCACCTATCTCTACACCCCGATCATCCGGTCGTTCCGCAACGCAACGCTCGGAGCAGCGGCGATTTCTACGCTGCTGGCAATGACGATTGCGGGCATCTGGCACGGGCCGGCGTTTACGTTTCTGCTGTTTGGATTTCTGCACGGAGTAGGACTGGCGGGGAACCAGGTTTGGAGAAAACGGATCAAGATTGCGATTCCTAAGCCGCTTTCCTGGGCGATTACCCTGCTGTTTGTGAATCTGACGTTCGTTTTCTTCCGCTCGCCGAGCGTCATAGCCGCACTGCACATTTGCCGGTCGCTGCTGCCCGCCCATGGAATGCTTTCAACCGCAGTGTTGCGCGAATCGATCCGCTTCTCTGAGGCGCAGGTGATTGTGCTGCCGGTGCTGGCGGGAGTGCTGGTCGCTCTGATTGGACGCAACTCCAACAGCATTCTGGAAGAGCCGCAGCCGAATCTGCGGATGGGATTCGCTGTTTCCGCTCTGCTTCTGATTGCGTTTCTGTTCATGAATTCCACCATCGCAAAGGAGTTTGTGTACTTTGCCTTCTAACGCCACGCCGGAAACACGGGCTGCTTGTGCGCGCTGGAACGCGCTGGTGGTGGTCGCGACAGTTGCGATCGCGGCGCTGGTGGCCGGCCTGAACTATCGCGTGAACCTGTACGGAGTATTCGGCAATCCCGCGGGCAAGAAGCTGGTGGTGTATGACAACGAGCGCACCACGAAATATCTTTTCAGCTACAACTACATTCCGATGAATTTTGATGGAGTGCTGGTTGGAACTTCGATCTCCGACAACTGGGACACGAGCCATATCGCGGGAATGCGCGTCTATAACGCCTCGATTAATGGCGGCAATATTTCCGAAGAGGCGCTTTTGCTGCGGAATATTCTCGGCCGCACCCGTCCGCGCACGGTGCTGTTTGTGGTTCATCCGTATCTCACGGAGAGTTCGGGACGAAAGTCGGGCTACATGAACGCGCAAGAGTATTGGGGAGCGCTGGGATCCATTCAATTGGCGCGCGTCTACTGGAACAAGTTCCTCATTACGCATCATGGACGCCGCCAGGAGTTCAACGACTTCGGGCAGGACGACTACGATGTTCATGTCGCGCCTGCGGCCTTGCAGGAAATTCTGAATGCCGGCGAAGCCATGCCGGTGGATCCGCTTGCGATGAAGGAATATCGCGAACTGCTGGACCGTGCACGCGCGAGCGGCGCACGTGTTGTGGGCGTAATTCCGCCGGTATCGGCCGACTTGTGGAAGCGCCAGCGTGATCTCTATCAGGCGTATTACGCGCAGATTCTCCCTTTGTTTCATGCGGATGAGCCGGTGATCGATTTCAACTCCAGCGAGTTCTCCAGCTTGCGCAGCGATCCGGATAACTTTCCTGATGGGATTCATCTTTCACGCTCTGCAGCCGCCCACGTTGTGGATGCGCTGAATGAGAAGTTGGAAGCGGTCCGGGCAGCCAAGTAGTTCATCTCGCATTTCTATCCAGTTGCGGTTTCGGTTGCGCCCAGATACGCACGGCGGACGTAGTCATTGTTGAATAAGATCTCGCTGGGACCTTCGAGCGCGATGCGGCCGGTTTCCATCACATATCCATAATGTGAGACCTGGAGTGTGTAGTTCACGTTCTGGCCCACCAGCAGGATCGTGACGCCCTGGCGCGCGATGTTGGCGATAAGCGCGAAGATCTCATCGACGAGCCGCGGAGCGAGGCCGAGAGAAGGTTCATCAAGCATCAGTAATTGTGGATCGGACATAAGGCCGCGGCCGATGGCGCACATCTGCTGCTCGCCTCCGGAAAGCGTTCCGGCCAACTGGCGGCGACGCTCCTTGAGTCGCGGAAACAGATCGAAGATGCGCGACAGACTGCTCTGGGCATGCTTGCGGAATTCGGGAAGGAAGCAACCCATCATCAGATTTTCTTCCACCGACATTCCAGGAAAGAGCTGCCGTCCTTCAGGGACGAGCGCGATGCGCTGCTTCACGCGTCCGCGGGAAGGGAGCGCGGTGATGTCGCGGCGATCGAGAAATATTTTGCCGGCGGCAACGGGAAGAACTCCGGCGATGGTGTTCAGCGCCGTAGTTTTGCCTGCGCCGTTGGAGCCGATGATGCATGTGACCCTGCCGCGCGCGACCTTGAAGGAAATGCCCCAGAGGACTTGTGTAGCGCCATAGCGGACCTCGAGTTTCTCAGCGGCGAGAAGATGATCGGC
>DATEGH010000364.1:0-9345 GCA_035280185.1 Terriglobales bacterium
AAGTCATGCCCTGACACTTCTCTTGCCTCTTTTAGCGCGTCCCAATTCAGCGACTTGCGGCACGGCTGAAGCCACGCCCTGTTACTCTCTGCCGCTGATCGAGGGTCTTTGCGCAGCGTGCTAGAAATTCCCTTCGTCTGCGGAGGGCCCGTAGATGGACGGAACCGGCACGTCGTTCAGCCGCAAGTAAACCGTCATCTGGCCGCGATGATGAATGGTGTGGTTCAGGATGAACCCGCGCAGCACGGCGATGCGCGGCAGCTTGAAAATCTCTTTCGGCCCGGCCATGAGGCTCCAGGGCTTGGTGAGCTGAGCGTCAGTTGCTTTGGCGATCGTCTGGCGGGCGTCGGCTGCGTTGCGGTCAAAGGCCGCGAGCAGTTCCTGCCGCGACTTGAGCTCCGGGTTCTTGGGCGCGGTGCTGACGTCAAACGAATCCGAGCTGAAGACGGCAGCTACCCAATGATTGATGCTGGCCAAGTGCGTAGCCAGCGCGCCCATGCTGAAGGACTTCTCGTGCGGCTTCCAGGTGAGCTTGTCCTCGGGGACCCGTTCCAAGGTGCGGCGGGTGTTCTGCATCTCGTGATCAAATTCTCCTAAGAGCGCATGTGTCATAGAACTGCCAGCGTGTACGATTTCCGGTTGCGCAGCCATAGCGTCTCCTTCTGCTGAGATTCAGCCGGGAGATATTGTACAGAGTTGGCGTTCAGAAATTCATATGCTTCATTCCGAAAAAGAAGTGAAGGCAACGTAACGATGGCCCGACAGCAATGGCAGAAACGTCCCGTCCCCGGTTCTTCCGTCCCCGGTTTTCCAGGATGATCGCTTTCTTGCCGCGCAGAATGCAAAATCCGGCTACCTAGATGGGATCGCGAACCAGAGTGTTGCGAGCATTACAATCCCGATTCCGAGAAGCCCGACGCCTATAAGCCGCGTCATGACCACAACCCGGCATTACAAAAGGCATTCCCGTTCTCCTGTCTTTCGGAGTCACGCGCCGTATGCGGCTGTGGTATATTTCGCCCTGTAGGCGCCCAGCAGGACCCATAAGACTTTGAATGCCATAAGCCGAAAATTCGCCGGCTGCTCACGCTTTTCGAAGTGCCTGATCTATCTCACTATTCTGCTGGTGCTCATCAGCGCTACGGCGCAGTCCGTCCACTTCCACCGGATTGACTCCGCCAACGAACTTAAGAATTGCGCGGTTTGCCAGCTCGCCGCAGCCACAGCGCTGGCCGTACTCATCATCGCTCTGCAGTTCGTTCGCCGGCAACAGACGTTAGCCATTTGCGACGCGAAGCCGCAGGCCGGCAGCGTAGTTGCCTCATTCAGCCTGTTCTCGCGACCTCCTCCATTGGCATAGCGCTTCCACTCCACAACCCAAACCAAAAAATCACCCCATCGACTCATGGAGGAGTTATGCCTATTTCATTTCGGGGCGCTTTGCTCTTTTCAGTTCTGTTGCTGGTCATCGTGTTCTTTGCGGCATTTCAGGCTTCAGCCCAGACATTCGGAAGCATTCAGGGTACGGTGACAGATCCCAGCAGCGCCGTTGTTCCCGGCGCGACAGTTGAAATTCACAATCCGGTGAGCGGTTTCAGCCGCAGCGTGGTCACGGACGGATTCGGCCGGTTCAGCATCACGAATGTGCCGTTCAACCCGTATCACCTTAGCGTAACCGTCAAAGGCTTTTCTTCGTACTCGCAGGACGTAGACGTCCGCTCGGCGGTGCCCGTGAACCTGGCCGTCAGCCTCAAATTGACAGAGGCGTCGGAGACCGTGACCGTGGAAGCGGGCGCGGCAGACCTTATCGAGACCGAGCCGACGTTCCACACTGACGTGGACCGCGACCTGATCGCCAAAATGCCGCTTGAAAGCGTCTCATCGGACGTTAGCTCGCTGGTGACGCTCACCAGCCCGGGCGTTTCCGCGGATTCCAATGGCATGTTCCACGGGCTCGGTGATCACGCGGAAAATTCCTTTTCGGTTGACGGCCAGCCGATTACCGACCAGCAGAGCAAGACCTTCTCCAACCAGATTCCGCTGGATTCGATTCAATCGATGGAAGTGATCTCCGGGGCGCCGCCGGCTGAGTACGGCGACAAGACCAGCGTAGTCATCAACGTGACAACGCGCTCAGGACAAGGGCAGACCACTCCCAGAGGTAGCATTACTACTTCCTATGGCAGCTTCGGGACAAGCAATCTCAACTTGAACCTGGGCTACGGCGGCTCGAAGTGGGGGAATTTCATTTCGGTCAGCGGTTTGAACACTGGTCGTTTCTTGGATCCGCCCGAATTCGCCGTGATTCACGCGAAAGGCAATCAGCAGAATGCGTTTGACCGTTTGGATTTTCAGCTTTCGGACGCTGACTCCGTCCACCTGAATCTGGGCTTTACCCGTTCGTGGTTCCAGACACCGAACTCGTTCGACAATCTGAATATCGGAGTTGTGGATCCGGTGCTGGGTAATCCCGTTGGGGCGCAGGACCAGCGCTCGCAGATTCGCACATTCAATATCTCACCTTCATGGACGCGGCTGCTCAGCACCAACTCGGTCTTCACTCTGGGTGCGTTTGTACGCCACGATCAGTACAACTACTACCCCAGCGACAATCCCTTCGCTGACTTCGGCCCGCTGCAGCAGGAAACGTTCTCGCAACTTCGGCTGCTGACAAACGTGGGCCTGCGCTCCGACCTCTCTTACACCAAGAACGGCCATAACCTGAAAATCGGCGCGATGTATCAGCATTCGTTTCTGAGCGAGCATGACAATTTCGGCATCGTCGATCCCGGCCTTAATGCCCCCTGTCTCGATACGACCGGTGCGCCAGTGCCCGGTTTTACTGATCCATCGCAGTGCGCCGGAGCAGGACTGGTTCCGAATAACGGATCGAATTTTTCGGCGACCGTTGCTGTCTTCCAGCCGTTCCTCGGCTGTTTTGATCTGACCCGACCAAGTCCGGCTGCGGGCGACAACTGCGCTACCGAAACAAGCACCTTATTCCCATTTCGAGGTCACGCAGATATCAAAGAGCTCGCGCTGTATGCTCAGGACGCCATCAGCAAAGGGAACTGGACATTCAACGTGGGGGTGCGCGGCGATTTTTATAACGGCTTTTCCAGCCACAACGAAGCCGAGCCGCGCCTTGGCGTGGCCTACAACATCAAGCAGACGGGTACGGTGTTGCGCGTTTCGTACGCACGTCTGCTGGAGACGCCATTCAATGAGAACCTCGTTATTTCTGCAACTGGGTGTAATTTTGATGTGATTGCCGCGCTGGTACCGTGCGTACCGGCCAGCTTCAGTCCGGGATGGCGCAATGAATTCCATGCCGGCTTGGAGCAGGCATTCGGGAAGTACCTGGTATTTTCCGGCGAGTATGTAACCAAGTACACGCACAATGCCTATGACTTCAGCGTGCTCGGTGCAACGCCTCTGACATTTCCCATCGAGTGGCATAACTCCAAAATTCCGGGGGTGGTGGGCCGCGTGACCGTGCCGAACTATCACGGCTTTACGGCTCAGTTTGTGTTCTCAAGCGTGGCCGCGCGCTTTTTCCCGCCGCAGATTGGAGGGCTTGGAGTCACTGTGGGACAGAGTGGGCTTCCGTTCCGCATCGACCACGATGAAGCTTTCAACCAGACGACGCATTTGCAATACCAGATCGGCAAGCGCGGGCCGTGGATTGGATGGAACTGGCGCTATGACAGCGGCCAAGTAGCCGGCTCAGTGCCGTTCGCAATTGACGGGACCACTCCCGTTGATCTGACGGGATTGACCGCAGACCAGCAGATCCAGGCAGGACTCCGCTGCGGCAGCGTGTTTCCGACGCTGAACTCGCCACTGACTACCTGCGCGCCATCGCAATTCGGCTCAACGCGTATCTCCATCCCGGCGCCCGGGACTGAGAATGGCGATCACAATCCGCCGCGCATTGCGCCGCGTCACCTATTCGATGCCGCTTTGGGCGAGGATAATCTGTTCAACGGGGACCGCTACAAATGGGGAGTTCGGTTTACCGTGATCAACCTGACCAACAAGGAGGCGCTCTACAACTTTCTTTCCACTTTCAGCGGCACGCATTTTGTAACGCCCCGCAGCTACACGGCCGCGCTGTCGTTTAATTTTTAATGCACGGCTTTCATTCGGCAGAGCCCTGGCCTTTTTTGCGAAGGCTGGGGCTCCGAAATCTGCATCCCCCCATCCAACTTTCTTGGGAGCAACGCGAGTTGAGAGCAAATGCCTGGTCAGGCGAGCAGGGCTGTCGGCACGACTGAAAGTCATGCCCTGACACTTGTTGTCACTGGTTGAGAGTAAGCAAAATTCCGGAACCGCAGGGGCTAAAGCCCGAATTTTCCTGCGACGAGACGGCACGACTAAAAGTCATGCCCTGACGCTTGTTGCTGCTCCTAGAGAGTTTTTCCGCAACCTCTGAAGTCATGCCCTGACACTTGTTGTGGCTGATTGAGGCTTTTTCCGCAACATCTGAAGGCATCCCTGGACGGATCATCCCCGGCAGATTTTTCTTTTCGCTCGCCGTAACAAAACCCAGCCTTGACTAGCAGTTGCGAGCGCTATAAATGTGTCATTGTTGTCGCGCAGATGAACCTTTGCGCATCACTCGTTGTCCTTCCGGGCATGTACTGGTTAACAGCAGTGCGTCGAAAAAGACATGTCCCTGCCCAGTGTACTTTTTCCTGCTTGCAATTGAGCCGTGACTTCGGGTACCAATAGGATTGTAAGTACAACACGAAAGTGCCTTGCCGGTCCTGGGCAACATGGGGACTGGACGCATCCGGCGCACGGCCGGAGATCAGCGGAAAAGGCATTGGGAATTGCCAAAATCGCCGCAATTGCCAAAAGTGAAAATTGAAAGACAAAAAGCTTGAAATACAGAGGAAAGGAGTAAGCAGAGGAAGTTTGGGTTGCTAAAAGCGCCAGAGGGGCAAGCCTCGTCTGGACGGCAGTTGGCGCGGAGCAGTGCTCCCAGGAGCAGATGCCGTCGTGTGCTCGTGAAGACTTACCGCAAAGGGCGCAAGAGCGCAAACGGCTCTTCTGGGGAGTTCTTAAGACGCAAAGGTCCCTCAGCCCTACTCGCAAGCTGGTTGATGCGCTTGCTCGCTAACGGGCTTCGGGATGACGACACTTTCGTGTGCTTGGGCGCAATTCAGTGTTTTACAGAATATAACTCTATGGAAGGAAAGATGTTATGGAACACATGCAAGGGATGGAACGGAACGGTGAAACAAGGCCAGCATACGGTGAAGGGCTGGATGAGCAGCTTTCGGAGTGGTCGGCGGAGTTGTTCCGGGATCCGCAGCATCGAAACACGTGGGCAGATGCGGAGCATCACTGGAGGCTGGAATCGGCGGCCAAGACAAGAGCCATCATCAAGAAGCAACTTCAGGACGAGATCGAGCAGGAGATGGCGAAGGAACTGGGATTGCCGGCGAACTGGCGCGGCAACAAGCTGAAAAGTCTGGCGGAGTGGCACGAGAAGATGGCGTGCCTGGCGAAGGCCGACGCGGCGCCAAGGTGCGAGCACGTGTTTCAGGATGGGACACGGTGCAGGTCGCCACGGATGAAGACAGGCGGGCTGTGCTATGCGCATGAGCGGATGGAGAGGGTGCGTCCGAAGAAGCTGAATTTACAGGCGATGGAAGATGCCAACTCGATCATGCTGAACATCATGGAGATCAATCGGGCGCTGGTGGATGAAGAAATCACGGAAAAGCGCGCGGGGATGCTGCTTTACAGCCAGCAGTTAGGGTTGCAGGCCTTGGGAAAGCTGACGTTTCCGAAATCGGGGGATCGGATGATCGGGTCATCGGGTGATCTGAAAACCGCAGAAGAAGAAGTCGCCGCAGATGAACGCAGAAAAGCGCAGATCGGGGAAGAAGAATCAACCGCAAAGGACGGAAGCGGGGAAGAGCAGAATCGAACCGCAGAGGGCGCGGGGAGCGCAGAGGCTGGGATGGATGAGCTAAGTCGTGTAAATGATGGGATGAAGGGGACGGGGCAGGACCATCGTATGATCGGGTCATCGGGTGATCGGGTGATCGAAAAGGCAAAAGAGTTCACCGCAACAATCGCAAAGAGCGCAACGTTGGAAGGGCAGGATGTCGCGGGAGGGAGCGCGGGTCATCTCGGAGGTGGTCCCCTGCCCCCATGCTCATCCCAAGATCTAAAGGACTTAATGGGTGAGATCCCTGAGGCCAGGAAAACGCAACGGGGTGAGCGAGTTTGGAGGTCTGCTTGAGAGGCTGCTCCCGAGCCACTCGACTACGAGACGCTGACGATGCGCATGCCGGTTTCGACCGGACGGATGACTTTGCCGTTTTTGGCGGTGACGGTGCAGTTGCGACCGCGCGATTTGGCTCGATAGAGGGCCTGGTCGGCGACGCGCAGGACTTCATTCGGCACGGAAACTTCGGCGCCGCTGGAAGCCACGCCGATGCTGACGGTAACGCTGGTCTGGCGTTTGCGTCCGCGACCAGTTCCGTTGGAGCCTCTGCGGCGGTCTCTTCCGCGCACAACGAAGTTGGACTGCTCGATAACTTTGCGCATGCGGTCGATATAGACGAAGACTTCTTCCGCGGGGCGGCTGGGAAAGAGCACGGCAAATTCCTCTCCGCCATAACGGTAGGCCTTGCCGCCGCCGGCGATGCGAGCGAGCCGCGAAGCCACCATGCGAAGCGCCTGGTCGCCGGCTTCGTGACCGAACGTGTCGTTGAATTTCTTGAAGTGGTCCACGTCGAGCATGGCGATGGTGAAGTTTTCCGGCAGCTTGAGCAGAGCTTCATTGAGCGCGCGACGGCTGGGCAGTTGAGTGAGCTCGTCGAGGTAGGCCATGCTGTAAGAGGTTTCAATTACCGCGACGATCATGGCCAGCCCGCCGGTGGCGAAGAATACGCCGGCAAGCGTTGCGCCTGCACCCATGCGAAACGCAACGAACGACGAGATCAGCGCCCACAGCAGACTGCTTTCAACTGCGCGATAGCGGCGGATCAGCAACGCCGTCATGACAGCCGTCGAGAGCAGGTAAGCGGCCAAAGCAGGTTGCGAGAGACGACTCCAGGAAGTCAGGATCGGAGGCACGAATTCGGTTTGGAGATGCGCGGCGAACGCGGCCATCTGCGGCAGACAGAGCGCGCCGACAGCGATGATCTGCACGGCGATTCCCGCCAGCCGCTTGCGCCCAGAATAAGAAATGATTCCACGCTCTTTGAGAAACGCCATTACGACGAGGTTCGCAGGCAGCAGCAATGCCAGGGCATTCGTCAATGTGGCTGCGACGGCCGCAGAAACATGCGGTGCGATCGCGGAAAATTCGAGGTCCACCAACGTCAAGACCAGCGTGGCGAAGAAGATCCGGCTGCGGCGGAAATACGCAGAGAGCGCCAATCCGGAAGCGAACACGGCCAAAGGAAAGAACCGCACCAGTTGCGAATCCGGGTCGGCCAGGACGCCGACTTTGATCAGCGTGAGCGAGATGACCAACAGCAATCCGCCCGGCAGGGTAAGGCGGTAAAGGATCTTGAACACCTTCGATTTCACAGACAAGGCGCGCTCCCATGGTCTTAAGTCCCATGCGGGGGGCAGGAACTAAGTTGTTGATTTTGAAGAGGCTAATCTCGCCCAACGATTTTCGGTGGTGCAAGATATATAAAGGCTTCCGCGCCCCGCCGAGAAGATACCAATGGTGCCTTGGCCTAATGCCACTGAACGTGGGCTTTTGGATTTGACCGGTCCGCTTTGCGGGCAAACTGCTGTAGATTTATTGTCGAACCTGGAGAAACAATGGCTACCCTATTGCGGGAAAAGATTACCCTCTCGGTTGCTGACGGAACGGAGATGGACGCTTATGTATCACGCCCTGAGGCGGCCGGCAGCTTGCCCGGTCTGATGGTGCTACAGGAAGCCTACGGCGTGAACGGCCATATTCGCAATGTGGCAGACCGATTCGCACAGGAAGGCTACGTGGCAATTGCTCCCGAGCTGTTTCACCGTACCGCCCGTGGTTTTGAAGGCGACTACAACAACTTCAATTCCGTGACGCCACACATGCGCGCCATGACGCTGGAGGGGAATGAAGCCGACCTGCGTGCTTCGTTTGACTGGCTGAATCAACAGAAGTCAGTCCGGTCCGAGAGTATTTCTTCCGTCGGATATTGCATGGGCGGAAGAATGTCATTTCTTGCGAATGCCATTCTTCCCTTGCGCGCTGCCGCTTCCTACTATGGCGGCGGGATTGCGACCGGACTGCTCGACAAGGCTGCATCGCTGCACGCGCCCATGCTGTTTTTCTGGGGAGAACTCGATCGGCACATCCCTGCGGAGCAGCGCAATGCGATCACTGGCGCGCTCAAGTCTGCAGGCAAGCGATATGTCAACGTGGAGTTTTCCCACGCGGGTCACGGCTTCAACTGCGACGAGCGTGCATCATTTGAACCGAGTGCTTCGCGCGAGGCCTGGGCGCTGCTGCTGGAGTTTTTGAAATCGTAGTTGCTCCAGCGCTTCCGTGCGCATCTTTCATTTAGCATCTCTAGTTATCCGATGGCTGGCACTCCCCTCAATACAAGTCCGAATGAAGAGTCCGCCGGCCTGAAATTTCTGTTTCGCGCGCTGCGGCATCGCAACTACCGTCTCTTTTTCGGCGGGCAAAGCATCTCGCTGATCGGCACCTGGATGACACGCATCGCCACCAGTTGGCTGGTCTTCCGGCTCACACATTCCGCCATGATGCTCGGATTGGTCGGCTTTGCCGGGCAGATTCCCGTATTCATCTTCGCGCCGTTCGCGGGTGTTTGGGTGGACCGCTGGAATCGTCATCGCGTGCTCGTCGCAACGCAAGTGCTGGCGATGTTGCAGTCGTTCGCGCTCGCGGCATTGGCGCTCAGCGGACGCATCACCGCATGGGAGATCCTCTGGCTGAGCGCGTTTCAAGGGCTCATCAACGCCTTCGACATGCCTGCGCGGCAAGCGTTTGTGGTGGAGATGGTGGAAGACCGACGCGACCTAAGCAATGCCATCGCACTGAACTCCTCGATGGTCAACATGGCCAGGCTGATAGGGCCGTCAGTGGCCGGAATCGTTATTGCGGTAGCCGGCGAAGGCTACTGTTTCCTGATTGATGGGATCAGCTACATCGCCGTGATTGCTTCCCTGCTGCTGATGCGCCTGGGCGTGCTCACTCCGCTGCGGAAGCGCGTGAATACGCTTCAAGATCTGAAGGAAGGATGGCAATATGTTTCCGGCTTTGCGCCCGTGCGCTATGTGCTTCTGCTGCTTGCTGTGGCCAGTCTCATGGGCATGCCTTACATGGTGTTGATGCCGATTTTTGCC
>DATEGH010000365.1:0-3337 GCA_035280185.1 Terriglobales bacterium
GACTCGTTGTTAGTTGCTTCGTACAGCGCCTCACTCTAGCCGGTGAGAGAGGTCGCGGTAAAGATCAATCGTGCTGGAGTTATCAAGAGCGGCAACATGCGCCGGTGGTCAGGACACTCGACGGGCAAGCACGAGGGTGATGTCGTCGGGCTGCTCGGTTGAGCCGAACCAATCTTTCACCGCCTGAACGGCCTGTGCGCTGATACGCGCAAGAGGAAGATCGCGGTTTTCGGCGATGCTTTCGATGAGCCGGTCTTCTCCGAATTCGCCAAATTCATTTTCCGGTTCGGTCATGCCGTCGCTGAAGGCAACAAAGATATCGCCGGGGAAAAGTTCGACGGTTTCTTCCTGATACTGCATGGCGTCGAAGAGTCCCACGACCATTCCGCCGGCTTCAAGTCGCCGCACAGAACCATCGCGGCCTAGGAGGATAGGCGCGAGGTGACCGGCATTGGAGTAAGTAAGTCGATGCGTGTCGCCATCATAAAAACCAAGAAACAATGTGGCATATTTTTCCGGCTGGGTTGTGCGATAGAGATGCCGGTTCAGGAGCCACAGCATATGCGCAGGCGAAGGCGGCGCAACGCGCGTGGCCACGGCGGAAGGATTTCCGCTGTAGGCCGAAGCGGAGCTCACCGAGACGATTTGCTCCTGCTCATAGGCACGGACAGCGGAATGGATGGAAGCCATCAGCAGGGCCGCAGAAATTCCTTTGCCGCTGATGTCGCCAACGGCGATGCCGATCTGGTCGGGGCCGTACTCCAGGAAATCGTAGTAGTCGCCGCTGACAATCCGCGCTGGACGGCAGATGCCATGGAGTTCGAGCGTTCGGGTTCCGGAAACAGCTTGAGGAAAAAGTTGTGCCTGGACTTCGTGGGCGATTTCGAGTTCACTCTGCAGGCGTTCTTTTTCTTTCTGCTCGGCGATCAGGCGCTGCAAAGATTGGGTCATGGAGTTGAATGACATTTGCAGCGCAGCCAGTTGGTCTTTCTCTTTCACTTGAATGCGATAGCCAAAGTCGCCGCGATTGATGTGCTGCGTGGCGCGATAAAGGTTTGCGACTGAAAAAGTCACGGTCCGGGTGAGACGGATTCCAATCAGAAGCGCGATCAACACCACGATGGCAAATGCTGCAGCGATGGCCACGAGCATCACGCCAACGACGCCGGTCCAGATTCCCATCGAGGCAGTGAGATAAGAATAGATCGAGGAGAGCCGGGTTACGCCGGCCAGGAACCTGGAGTGTTGCGTCTCAGAGGAGGCGGTTGCCCAGTCTGTGGTCTGGATCAGGCCGCCGAAGTTGAATTCGCGGTCCAGAGCGGCCTTGGGCTCGCTGACAATGCCGGCCGTAATAGAAGGAGTTCGGTCTGCCGCGGCATTGGTATCGTTGCCCAGATCGGCAAGATAGAGCGTAAGCTGGCCAATTCCTGATGCCACACGCGAAAGAAATTGGCGATCAACCAGCACGCTTGAAATTACATAAGCCTTGCCTTGTTTAGTGACCAGCGGATCGGCTGCGCGAAGGTAAATCTGGCCCTGATCGGTGACGAGACCGGAAAAGCTGCCCTTGATCCAGGCAGGAGCCTCGGCGACGGGAACCACTGAGACTTTCTGGCCGGTGAACACGCGGTCTTCGGGAATGAGTTGCGGCGCGGCCGCAGGATTTGCCTTGAGTTGATGCGCCAGGGCCTGGTTCGCCGCGCTCAGTCGTTGCTCTTGGGCGTGAATTTCGGAGAAGGCCATGAAAGTGGCCAGATGCTCCAGAACCAGATAGCCTCCGACCAGCGACATGGCGAGAGCGAGCGCTACCGGAACGCCCCCGATGAACAGATACGTGACGATCAGCCGGTTACGAACGCTCCACATGACATGGCCGCGAAACCAGCGAATGGCCAGCCAGATCACCAGAATGGTGAGCAGGAACCCGAGAGGTCCCGTGAATGCAGCCAGAAACGATGCAGCCGCTTTCCAGCCGGCAAGATTGAAGATGCCCTTCAGCACGAGCAGAACTATCTCAACAGCGGCCAAATAGGAGGTGAAGCGGGCAGTCCGGCTGCGAGGCACCAGACCGTGAACCGCCAGCCAGCGACCAATTGTGTCCCAGGTAAGCAAACTGCTTCGATTATATCCAGTAGAGAGCGCCGGACCGCGACCACCAATGGCACTTTGTGAACAGGAGCAGCGGCTCAGGAGAATTCGATGAGATCTTCATCCTCAGGACGGGAACGTGGTTCTTCCACAGGGTCCTTTGCAGCAAGATGCGCGCCCGCCAGCACCATCAGGCCAGAAATGAAGGCCCAGAACATGAGGGTGACGGAAATCGAAAATGGACCATAAACCTCAGGGAAGTTCAGCAGGGGCAGCGCCTTGATGTAAATGTACTTTCCTATTTCCCACAGCAGTCCCATGGCAACCGCGGCGGGCAAGACATCTCTTGCGGCCACCTTTCCGTGCGGCAGGAGCCAATAGAGCAGGAAGAAGATGCCAACGCTGGCAATAAGCGCAAAGATCTTCAGGGCAATCGAGGTCAGCAACTGAAAGACGATGTTTTGGCTATGCCCCAGCATCATGGCGCGCAACATCACCTGATTTCCCGCCGCCAGCGCTGCCGAGGCCATCGCCAGCACGCCGCATCCGAACGCCAGTAGCAGCGAGATGATCTGGTTTCCCAGATAGGAGCGGTTCTTTCTGAATCCCCAAATCCGGTTGAACGCCACCTCCAACGGCAGGAAGACGCCAGTCGAAGTAATCAGCAGAATGAGGACGGAAGCGAGTTTTACGCGCTTACGGCCGAGCACGAGCTTGGTAAGACTATTGACGACGAAGTCCTGGTTGCTGGGCAAGTGGTCGCGCAGGAGCTGGCCGATCACGTCAAACATACTTTGCGAATGGAGCACGTTGCGCACCAGCCACATCATGAGGACCATGAACGGAAAAAATGACAAAATCGCATTTGCCGCGACCGAGAAAGCGAAAGTATGGGCTTCCGTTCTGGTCAGATAGCGGAGCGTCGGCAAGCCGCGCTGCAAAATCATGCGCTTCCACGGGCCGAGCACCAATTTGTGGGCATAGGACTCGGGAACCGGGACGCTCTGTGGCGCAGGAGATGAAGCGCTGGTTTGCATCGGGGACTGGCGGAATCGTATCAGAAACAGAGCTGTTTTTAGCGCAGACGAGCGCCGCAGCCCAGTAGCGAAAGTCCAATCCCCCAACGAACCACCCGGAAGGGACGAAAGAAGAACCTTATAAGGCTCTAAGAAATTCCTTTACAAAAACGTTTGTTCCTGAAATGATGCCCTGCTCCTGCGGACGAGCCTCCGCCATGGAGCGAATCGGG
>DATEGH010000366.1:0-6047 GCA_035280185.1 Terriglobales bacterium
CGCATTCAAGATAAGATTGTCCCGCTGCAGGATCGCCTGTCCAGACCAGCGAGTTGCCGGCGACAGGACGCCCTCGTAGACCAGGCGGCACTCTTTCGGAATGAGGCGCCAATCGCAGGTCAATGTTCCATTTCAAGTCCATTGGAGCTTCGGCCATGAAGTCGCGCCAAAATTCGAGGTGACGTCGGATGCCTCGCTCCGGGCATAGCCCCTCCGCCAGTACCAGCGAGCGGAGAGGATGCAGCTTGACGGAGAATTCCGTAACCACACCGAAGTTGCCGCCACCGCCGCGCAGCGCCCAGAACAGGTCAGGGTTGTTCACCGCGTCGGCGCGAACGAGGGAGCCATCCGCGGCCACGAGGGTAAACGCTTCCACGTTGTCGCAGGAAAGTCCGAACCGGCGCGTGAGCCATCCCGTGCCGCCGCCCAGGACCAGGCCGCCCGCGCCGGTATGCGAGACAACGCCAGAAGGAAAAACCAGCCCGGATTCCTGAGTGGCTGTATCTATCGAGCCCAGCAGACAGCCTCCTTCGAACCGGGCGCGCTGTGCCTCAGGGTTCACGGCGACCTGCCGCAGCCTGGAAAGATCCAGCACCATTCCGCCGTCGCAAGTGCTGAACCCGGCAAGGCTATGCCCGCCGCAACGGACAGCCGTCAGAAGCCCTGCTGCGGAAGCGGCGCGGATCGCGCTTTGAGCGTCATTCGCGTCGGCGCAACGCGCGATTAGTCCCGGCCTGCGGTCGAACATGCCGTTCCAGACGCCGCGCGATGTTTCATAGGCGGCATCGCCTGGTAGCAGCAGGTCCCCCTGAAATCGTCCACGAAGCGAGGAGTAGACCTCTTCTGCCGGATGCATGAGCTCCTAATCTCCGTGTCCCGATAATTCCGCGGTGGATGACTGCCTGCTTCCCAGCAGATATAGCAGCGAGATTATTGCAAGGAAAACGCAAAATGCCGGGACTGACCACTCCAGACCGTCCACAAAGAAGGTTGTTATCGCGATTCCAAGAAGCAGCGCGATGTTCACCACTGTAAAAAATGGATGGCCGGGAAGACGCATGGGCAAACGCGCAATCCGCTCGGCGGAGATGGCCCGTCGAAACCGCAGATGGGTATTGAGGATTACCAGCCAGACAAACAGCATCCCTGCGACCGCCGTGCCATAAAGGATGAGGAAAGCATTTTTCGGCGCGAAAATGGCCAATAGAATGGCCGCGATAATCCCTGCAGTAGAGGCCAGCAGAGCACGATGCGGCACTCCGTTTGGGCTGATCTTGCCCATCCATGCGGGCGCATAGCCGCCACGGCCCAGCGAGAAGAGCATCCGCGTGGAAAGATAAAGGTTGGTGTTCACACTGGAAAGCGCCGCCGTGAGCACCACAAAGTTCATGATTGCGGCAGCAAATGGAACGTGGGCCGCGGCAAATGCCGTGACAAAGGGACTTCCGGAAAGAGTGGACGAGTTGCCGGTCTGGTACCAGGGAACCATTGTCACCATAACGGCAATGGCAAGCACATAGAAGAAGATGAGGCGATAAACGATGTTCCGCATCGCGCGCGGAATCGTCTCCTCCGGACGTTCGGCTTCGCCCGCGGTCACGGCAATGATTTCCACGCCCATATAGCTGGTGACAGTGATCGTCAGAGAGAGCCAGACGCCTTTCCATCCGGCGGGGAGAAAGCCTCCATCCCGCGTGAGATGGGCCAAGCCAACGGCATGCCGCGTGCCAATGCCGAAGATCAAACCCAGCCCCACCATGATGAAGGCGAGTATGGCCGCGACTTTGATCATGGCGAACCAGTATTCGAATTCGCCCAGCCGGTTGACCTGCATCGAATTCACGGCCACTAGCGCGGCCGAAACCAGCACCACCCAGATCCATTGCGGCACATTCGGAAACCAGTAGGACATGTAGATGCCTGCGGCCGTGACTTCGGCGCCGATGGCGATGATCTGCGCCGCTCCATACGTCGCCCGCACGGAAAACCCGGCCCACGGATTCAGATACTTCTCGGCATAAACGCCGAATGCCCCGGCCACGGGATGGACCACCGCCATCTCCGTCAGTACATACGACATGATCAGGGCTATGCCGGCCCCTAGAAGATATGACAGGATGACAGCCGGTCCAGCCAGGCGGATCGTGACGCTGCTTCCCAGAAACAGGCCCACACCGATCGCGCCCCCGATGGCCATCATGGTGAGTTGTCTTTGTCCCAGGCGACGGTGAAGGCCATCCCCTTCCTGCGCAAGCTGCTCGCGCGCAGGTACGGCAATGGAAGAAGAACGCGCAGTGTCAGTCATGGCTGCCAACGCCGGCTGGCATGGGAGACAGCAGGTCAATGTTCGCTTTCAGGACATCAACCACTGCTTCCACGTCGTTCATGGTGTTGTACACATGGAATGCCAGGCGCAAACCGTCATGCCGATTAGACGCAACGATGTTCCGTTCAGCGAGCTTCCGCAGCAATAAGGCCGAGTCGGTGGACTGGAGCACCACCAGCGGTCCGGCGCTGTCAGCCGGTGTTTTCGCGCGAATGCCGAGAGAACGCGCGCGTGCTAGAAGCGCCTGGGCCAGCTCCCGGATGTGCGCCGCGACATTTTCCATGCCGATCTTGCTGAGCAGTTGAATACCGGGCACCGCAGCATAAACGTTGGGCACGGGAGGTGATCCATACTCGAACCTTCTGGCCGTTGGGGACAACTCGATATGCTGCGGGTCGTAAGCAAATGGATTCGCCTGCGCAAACCAGCCGGTGACGGTAGGAATTAACGATGGAATCAATTCCTTGCGCACGTACATGAAGGCGAGGCCTGGCGGACCGAGAAGATATTTCAGTGTTCCGGTCACGTAGAAGTCCAGATCCATCGCTTTCACATCAACCGGGCGCGTACCGCAGTCCTGGTAGTCATCCAGCATCACCAGCGCGCCCGCGGCGTGGGCCATCCTGGTGATCAAGCCGAGCTCGGAGCGAAAGCCGTTCTTGAAACAGACGTGCGTGAGCGGCACTAGGAGCGTTTCCCGGTCGATCATCTGCTCATAATTGACAGCCGGAATGCGGTTGCCATCCGCTTTCACGAATTGCACGTTGGCGCCACGTGCCTGCTGCGCCAGCCAGATGTGGCCCATGGTGGGGAATTCAAACTCGCCCAGCACTACTTTTTTTCGCTCGATGAAATTCAGAGCGCTGGCAACGCTGTTGATGGCCGCGGAAGCGCTGGTGACGATGGCAACTTCCTCCGGCGCGGCATGGATGAACTGCGCAAACGCGCTGCGCGCCGCCTCATAGCGCTCCACCCACAGCTCCCACGGCGAGCCCTGCTCATGCCAGCTTGCCATGTAATCTTCCAGCCCCGCCTGCACGGCGTCAGAGAGTGGTCCCTGCGAGCAAGTATTGAGGTAGATCTTGCGCTCAAAGATCTTGAAGCGGCAACGGACCTCCCGCACTTGTGCCTCAGTCAGCATGAATTTCCCTTCGTTCCACAATCTGTGTTTGCCGATTCAGTCCCGGACGATGGTCGCCAATGCGCTGCGAAACTTCTCGACTTCTTCCATGGTGTTGTAATGCACCAGTGATGCCCTGACCGCTCCGCTCTCCTTCGCCAGCCCGAGCCGTTGCATCAGCCGAGGCGAATACATATGGCCATCGCGCACGCCAATGTTCCGCTGCGCCAGAGCTTCGGTGACCTTTGCTGGTGAAATGCCAGCAAGATTAAAGCACAAGGTCGGCGTGCGCGGTGAGGCCCCGTCCCTTGAAGTAATGCCATAGACCGTGGCCTTCACGCAGGAGAGCGCGTCCAGCATGGCCCGGGAAAGCAAGGCTTCATAGTCGCGGATGGACTCCATGGCCGCGATAAGCGCGGCTCTCCGCGACGTTGCGGCGGGATTCACCATCCGCCCCAACTCCTCCAGATACTTGATAGCCGCATCCATGCCGGCCACATTTTCGTAAATATAAGTGCCGACCTCCAGCTTGGCCGGTGTGGTATCGGGGACAAAATCCTCGCGGAACGTAGGCAGCGCGTCGAGTATCTCCCGCCGACCCCAGAGAAAACCCATGTGAGGCGAAAAGATTTTGTAGCCTGAACAGACCAGGTAATCACAATCGAATGCCTGCACGTCGAGAAGCCCGTGCGGCCCATAGTGCACAGCGTCGATGAACACCTCTGCGCCGGCGGCATGCGCCCGCCGGCAGACCTCGGCCACATCGAGAACGGAGCCGAGCGCGTTCGATGCCAGCGTGCAAGCCACAATCCTCGTCCGCGGCGAGAGAAGCTTCTCCAGGTCCTCGGGATGAAGCCGGCCGTCGTCGCGGAAATGCCACCAGAGAATCTTCGCACCCTCTCTTTCCAGCGCCAGCCAGACGGCAATATTGGCTTCGTGGTCAAGATCGGTCACGATCACTTCGCGCCTCTCCCGCAAGGATTGCCCGATGGCGATGCTGATGAGCCGCATGAAAGACGTGGCGTTCATGCCGAAGGAAATTTCCTCGGGATGCCGCGCATTCACCAGCAGGGCCACGCTCTCCCGCGCTCGCGCAATGGTTTCGTCCACCTCCTGCGAGTGCCGGTAGCGGCCGCCGCGCTGCACGTTGCGATGGAGAAGATGGTCCGCCACCGCGTTAAGCACAGCCTTGGGCGACTGCGCGCCGGCGGCGTTATCAAAGAAAATAAATTGCTCCTGTAAGGACGGAAACTCGGCACGTATCTGGTCTATGGGGAAAGCGGCCATGTGCCCAATGATATAAGAGAGTTCCGGCCGGCATAAGGCAGCGGTAGTCATGCGTAATGCAGCATGGGAATTAACAGAAGGTGGGTGGCATACTTTTCTGCTGATTTATGTGCCTGCGCCTTCACCACGGGAGTCCAATGAGATTTTCAGCGGAAATAAAGAGCAAGACGCTGTACACTCTGTAAGAAAGTCAGACCTGCTGCATCTTGCTCTTCAAGACGGGTTCGCCCTGCTCAAGGTCCATCGGCTGCCCATTCCGGGTGGGAATTGCCGCAAACCATTCATGGCACGCGATGTGCCATCAAGCTGAGGGACGGTAGACATGAATCATGACTGCCTTCGCAGTGCGTTTGCGAAAAACCTTGCCTTGATCTTGTTCGTCTTCACGGTTTTGGCGATGGCGCCAAAGCAGATGAGGGCGCAGGATGGGCAAAAGACAAATCCGCCGCCGTTTGATTTCACAGATCAGTTCTATTTGGATCAAGGAATCAATCCGGCCAACATTCTGCAGAGAGTTGGGACGTCGACCAATAATTCGTTGAACTGGGCGATCTGCCAACCCGGCGACGCTGCTCCCTGCCCGAACACAGATCAAAACCGCAACCAAACGCAGGTGCTGCAAACGACCTCAGGCTTCGCTTTCGATGGAAGCATCTTGTTTTACAGCATCATGGGATTTATCACTCCCAACACGTTCAACACTGATAGCAGCGGCGACAACGCCCGCCAAATTGCCAACCGCCGCATGGCTTTCATTTTCCCCAAGCGGCAGTCCGATGGCAGCTACATCCTCAGTCCCGCACTAGGCAATCGCCGGCAAGACAATTTGTTCGACACCAGCGGCGGATATCTCGGCCAGGACCCATTAGGCCTGTGGCTCCTGGAGTTTGTTGAAGTTACGCCCTTTGGCGCAAGCCCCTCCGGACAGCAGATCCTGGCGCCGTTTGCGCAGATGAACGGCGTCGGCACAGATGGAACGCCGGTGATCACAACTCTAAGTGATATCAACAGTCTGGTGGATCAAGGCGTCCTTAAACTCGTCACCCGTAACTTGGATGGGAGCCAGGGTTTCCCCTGGGTGATATGACCCATCATTCCTGACCCCCGGTTCGGGGGTATTCCACAAAATCAAACAGGAAAGATTGTATTCGCCGAAGACGTTACGCGTGCGGACGGGACGCACGTTTCGCCTGCTGTTTTCAACAACTTCAATTGCCTGCAGCAGACTGGGAACTTCTGCCTGGGCACAACCAACGGCTCCATCGATGGCCGGAGCCAGTCGCATTAACCAACCGAACACCCCTTGAAACACAA
>DATEGH010000367.1:0-18748 GCA_035280185.1 Terriglobales bacterium
GCCGATATACTATCCGGTTTCCACCAACACAGCGCCATTTGTCTTTCTGGAACCCCGGACTACATTTGCGCGTATCTTCAACATTCAGGGATGACGGAACGGCAGATCGACAGTCTTTATCTGTTACGTAACCCCATGGCGACAAGTACTTGGAGAGGACAAGAATGTCTGTAGCTTTTTTCTGCAATGATTTTTCCCGAAAAGTGGCCGCAATCGTATGTTTGGCGGCGTTTTCCGCCTCGGCACAGCAGGCCAATACCCCGCCTTCGGCGCAGCCCGCGCAAACACAGCGCGGGAACGCCGGTCAGCAACCGACCGGCAAAACGATGGCCAACGCGCCCGAGCCCAAGAGCCTGCCCAAGCCATTCGCGAAGGATTATTCCCAGCCAGCACCCTTGCTGCCGAATCCGTTTGCGCGCTACATGCCCCGCGACGTTCCTCCGCCGGCCTTCACCAATGCTCCGAAAATCGAGCAACTGATTCAGAACGGCAAGCTGATGCTTTCGATGAATGATGCCCTGGCCATCGCACTTTCGGACAACCTGGACATCGCCGTGGCGCGCTACAACCTGCCGATTGCGGACACGGACATTTTGCTGACGAAATCGGGCGGCTCGCCCCGCGGCGTGAATGCGGGCGTGGTTTCAAACACCCCAGGTGGCGGCGTTGGCGGAATCGGCCAGGGAGTGGCCGGCGCAGGAGCGGGCGGCACCACAGCGGGCGCCGGCGGCGCAGGAGCCGGAGCGGGGGGAATTGTGGGTTCCACCAGCGGCGCTGGACCTCTGCCCGACAGCTTTGATCCCATCCTGAGCGGCAATCTCCAGTTCGAGCATGGTGTGTTCCCGCTTTCCAACACCATTACCACTGGCGCTGCGGTCATCAACCAAAACACGACGGGAGCGAATTTCACCTATTTTCAGGGATTCTCCCCGGGAACAGCGCTGACAGTCACCTACGACAACTCGCGAGCCTCTTCCACCAGCCGGTTCAATACTCTGAATCCGACATTGAACTCGAGTTTTCGCGCAACCATCCGGCAGCACTTGCTGCAAGGCTTCGGTCCGAGCCTGAACACCCGTCTGATCCGCCAGGCAAAAAATAACCGCCAGATCACAGAACAAGGCTTTCGCCAGCAGGTGATCACCACCGTCAGTCAGATCGAAAACATCTATTGGGACCTGGTCAACGCTTATCAAGACGTGAAGGTGAAAGAGCGCTCGTTGAGCTTGGCGCAGAAGACGCTTTCTGACAACCAAAAACAGGTGCAGATCGGCACCCTGGCGCCGCTGGACGTGGTGCGCGCGCAAAGTTCGGTGGCTTCGGCGCAGCAGGACCTGATCGTGTCCCAGACCAACCTGGAATTGCAGCAACTCACCATGAAGAACGCCCTCACGCGCAACCTGCCCAGCAATTCGCCGCTGATGCAAGTGGAGGTCATCCCGACGGACACGGTTTCAATACCGGAGCAGGAGAACCTGCCCGCCGTGGACGATCTGATCCAGCAGGCTCTTCAAGACCGTCCTGACTACAAACAGCAGCAGATCAACCTCAAGAACAGTGAAATCAACATTCAAGGCGCGAAGAATGGCCTTCTGCCTACCATTGATCTGCTCGGCTTTTACGGTGCATCCAGTCTTGCCGGTCCGCCGAATCCGCTCAACCCGAATCCTGGAGGTATCCCTCCAACGGGTTTTGGCGATGCGTTCACTAACCTTTTCAACTCGTCCGCCCCTGACAAAGGTGTTGCGGTGAACATTACGATTCCATTGGGCAATCGCGCGGCCCAAGCCACGCAGGTGCGCTCAATGCTCGAATATCGGCAATCACAACTGGCCCTGAAGTCCGTGGAGAACCGGATCGCCATTGGAGTTCGTAATGACCGGTTCGCGGTGGAACAAAATCGCGCGCGCGTGGTGGCCGCGCAGCAGGCCCGCGAGTTGGCGGCGCAGACGCTCGATGCGGAGCAGAAGAAGTACAACTTGGGCGCTTCAACTTATCTGAATGTGCTCTCTGACGAGCGTGACCTAACCCAGGCGGAATCCAACCTGGTTACGGCGATGACCAACTATGCCAAGTCCAGAGTGCAGCTTGATGAGGACACCGCGCAAACGCTGGAGCGCAACAATATCCAGATTGACGATGCAGTTACCGGCAAGGTGCAAACCATGCCATCGGTTCCGGGTATCGCGCCGAACAAGACCGCGCTCCAGGAGTTAAACACTCCGCAGCAAAACTTGCCGCAGGAGAACCCGACTCAGCCGCCAATGCAGAACCAACCGCAACAGCCACCGCAAAATCCGCCGCAGCCTCCCAGATAACCGAAACCCTTTTGAAGAGAAGGCGTCCTGATTCAGGACGCCTTTCATTTTTTGCTTAAAGCCTATTCGCGGTAAGTTCGAGTGTCCTGAGTAAAGGCGAGCACTGGCAGTTATTCGTAGCGTGGCTCGCGGCGTTTGTCGCCAATCAGCCAGTGCAAGAATGATGAGACGATAGTGAGCAGGATTGCGCCCAGAAAACCCGCTGTCCAGGTGCGAACTTCAAAACCGGGCGTGATCGCCGCGGCAACCTTGAGCATCAGCGCATTGATCACGATGAGAAACAGGCCGAGCGTGATGAAGCTGAGAGGAAGTGTCAGGATTTTCAGCATGAACCCGAGCGTGGCGTTTACAAATCCAATCACAATGGCCGCCAGGAGCGCCGTGATAGAGCCATGTACGACGAATCCCGGAACAAAGTAGGCCACGATCAGCAGCGAGATGGCGCTAATCACCCAGCGGATCAGAAGTTTCATCTGTCTACTCTCTTGTTGCCAGGGCTGAATTCTACTTCACGAAAATGGCCTTGGGCAGCATCACGTGAACTCCCTTGTTGCCGTCCACCAACTCTGTCACATCCACATCGCCGGCGACGCTGACTAGCATATACGCATCATCGCGGCTCAGGTGCTTTTCTGCCACAAGGAAATCGATCATCTCGCGTACCGCAATCTTGGTGGCTTCATACAGTTCCTGATGGAATCCCATGCTGATGTAGTGCGTAGGAGTCTCCGCTCGCGGATACTTCAATCCCGTGTTCTTGTGCACGGTGAACTGAAGCGTTCCAGTTAGTGATGTTTCCAGCGCTGTAATGTCGACTTCGCCATTTCCCTGCCCCACGTGTCCATCGCCGACTTCGAACAGCGCGCCCTTGGTCCACACCGGCAAGTAAAGAGTTGTGCCGGCCACTAATTCCTTGTTATCCATATTTCCAGCGTGGAGGCCCGGCGGAGCACTGTCAACTCGTCCGAAAGCCTCCGGAGGAGCCACTCCCATACTGCCAAAGAACGGGTGCAAGGGAATTTCAATCCCCGGAGCGAACTTTGCCACCATGCGCTCGCGATCGAGAGGGATGATCTTCATCTTGCGATACGGGAAGTCTTCAGGCAGAAAGCCTCGCGTCGGACCAAACGCGTTGTAAGCGTAAGGAATGGCCAGATCAATTTTCTGAATACGGACTTCCAACGTATCTCCCGGCTCGGCTTCTTCGATATAGACGGGCCCATTCAGGATGTGACCGCCCGGACCTTTGTTCGTAACCTCTTTGTAGATATCGCGCAGGCTTTGCTGGACTTGCTCCGGCGGAACACCCGCTTTCTCTAGTCCCGTGGGGCTGTTGGTGATGAGCGTGTTGAACTCGACTGTATCGCCGGAATGGATGCGCAGAACAGGCGTGGCTTTGGCATCGTAGTATCCCCAAGCCACCGTCGCGGGAGTCGCGGAAAGGATGTAATGATGGGGCGCAGCAGCCTGCGCCCCAGCCACAGATGAAAGCAGGAGAATTCCCAGAACCCGAAGCATGAGCCTCCTTGAAAGGAAAGCAGGAATTCTAGCAGCGCTGAGGATTTATCGTCGCAAGATCGTGTTTGCCGGATCCATGAGCAACTGTTTGGTGCCGGCAGGAGCCGTGAGTTTGAACGCGGTCTCCACATCGTCGGCAAACACGAATGCCAGAAGGTGTGTTCTTCCGGCGCCATCTACGGCATAGATCGGCACTGCGGTGACGAGATCTTTGGCGCACTCTGTCTGGCGAATGGTTCCTGAAACTCTTACCTTGCCGCCGGCTGGGCTCATCTTGACCTGCTCCAGTCTGAGCCGCGGCACGGACGCGCCGTTCACCCAACTATCAAAGAACCATTCCAGGGATCTCTTTTTCTCATATTCGAGAGAAGCGGGCATCACCTGCTCGAAGGCAAGTTGGAGATCGTGAGTGGAAATTTTTCGGTTGGGCGATTTGGCCAGAAGCGATCGTAGCGCGGAAAAGAACAACGCATCATTTTTCCCGCCACTCGCCTCTCGCAGCATGGTTCGCAGCATGTGAATCAGCCATGTGCCCCGGCCATAAAGGACTTTCTGGTATGCATCCGGAAACCGGGAGGAAGTCAGGCGAGCACCAAGAGTCACCGGCCCGGCATCAGCGATGATTCCGCTGTTGCCCGGCTTGAGAAGCTGTTCACGGTAATAGTCCAGAGCGATTTCGGGTGCTTTTGGATCGTTCTTTTCCAGCATCATCAGGGCACAATAGTTTGCCAGGGCTTCGATAATCCATTCGTCGCGGTAGTAGAGCGAATCCACGGCGTCGCCCCACCATTGGTGTCCGGCCTCATGCACCAGCATCATTCTGCTGAGCAGGAGTTCAAGATATGGATCGCTGATGCCGGCGGCACGTCGCTCCTCGCGATCAAGAAAAGCCATGCTCGAAAGATAGATCAGCCCAGGCCAGGATTGGCTCAGCACCCCCGGAAGCTGCGTGACCTCGAGATTGGGATAAGGGAACGGATCGAGCTCGCCGGAAAGAAAAGTGACGGCTTCGGCTGTCTGGCTGGCGATCTGCTGCACCTCGCGCGCCGGATCCGGTCGCTCTCCGGCGAGTGTCTCGCGGGCAAAGAGTTGCGGCTCCACGGTTTTGCTCGCGTACGCGCGAATGGAGACCCCGTTCGACGATGCCCGCCCCACGGCAAAATGTCCCATGTTAAAGCCGGCTCGCGAGATCGCCTTGGAACTAACGAAACGCGTAACCGTGCGGCCACTTTGATGAGAAGTGGAAACCTGCTTGCCGGTGGCGATGAGGGACCAATCCTCGGGATAATCGAACGTCAGATCAAAATCGGAGAACTCAGGCCCGGCATTGGGATACCAAGTGCCGCGCGAGCCGATATAGACAAGGCCGTTGCCCTCGTCCAGCATCACCGGGCCCGCATACTTAAAGGTAAGCCGGGCGTGTTCTCCTGCCTGAAGGGGCTGCGGGAAGACGATCTCAATGAGGTCATCGCCGCGGCGCGCGAGATCGCTGCCCGAAATAGCCTCATTCTGGATAAACTCGATGGCCTTCCCATTCATTAGCACTTCGCTGATGTGCAAATAACGCGAGAGCTCGAGAATTACGGCGCGCTGGCCGGAGCGGCGCGGAACCAGCGTTGCCTCCGCTTCTGCTTCCATATCGCTAGGCGGCTCGACTTTGGCACGGATGCGGTAGTCCGAGAGATCGAAGCGCGGCGCCAGATGTTCTCCCGCAGTGCCTGCCCGGCGCACTGATCGCATTGGGAATGAAGTCCAAATGTCGTAATACGATGAATTGCCGACGATCTTCGGTTGCGCCACGCTGATCTGCTCCTGGCTGTTGGTATCCAGAAACAGGTCAAAAATTCCGAGTTGCGTGCCGCCTACTCGCAGGTGCAGGTAGCGAGAAGCCGCATCGGCGGAATTGCTGAGCGCTTGCAGAAGCTGAAGACCGTCTGACCGAGCCAGCTCCGCCGCAGGTCGCTGCCAGCGAGCGATGAATTCGGCGGCGTTCTGATCTGGCGGAAGTGGACGGAAGCCGGCGCGCAGGTCGCGGGTCACGGTGTCATCGGCAAAGCGGAAGTACGCGCTGCCAAACCTCTGCTCCAGCACCGGCGAACCAGTGAATAGGCCAAGCGAGGTGCGCTCGGCGCGATCGGGAGCGATCAGCAGAATTTCTCCGACGCCTTCAAACACAGCGCCGGTGATGTGGCCATCAGTGGCTTTCATCAGACCAATGGTTCCGTCATTGAGCGAAATGTGCACGTCTTCCCGCTCGAGGCTTACCTGGCGGATGGCGTGAACTTCAGCAGGGTCAAGGTCCGCGCTGAGGATTTGGCGATAGAGCGTTACCGCTTTCCCTGCAGGGGCAGGTTGCGTGCCTGCAGCGGACTGGGCGCACAAGCGTTCACCAGCCGCAAGCAGTAACAGAAGTAACACCTTCGTCATCGAGGACCGCAAGCGAGGCCTTCCAGTCGTGACATAATGAGCGCGCGTGCGTTTGATTATCCCATTTTGTTGCGCCATTCTGCTCGTCGCTGCGGCTTCCGCCGACACTATCGTGCTGAAGAGCGGCACGCGCATTACGGTTGACTCCGTCACGGAGCAGAACGGGCGCGTTCAATACGCCATCGGCGACAACACCTTTACGATTCCGAAATCCATTGTTTCGAGGATTGAGAGCGGCTCGAGTGCGCCTCCTTCGGAACAGCAGGCCGGCAGTGTTGCCGCTGAGCTGCCGCCGGTTCGCGAGCAGATGACGGTAGATGATGCGTTGATCGCACGGGTGATTCGGAACGATCAGGTGGATGCGGTGGCGCTCGGCGCTATTGAAGCGGAAGGCGTACCGGCAAAGTCCGCAGGCGCTTACGCAATTGCAGCCGGCTTCGAGCAGAACCGCAATCATCTACCTGCCGCTGCGCGTTATCTCGAGAGCGCGTTGCATTATCTTCCTGAGCAGCCGGTGCTGCTGGAGCAGTACGCTTCCACGCTTCTTCAGTTAGGCCGCTACTCTGAGGCATTCTCGGCGGCCGAGACGGCCACGCACTCCGATCCCCGCTCCAGTGTGGCTTTCGCGCTGCTGGGCTACGCCTGCTATAAGAACGATCACACTCCCGAAGCTATTGCGGCATGGAAGAAATCGCTGGCGCTGCGTCCCGATGATCAGATCAAGAGATTGCTGGAACGCGCTGAGCGCGAGTCGCAGACTGAAGCTGAATTCCGCCAGGAGGAGAGCAGCCATTTCACGCTTCGGTATGAAGGGTCGCAGGCTCCGGACGATCTCCGCCGGCAGATTTTGGAGGCGCTGGAAGCCGACTACTCTGACTTGCAAAATGATCTGGGGGCAGCTCCGGCTAACATCAACGTTTCTCTTTACACCGACCAGGCTTTTCTCGACGTGACGCACGCGCCGGCATGGTCCGCGGCGCTCAACGATGGCAAAATCCGCATTCCTATCTCAGGCATTAAAACTCTCACGCCGGAACTGGCGCGGGTGCTGCGCCACGAACTGACCCATTCTTTCATTCAGGCGATCGCGCATGGCCGCGCTCCGCAGTGGCTAAACGAAGGGATTGCCGAACTGGAGCAGGGCGCCAATATTTCAGCTTTCGGGGGACGGCTCGCGAGCTTATACAGCACCGGACATGAAATCCCGCTAAGCCAATTGGAAGGCAACTTTGAAGACTACAGTTCCGGTGAGGCCTCCGTCGCATACGCGGAAGGTTTGGCCGCGGTGGAATACATCCGCCAGACGTATGGCATGGGCGATCTGGCGAGAATTCTGCAGCGTCTGGGAGATGGCCAGCCGATTGAGTCGGCTCTCCGCAGCACCATTCATGCCGGTTACGCGGAGCTTGAAACTGAGATCACGACCTACCTGAAGAACACCTACGGCGCCTAGCTCTCACGCCTTCACCGGCTGTGCGCTCAGCTCTTTCAACAAGCCACTGAGTTGCTCGATAACAGCTTCCGGCTGAGTTGATTTCAAACTGAACTTCAGTACTCCGCCTGGAGAGAACTGTGCGCCACGCGACTGCGCCACAAAACGCGCCAGGCGCTCGGGGTCAATGTGCGCTTCTTCAGTGAACTTGATTGTTACGGTATCGCGCTTACGGTCAATGCTCAGCACGCCTACGTTCCCGCACAGCAGCTTGAGTGCTGAAGCTGCAAGCAGATACCGGACCGGAGCGGGTGGCGCGCCGTAACGGTCCTGCAACTCTTTGGCGACGTCCTCAAGTTGATCTTCGCCTTCCACGCCGGCTGCGCGCTTGTACATGCGCAATCGCTGGTTTTCTTCGGCAATGTATTCGGCCGGGATACGCAGATCGATGCCGAGATTCAGTTGCGCGCTTACCTTTTCAGCCAGATCTTCGCCTTTCAGTTCGCGTATTGCCCGATCGAGCATGCCTGTATACATTTCAAATCCAACGGCATCAATGTTTCCGCTTTGCTCTCCGCCCAGCAGGTTCCCTGCTCCGCGCAGCTCCAGATCGAGCGCGGCAATCTTGAAGCCGGCGCCGAGGTCGGAAAACTCCTTCAACGCCGCAAGCCGTCGCCGCGCAACCGGCGTCAATTCCTGTTCCGCGGGAACAAGCAGGTACGCGTAGGCCCTGCGATTCGAACGTCCTACGCGGCCGCGTAGTTGGTAAAGCTCTGAGAGTCCGTGGCGGTCGGCACGGTTGATGATGATGGTGTTGCAGAGCGGAATGTCCAACCCGTTCTCAATGATCGTAGTCGCAACAAGAATATCGGCTTCATGACGCACGAAACCGAGCATCACTTTTTCCAGTTCGCCTTCACTCATCTGTCCGTGGCCGACGAGAACCCGTGCGCGCGGAACCAGCTCCTGGATTTTGGTCGCAATCTCGTAGATCGTCTCCACACGGTTATGGACGAAGTAAGCCTGCCCACCGCGTTCCAGCTCATGTTCGAGCGCTGACTGCACTAGCTTCTCGTCCCATCCGGCCACCACCGTCTGAATGGCCATGCGGTCCTTGGGAGGAGTTTCAATCACGCTCATGTCGCGCAGTCCCACCATGGACATGTGCAGCGTGCGCGGGATAGGCGTGGCCGACATGGTGAGCACGTCCACTTCCTTGCGCAATTGTTTCAGGCGCTCCTTGTGCCGAACCCCGAAGCGCTGCTCCTCATCCACCACAAGTAAGCCAAGGTCCTGAAATTTGACGTCTTTTGAGAGGATGCGGTGCGTACCGATGACAATGTCAGCTTTCCCCTGCTCCACCCGCTCCGCAATCTCCTTCAGTTGTTTGCTCGTGCGGAAGCGCGACATCATCTCGATGGCGATAGGGAACGCGGCGAAACGACGCTTGAAATTCTCAAAGTGTTGGAAAGCGAGGACCGTGGTGGGTGCGAGCACGGCAACCTGCTTGTTGTCCTGCACGGCTTTGAATGCGGCGCGCATGGCGACTTCCGTCTTGCCATAGCCCACGTCGCCGCAGAGCAGACGGTCCATGGGAAGCGTAGATTCCATGTCACGCTTGATGTCGGCGATGGAGGTGACCTGGTCGTCGGTTTCGTTGAATTCGAACGAATCTTCGAACTCGCGCTGCCATTGTGTGTCGGCAGGAAACGCGTGGCCCTCAGCAGCTTTGCGGGCTGCATAAAGTTTCAGCAACTCGTCGGCCATGTCTTTCATGGCCTTCTTTACGCGGGCTTTGGTTTTGGCCCAAGCGGTCCCGCCTAAACGGCTAAGCGGCGGCTTCACGCCTTCACTCGATCGATATTTCTGGATCAGATCAAGCCGGGTGAGCGGAACATACAGCTTGGCGGCCTCGGCAAACTCCAGCACCATGAATTCGCCGCTGCTGTCTCCCTGCTGCAATTCCTTCAAGCCCTGGTACATGCCAATCCCGTGCTCCACGTGGACCACGTAGTCGCCCACAGCAAGGTCGCGGAAGTCGGACATGAAAGCCGCGGTTTTCGACTTGCTGCGAAGCGGCCGAAGAACGACGACTTCGGAATCGTCGAACAGATTGCGCGCGCCAAACAGCACCAGCCGCGACTCAGGAAGAGCCACTCCGTCGGGCACGGGAGCGCGAAGAATGGTTGTAGTAGTGAGGTCGCCGGAGAAGTATGCGGTTTCGTCGAGATAAGTCTCGCTGCCAGGCACGGGTGTGCGCGTGCCGAGCCGGAACGGGACCTGATATTCGGTAAAGATGTCGGCCAGCCGCTCCACTTCGCCGGTGTTGGGCGCGGCAAAGATCACGCGCTGCCCGCCGGCCGTAAGCTTTCGCACTTCTTCGACCATCGCTGGGACCGAACCATGGAAACGCGTTGTGGGCTGTGAGGAAAATTCAATCAGCTCTGAATCGTGCGGTTCAGGGTTGTCGCTCAATGCCAGTTCTGCTTCAGCTTTGGCAATGCGCAACAAACCAAGCTGCTCCAGGCTGCCGCCAGGGAGCCCGGCTACGCGCGTATTCCACTGCTCCGGCGTGATGAAGATATCTTCCGGGGTGGCCAGGTTCCCTACCAGACTCTGCTCATGGCGGCGGACGACTTTTTCCCACCAGCGGTCCTGCTCGGCTTCAATGGCAGAAGGCTCGTCGGTGAACACCACCGGATTCGGCAGCAGGTCAAAGATTGTGTTCGGTCCGCCTGCGCTGACGTAGTACTCCCAGCCGGGAAAAACGGTAACGCCGGTTTCGGCCAGCGCTTCGCGAACAGTTTCATTCGACCCCTGCACCCGCGCGCCGGAGAGCCGCGCGTGAACTTCCGTCAGCACCTCATCGCGGACAGGAGTTTCTGTGAGCGGCAGGAGCACGACTTCGTCCACGGCGCTGGCGGAACGTTGGGTGGCCGGGTCAAACTTGCGAATAGATTCCACCTCGTCGCCGAACAGCTCGATGCGCAGCGGGCGGTCAGCCTCCGGAGGGTAGGCATCAATCAAGCCGCCACGCACTGCATAGTGCCCTGGCATCTCGACCATATCCATAGCGGTGTAGCCAACAGTATTCAGGTGCTGCACCAGTTCTTCGGGATCAACCGCGTCATTGCGACGGATGGTCCGAGCCAGCGCGGCGTAGTGTTCAGCAGGACGGAGCCGCATAGCCGTGGCTTCCATCGGGGCAATCACGATTGAGGCCGCACCGGTGGCAATCTTCCACAGTGCCGTCGCGCGCTCTTCCTGAATCTCAGGGTGAGGCGACATGTTCTCAAACGGAAGCACGTCATAACCGGGCAGTTTGACGACAGACTGCGGACTACACGCGCCGGTGAGTTCGCTGACGGCCTGCACCTGCGCAAACAGCGCTTCGGCAGAGCGGTTCGTGGCGGTGATGATGATCAGGGGCCGTCCGGCAGCCCGTTCGAGGTACGGAATCAGGAGGGATTTGGCGGTGGGGACCAGGCCAGAGAGACGAATGCGCCCCGCAGAGGGAGCTGACTCCCCCCTACGCTGTTTCAGATACGTGGCCGCCTGTCGGAATCCAGAGCTCTTTTCCACGTCCGCCAGGACTTCGCGGACGAACGGCAGGATCACAATGTTTATTTAACCATAAAGGGCCGCAAGGGACGGGAGGGTATTACGCCAATCAATGCTGCTGGCGCTCTATCGAGCTGCTCTTTACGAAGGTGATTCCGACCCCAATAGAAATTACGATCAATCCAATAAAAGAGAACCCCGGCCGCAACCAGGTAGAGCAAAACAGAAACGATCGGGAGAGTTACGTTCCACCATGGGAACACGCGTGGCTCGGATCGAAAAATATTGCTGTGATCCTGCCTTTCCGTGGCGTAAAAAGCCAACCACTGCACTACCGAATTCGCAATACCTGCAACCACTTGGGCCAGCAGAAAGCCAATCGTGATGGCGCCAATTTATTCGCTTGAAAGGACATTCCGGATTCTTCTCAACACGAAGTCTGCCTCGGGAACGTGGATGATACATGCCGCTCCAGACGCATTCAAGCCCTAAATCACGGCTTGAGAGTGGCAGGTACAATAGTCGGACGTGCCTTCCAACGATCGAGAGCGCAGCCGGCAGCTTCACGCACGCGCCAGCAAGGTGATCCCTGGCGGGGTGAACTCGCCCGTGCGTGCGTTCAAGTCGGTCGCGTGCGATCCCCCATACATCGTTCGTGGCGGCGGCTCGCGCATCTGGGATGCAGACGGACATGAGTACATTGATTATGTCGGCTCGTGGGGACCGCTGATTCTGGGTCATGCGTTTCCACCGGTGGTCGAAGCCGTAGAGAAGGCCAACCGCGATGGCGCAAGCTTTGGCGCCTGCACACCTGTGGAAGCGGAGATCGCGGAAGAAGTGATCGCGGCTTTTCCTTCCATCGAGAAGGTTCGGTTCGTCAGCTCAGGTACGGAAGCCACGATGTCGGCAATCCGGCTGGCGCGCGCGTTCACCAATCGCAAGTACATCGTCAAGTTTGAAGGCTGCTATCACGGGCACGCCGATTCCCTGCTGGTGAAAGCAGGCTCAGGAGTTGCCACGCTGGGGATTCCGGGCTCCGCCGGCGTGCTCCCGGAGCAGGCCGAGTTCACGCTGGCCCTGCCCTACAACAATCAAAGCGCAGTGGAAGAAGCGTTCGCAAAGTTCCGCGGCCAAATTGCATGCGTGATTGTCGAACCCGTGGTGGGGAATATGGGCTGCGTACCGCCGCGTGAGGGCTACCTGGAATTCTTGAGGAAGATTACGTCCGAGCAAAACACGGTGCTGATCTTCGATGAAGTAATGACCGGTTTCCGCCTGGCCTTCGGCGGCGCTCAAGAGTTGTACAAGATCAAACCTGATTTGACCACTTTGGGAAAAATCATCGGTGGGGGCCTTCCGGTAGGCGCATACGGCGGAACGGCGGAAACCATGGACATGGTTGCGCCTGTAGGCCCGGTCTATCAGGCAGGAACGCTCTCAGGCAATCCGCTGGCAATGGCTGCAGGCCTGGCCACGCTGCGCCATCTACGCGCGCATCCGGAAATCTATCAGCAACTCGAGCAGCGCTCGTCTGCCTTGGTGGGAGGCGTGCTCCAGCAGGCGGAAGAATGCGGCGCGCCACTCTGCGCCAATCGCGTGGGCTCCATGTTCACCTGGTTCTTCCAACCTGGTGCGCCGCCGCATGATTGGGACGCAGCGGCGAAATCCGACACTCAGGCGTTCGCAAAATTTCATCGCGCCATGCTGGACCAGGGAATCTATCTGCCGCCTTCACAGTTTGAAGCCATGTTCCTTAGCGCTGCACATGCCGAAGGAGACGTACAGCGGACCATTGAGGCCGCGAAGCGATCATTGTGCGCTTGAGAAATCCTGCAAATCTATCCTTACTTCCACATCACGGCAGCTTCACGATGTACAAATTTTCGACTTGAGGGACCGCAGCAAATGGCGATCCAGGAATCGCCACCAGACTGCCTGAGGCGGAATCGATCGCAAAAGCGAAAATTGCATTCCTTAATTCGTTCGAAACGTACACGAATTTGCCTAAAGGATCCACTGCCACATTGCCGGCCGTCGCAGCGCTAGCAAAAGGAGATCCTTGGACCGGAGTCAAAGTGCCGGCGGAGGCTTCTATGGCAAAACCATCGATCGAGCCATCGGAGTTGCACAGATAAATGAAATTCGCGACAGGATCGGCTGCGAGGAAAACAGGGGCGCCGCTGGTAGCAAACGGCGAGCCCGGAACGGCAGAAAGCGATCCGTCAGCCTGATTGATCCGATAGCCGAAGATCTGTGCACCGGTGAGATCTGGAGCGTACAGGAAGGTTCCCGTGGGGTCGATCACAGCAGTATTGAGATTAGCCGTGGCGGGTGCCGTGAAGTTTGCCACGAAAGTTAAGTCGCCGGTTTCAAGATTCACCGCCTCTTCTTCGATCGTGGCAGGCGAGTGAATGAGGTAGAGGAAGCGTCCGCTGGGATGGAGTACCAGAGAATTCATCGATCCTGAGGAACCTGACGCAAAGGGCGTATGGGCAAGGGGCGTAAGAATCAATCCAGGGCCAGAGATCGCGAAGCCCTGGGTCGCGGTAAGACTGGAAGAGAGCGCATATAGCAAGTTTTTTGTCGGCGTAACCGCAACGCCAGGGTAGATCACGTTATCTGCGGCGCCGGTGTTGGGGGCTGCCAGAGTGAGACCTCCCAAGTTTCCGCTATTGAGATCGATTTGCGCCACATTCAGGCTTGAGGTTGAATTACCCTCAAGCAGGAATTCCGCGGGTGTCGCGCTTGGGGTCGGCGAGGGTGTAGGCGCAGGTGTCGGAGCTGGTACTGGGCTTGGACTCGGAGACGGAGAAGATGAAGGGAGCGGCGCGGTAGATAATACCGCGTTTGGTGATCCTCCGCAGGCAAGAATCTGGATCACCGAAAAACTCAGCAGTAGTGTCCAGAGAAACTTCGTCATAGGGGTAGTTATCATCTGCGACCGCTCTCCCGGTGCAATTGAACCGATTTCAGGAATTCAGAAATTTACGCGAAGAACCATGGTTCAGCAAGGGCTAAATGCAACTATTGACTCCGGTAAAGGCGCTCGGTCCGATCAAGGGGGCGCGGCGCGATAGGTGTGCACGATGCAAAATCCTCGCAGATGCGGTGCATCGCGAGGGCAGCATCGGCCCAAGGCCAAACCACTGGAGCTGCCCCAACTTGTGCCCGTGGCAGCAAATGCATTGGGCAGATACATCACAGTACTGAGTTGCCCTTCCGCGGTTTAAGGCTTCCCCTCGATTGCTCTGCTGTTTTCCGCGGCTATTCTTGCAAGCTGGATGCGCTTTTCTCGTCGGAATTGGGGCTTGGCTTGGGTTCTACTGCTGGCAGCGGTCACTCTGTCGCCAGCCGGGGAATCAGCCCATGACCGAGGCGACGTCCGACCGCCCAAAGCCGCCAACGCGCCGGAGCCCAGCTACAAGATTCAGGCCGGAATTGATGGTGAAATCTATCCCGTTTTCGCTAACTATGCCTCCTTGCAGGCGGAATCGGAGCGGAGCTTCGGGACAGTTTCTGTAACAGTGACGAACCCAACCTCCAGCGACCTGCACCAGCGGATGGAGGTTTCGATCCTGGGCTGGAGTGACCAGGAAATCCAGATAGCCGAACTTCCTGCCGGCGCGAGCCATACCTTCCTGTTTGCCCCGTCTTTCCTGCCTCGTTTCTATCGCAATCAGGAAATCACTGCCGCCAGCGTTAAAGTGACGGTAAGCGACTCCAGCGGACGAACGGCATTTGAAAGCACGTTCCCGGTGCGGCTGCGGTCCGCGGAAGACATGTATTGGGGTCCGGCCTTCAAGTATGCCCCGTTCATCGCATCCTGGGTGACTCCTCATGCACCGCAGGTGGAAGCGCTTCTGGCCAAGGCCAAACAATTTACGCCTGATCGCCGGCTTCCCGGGTATGAAAGCTGGAAAAGTCCAGACCAGCAAGAGGAAGAGACCTATCTTGAAGCCAAGGCTATATTCGATGCACTGAAACAGTCCGGACTTTCCTACGTGAAGAGTTCGCTCACCTTGGGCGATCACAAGAGCATGAGCGAGCGTGTCCGGCTGCCTAAAGCCACTCTCGCTCAGAGCAGCGGCAACTGCATTGATGCCGTTGTGGCATATGCTTCACTGTTTGAGAATTTGGGGATGCAGCCCGCTGTGGTTCTGGTCCCCGGTCATGCCTATGTCGGGGTGCGTTCGGCGCAGGATGGCAAGGACTTCCTTTTCGTTGATGCAGCCCTCACCGGTCGAACGACTTTTGAAGCCGCGGTTTCAGCCGCGCGGGCCGGCTTGGAACGGAATGTCCCGGCAACCATGCGCCAGATCAATATCCAAGGAGCGCGCTCGGCAGGCATCTACCCCATGCCGTAGGCACGGAATGGCTGCAACCCGCCAGCTCTGCAACTCATCTTTTTCTTCGCAAATGCCTTCTGGAAGGGCTTGACAAGCCACCAGACGGGCTTACAATACCCAAAATTCAGCCTGGTACAAGCCTGTAGTACGAAGATGAACCCGATCCAGAATCTAGCAAATCAACCCCTTGAAAAACGCATTATGGAGAAGACCTGCCGGCATCCGCGCGTCCGTGTAGTTTCCCGCGACGAAGACTCTGAGTTTGTAGAATGCCAGGAATGTGGCGATGTCTTTGATGCCAGCGAGTTCAGAGATATGGCCATTGAAGAGAACATCCGCCCGGAAGAAGCCTGATTCTCAGGCGCTCAGGGCCGGCGCGGTATGACTTTGGTACCAGAGCGTGGCAGTTCCTTGCTTGGACTCACTCCAAAATTTTGCTAAGTTTGAATGATTGCCCTGAAACCGATGCACTTGACTGCTCTGGTTGTAGATGATTCGATGCTGATTCGCCACACGGTCTGCCGCTTTCTTGAAGGCAGAGGCTTTCGTGTGGAAACCGCCGTTGACGGAGCTGAAGCCCTCCAATTCCTGAATACCCTTCGTCCTGATCTGATCGTCACTGACGTGCAAATGCCACGAATGGACGGCTTCGAATTGATTGAGGCGCTTCAGTCGCGTCCGGAGATTGCCAGTATTCCAATCGTGATTCTTTCCCGCAAGCGATTCCATCCCGAACTGACAAGCAATGTGGCGCGCTGCGTGATCTTCAAAGATATTGACATTACTGCAGAGCTTGGCAAAGCAGTGGATGAGATTTTTCCCACCGTATCAACAAGCTAAACGGCTCACCGCAGCGCCAGAGACGCCTCGGCGGAAAATTCAGGGTTGGCAAAATCTCCGGCCAGAAATTTCGGATACGCCGCTGCGGCGATCATGGCGGCATTGTCGGTGGAAAGCTTGCGCGAAGGGAAATAGACGGGCACGCCGGCACCAGCGGCTTTTGTCTCAAATGTTTGGCGAAGCTCGCTATTGGCTGCTACTCCGCCGGTCACGAACAGGGTACGGGCACCCAGTTCCACTGCGGCCGCCAGCGTCTTTCCCGTGAGATCGCGCACAACGGCGCTCTGAAACGACGCAATCAGGTCCAGCGTCTTCTTGTTGCAGAGGGGTAGCACATCTTCTGCCCGGGGTTTGGAGATCGTCGAAAGCTTTTGTTGCCGTGACGCAACAGCCTCGGCCATTCCTTCCAGTTGAACATATCGCAACACGGCTGTCTTGATTCCGCTGAACGAAAAATCAAACTGGGTCTGCTGATCGCGCGGCGTGCCTCGATTGGCGTGCTTGATCTGCGATGGACCAAACTTCACTGCCGCAGGGTTCCCGTGCTTCGCGAGCGCATCAATGACCGGCCCGCCGGGGTATCCCAATCCGAGCAGCTTCGCCACTTTGTCGTACGCTTCGCCCGCCGCGTCATCTCGGGTCCGGCCCACGTTGCGGTAGGCCCATCCCTGAGCGCGCTCTTCCGCCAGGAAAAGATGCGTGTGTCCGCCGGAAACGACCAGAGCGAGCACCGGAAATTCCAATCGGAACTGGCCCTTCTGCTTCTGCTCCAGCAGCACGGCATGGATATGGCCTTCCAGGTGGTTCACAGTGATCAGCGGCTTGTTCAGGGCAAATGAGATTGCCTTGGCGTAGCTGATGCCCACCAGCAGAGCGCCTGCGAGCCCGGGCCCCTGGGTGACGGCGATTGCATCCACTGACTCGTAGCTCTCGCCGGCATCCGCCAGCGCCTGCCGCACCACCGGCACGATGGCGCGGAGGTGCTCGCGCGAAGCGAGCTCGGGAACCACTCCCCCATAGGGCTGGTGCGTGGCGATCTGCGAGGAGACTGCATTCGAAAGCAGCTTCTCTCCTGCGCGCACCACCGCCGCAGCAGTTTCGTCGCAGGAAGTCTCAATGCCGAGAATGGAGCCTTCTGCCATACATCTATAGTATTGGCAGGCCAAAGGGATGGCAAAGCGAGCATTGGAACTGAATCTGCGCTCGGAGAAGGCCCAACAGGCGGTGCGCATTCTACGCGTGCTGCGCGGCCAGGGGCACTCGGCCTACCTGGTCGGCGGCTGCGTGCGCGATCTTCTGCTCGGGCGCGAGCCCGCCGACTACGACATCGCCACCTCTGCCACTCCGCAGCAGGTAATGCGCATCTTTCCCGAAACCTACGCCGTTGGCGCGCAGTTCGGCGTTGTGTTGATTCCAGTGTTGCGCGACGGCGCAGGGGGCGAGCGCGCCAACTACTCGATCGAGGTCGCCACCTACCGCAGCGACGGCGCTTACTCAGACGGCCGTCATCCTGACGAGGTCCGTTTCTCGACCGAAGCGCGGCTCGATGTTCAGCGACGCGATTTCACCATTAACGGCATGCTGCTTGATCCTCTCACCCAAGAGGTCCTGGATTACGTCGGCGGAGGCGCCGACCTGGAGCGCGGAATCGTTCGCACCATCGGTGATCCACACCGGCGTTTTTCTGAAGACAAGCTGCGCATGCTGCGCGCTCTGCGTTTTGCGGCTCGCTTCGAGTACCAGATCGACTCGCAAACTCTGGCTGCGATTCGCGAGCTCGCGCCGCAGATTCAGCAGGTAAGCCGCGAACGCGTGCGCGACGAAATCCTGAAGATGCTGACCGAAGGCCATGCGCGCCGCGCGTTTGAGCTGCTGGATGCAACCAATCTGCTCCAGCACGTGCTGCCCGAGATCAAGCGGATGCAAGGCGTGGAACAGCCTCCGCAGTTTCACCCCGAAGGCGATGTATGGATTCACACGCTGATGCTTTTGGAGGGCCTGCCTGCGGGCTGCTCGCGCACTCTAGCCCTTGGCGTGCTGCTCCACGACGTAGGCAAACCGCCGACGTTCCGCCGCGCGCCGGACCGAATCCGTTTTGACAATCACGCTGAAGTCGGCACGTGCATGGCCGAGGAAATCTGCCGGCGGTTTCGCATGTCGAATGAAGAGATCCATCAGGTGGCCTCGCTGGTGGCCAATCACATGCGTTTTGGCGACGTGATGCGGATGAAAGAATCAACCCTGAAGCGCTTCTTCCGCCTGCCCCGCTTTCCCGAGCACCTGGAACTGCACCGGCTCGACTGCCT
>DATEGH010000368.1:0-3733 GCA_035280185.1 Terriglobales bacterium
GGCTTTTTCGTAGGACTTGCGATTGGGAAACGTCATCACAAAAGGCTGTCAGAACCGGTTGTACACGACCTGTCGTTACTTTGCCAGCGCATTTTCCAAGGTGACAATCGATAAGGCGGCCGATGAGAGAAGTATGATCAACGATAAGACGATCCGGTTGATGTTGGAAAATATGGAAAGTGCCGCGCAAGAAGCGGTGCGCAGCGACCCTGCCTTTTTCGAAGCCCTGCAATCGCTCAAAGCTGAAATTGACCGCGATCCCCGCGTACAAGCGGCTGTGAACAATCTTCGCGCTGCCGGAAGCCGGGTGTTCAGTTCTCTGGTACCTCATATCAGAATCCGCCTTCGCACGAATGGAGGCCTTGTTTCCTTACCGGTGAAGGACCAGGGCATAGTGGTGCCGTCTGTCGAATTGGTTCAATTGACTCAGGAACTCAAGAGCGCAGCCAGTGCTGTGATCATGCGTGGCCGCTATCGCGAGGAACTGGACCATATCCTGAATGAAGCGGTTGGAGGCAGCGTCCGCTTCGAAGGGATGGCCTCCGAAGTCGAAGGCGCAGGATACGAAGTTGTGATCTGTCTCGATCTTTCTGCGTATGCTCAAGTTCGAGAGTCTTCCGAACCACATTGCAAGACGAGACAACGAGCCTCGACAGAGCCTCTCAGCAAGCTTCTGTCCGCGCAAGACTTGAAGTTCCTCAAGGCGTTGAAGATCAAAGCCGTCGAAAGTTAGAAATCACTCGGCGAAGTCGCAGGATGGAAAGTCAGCGGCGGGGCTATACCATGCGCGAGATCTTCGGTTCGCGCTCAACTCGCCGGCGGGCAAGCACTTCATTGATCCGCTGCACCAGTTCATCCAGATAGAACGGCTTGCGCATCAACGCCAATTCACCGGATTCCGACATGTCACGCAGCTTATCATCGGTGTAGCCAGACATGTACAACACGGGAAGATCATGGGTCCGGCGCAGAGCACGGGCTAATTCAGGCCCGCTAAGCTGCGGCATGATCACATCGGTAATCAGTAAACGAATGGAACTGCCGTGCTGCTCGGCAACGCGCAACGCCTCTACGCCGTTGGCGGCCACCAGAACGTTGAATCCCTTGGCCCGTAATCCATCGCGCAGCAGATCGCGAAAGGCGGCCTCATCTTCAACCACCAGGATTGTTTCAGATTCTTGCTGAACCTTGCCAGCGCTACCTGCTCCGGATTCCATCAACGCGAATGCGGCTTCGGCGGCTTTTTCGAACTGAGGCAGATAAATGGTGAGTGTTGTTCCTTTTCGGACCACGCTGTCGGAAAAAATATATCCGCCGCTCTGCTTGACGATTCCGTAAACCGTTGCCAGTCCCAACCCTGTACCCTTCCCAGTTTCCTTCGTCGTAAAGAACGGCTCGAAAATGCGGGCCTGGGTTTCCTCGTTCATCCCGACTCCCGTGTCGCTTACCGCGAGCTTCACATAATTCCCGGCAGGCACGTCCACGCCATTGGTCGTGGTCACATCATTGAATACCACATTCGCCGTTGCGATCGTGAGCGTGCCTCCGTCGGGCATGGCATCGCGAGCATTGATCGCCAGATTCATGATCACTTGCACCAACTGATTGGGATCCGCTTTGACCTTCCACAACCCTGGATCGAGCTTGATGCTGTGCTCAATGTCCTCCCGCATCAGGCGCTGCAGCATCTTCTGAGTCTCGCGTATCAGCAAGTTGATATTGATCACTGAAGGCTGAAGCATCTGCCGCCGGCTGAAAGCCAGCAGTTGTGAGGTCAACGAAGCGGCCCGCTCGCCCGCGCGCCGGATAGCTTCCAAATGCGTTTTCAGCGGCCCTTCGAAAACCGGCTCTGTCGAGAGCAACTCGCTGTAACCAATGATCACGCTCAGCAGGTTATTAAAATCGTGCGCGACGCTCCCCGATAGTTGCCCCAGTGCCTCCAGCTTCTGGGCCTGGCGAAGTTGTTCCTCCAAGGATCGCTGCGGGGTCACATCTTCGGCGATGATCTCCATCAGATCGTCTTGATCTTCAATTGACCGAACGCGCCGGCCGCTGGCCCGCACCACTACAGCCGTGCCGTCTTTACGCTTCCAGTGATATTCCACCGCACTGAAGGATTCAGCGCGAGTGTGCTGCGCGCGAAATCCGCGCGAGGTTCCGTCAGAGTAAAGATCCTGGGATACGTTCAAGGCCAGAACCTCCGCCTCGGACTTGTATCCCAGCAGCTTGACCATGGCAGGATTGGCATGCAGAAACCGGTCTTGCTTCAGGCTAATCGTGCCGATGCCATAGGGAGCGCGCTCGACGAGCAAACGCATCTCCCCTTCGAATCGCTGAACCGTCTCTTCTGCTTTTTTTCTTTCTGTCAGATCAATCCCGATGGCGGTCACATAGGGCTTGCCTTCCAACTGAATCCGCTTTCCCGTGAAATAAAATGGCGCCGTCTTGCCATCGCGGAGCAGAAGATCCACCTCGACTTCAGCCGTCCCACGCTCCAGCACTCGTTCCCTTGCCTTGCGTGCCGCTTCTTTGTCGGGCTCAGCGACATTGTCTGGGAACGCAGCGTCCTCCAGAGAAAAGCGTGGCAAAGCAGCCGCGTTCTTGTTCCAGCGGAGGTTCCGGCCTGCCTCATCTTGCACAACAAAGACTCCCGGAAGGCTCTCGATTACCGCCTCTGCCATGGTCTTCTCATGCAGCAGTGCTTTCTCTACCCGCCAGCGTCGTCGTATATTGAGAATCAGCGCCAAAACAAGAACGGTTTCCAGAGCGCCTGACACAATAATCGCCAGGATCAGGATTCGATGGCGTTCCCATAGCGTGGGTTCCCGGAACAGCAGTAGGGTGGAGGGAGGCAGGCGCGTCTGGCTGATTCCCCAGCGCTGCAGTTGGCGCCAGTCCACCATATTCGCTGCGGCATTGTCTGCCACGATAGGAATGCCCTCCGCCCGCTCCCCGTTCAAGACGGCCAAGGCAAGATCGGCAACTTTCCTCCCTGATTCCTCCGGGTTTGTCATCCATCCGCCAACCACTCCATGACCGATGTAGCTGGAATAGATCGCATAAATGGGCACTTTCGCTTCCCGTGACATAAGATCGAGGACCTCCTCCGGCATGAAAAATTGTCCGGTGGAGTCTTGGAAGAAGAATGTGCTCAAAATAATCGAATGCGGAGGTAAGCCTGCGACTCGCTGGAGCAACTCATCGAGCGAATTTCCCGCCAGATAAATAAGATCGACCTTCTGGCTGTAAGGCGAGAGATCCTGTTGGAGTTGGTCGCGCCAGTAGTTTTCCAAGGACGAACTGCCCAGCACGACTGCAACATGCTGCGTGTCGGGCTGCAGGCGCAACGCCAGATCCAGCGTGCGAGCTGGCTCGTCACTGCTGGTCACTCCCGTGATCTTCACTCCTGGACTCCGCACCAGACGATGCTTCAGGTCATCCAGTTTGCGCTGGTTAAACAACGCCACCATGGGCGTGCCGGGAAACAGATCCCGGCCTTGATCCACCAGAAACTGAAGCGCCGAATAGGAGACTGGGATGATCAGATCCAGCTTTTGCTGTGAGTACTTCTGTTTTAGCAACTTGACCATATCTTCCGCATGGGATGCTGCCGGAAACCGAACAAGGTCCAGATATTCGGTGTAGAACTCGACCCGCTCCGGCAAGCGCATTCGCATTTGCTCGCGCAAAATATGATCGAATCCGGAATAAATGGCTTCGCCATTGTCGAAGG
>DATEGH010000369.1:0-6001 GCA_035280185.1 Terriglobales bacterium
CTCTCAAGTGAAACTGGCCGGCAAAGCAGCAACCTCTTCTCTCTTCCTGATTCCGGCAGGAGAGAACTATCTTGAGCTGAGTTGAAAGGAGTTGTTTGTGAGAGAGAAGGGAACAGTGAAGTGGTTTAACGGAGCCAAAGGTTATGGGTTCATCCAGCGCTCAACCGGAGAGGACGTTTTCGTTCATTTCTCCGCCATCCAGGAGAACGGCTATCGCATGCTCAATGAGGGCGAAACCGTGGAATTTGAGCTGTTAAAGGGACCCAAGGGCTATCTGGCCCAGAATGTCATGCGCGGCGCAAGCTAGCGCCCGGCCCATTTTCCATAGTGCTCCCCTTGCTGCGGCAAGGGGATTTTTGCGAATGGGCTATCGAGGCGGCGTTGCCTGAGCAGGTTCAGGAGCGGGCTGATCCGATGCCGGCATCTCCTGTTGAGGCTCGGTCGCTGAAGGCTCAGACTCCGTGACCGGAGGCGCTGCAGGCGGTAACTGCGGCAGCTCTTTTCCGAACGATGCCTTCCTGCGGACAATAAGCCTTTTGATCGATTTCTCATCATCCGAACCCATGAGGATGAAGTCCAGCCGAGGGCTGCTGAGCAGCGTGGCGACGATTTCTGTCGCCGGTCCGGGGCCGAGGTGAGCAATCACGCGCTCGCCGGTGACTTCCCGCGCAACTTCAACGGAGGCGCCGGTTTTTTCCCCGATCTCATAAAGCACCTTGCCCAGTTCAGCATCGTCAGCCACCACGGAAAGCTTTCCGTCACGGAAATCTATGGCCATTTCTCCGCTCCCGTGCGCAGTGGCGGGAGCAGCCGCGGGGATCACCAGTTCGGGTTCAGGCCGTGGTTGCGGTGGTTTGGGTGATACCACGGCTGAAACTGGAGCTGGAATTTGTTGCAATTGGGGCCTGGGCGCAGAAGCCACGCGGCGCTGCATGCTTGCAACCGGAACTCTCGTTGCAGGCGGGACAAACACTCTCGGTTGCGCGGCTTGTGACGGCTTCGGCCCAGCAGTCGCAGGCGTATTCTGGGCGAAGAGCGAAGCTGAAATCATCAGAACCATTACCGTAAGAGTATTGGTCAATCGCATAGGGACCTCTTTTCCGATCGCGTTATTGAACTGAAGCGTCGCGCAGATCAGCAGCCGCTTCGGGTGACCAGCCAACCAGGGGAAGAGAAACAAGGAACGATGAACCCTGCCCCCCAAGGCTGGTGACTTCAATCTCTCCGCCGTGTGCCTTGGCAATGCTGCGAGCGAAATGGAGTCCCAACCCGGTGCCCTGCACAGAGCTTCGAGTAGCGTCGACGCGATACCCGCGTTCGAAAATTCGATGCTGCTCCTCCTGGGCGATTCCACAACCGGTATCGCTGACGGAAAGGATGGCCGCAGCGCCGTGGGCGCTCAGCTTCACGTCGACTCTTCCGTTAGGACGGTTGTACTTGATCGCGTTGTCCAGCAGGTTCAGAATGAGACGCCAGATTTGGCCTGCGTCGAATTCTCCAATTACGTTCTGCTGCACGGTTCCCGAGAGATGAATGCCCTGTTCCGCGGCTTTGGTTCTCATACCGTCAATAGCCGACTGCACCAGCTCTGAAAGGTCTTCTCGCTGGCAGTGCAGCTTGATCTGCCCATCATCGGATTGCGCTAACTCCATGAGGTCAGATACTGTGCTGGCCAGCATCTGCACGTGTTCCAACTGCGTGGAGAGCATCTCGCGATAGTTCTGGTCGGAAACGCCGGCGCGCAAGGCCTGCTCGGCTTCGGAACGCATCACCGTCAACGGCTGGCGAATCTCATGGCAAAGGTTGCGCAGAAATTCCGACATACGCTGTAACGACCCCTGCATCCGCGAGAGAGTGGCGTTGAGCGCGGAGCTGAGCTGGTCAATTTCATCGCCGTTTCCGAGCACAGGAAAGCGGCCGTTCAAGTCCAGCGGGCCCATTTGCCGCGCCGCCGCTGCAATCTGTTCCAGCGGCCGAAGCTCCGTCGCGGCAAAAAGCCAAGAGTTCAGCCAGTGAATGAGCAGCACGAAGGGTACAAGAAGAAGGAAATAAAGGCTCAGCCGCGCCGCATCCTCGTCGGCTTGCGCCAGCGGAATTCCGATTCGCAAGAGATAATGCCGCTGTTCGCCGACAACGGGGAAATTCAAAACGCGAAGACGAAAGCCAGTGCCGGCGGTGATTGTTTCCCGGGTGCTGCGGCCGGACTCAAGCGCTTCACGCGCCGGCTGGCTCCAGGGCAGCTTCAGCGCGGCCATCTCAGGCGACGACTCCACCGAGCGCGCGCTGGCATCCACCAGTTCGTAATAACGGATGGAATGTTCGAATTGAGCGCGGACTTCGCTGTCTGCTTCCTTGTTGAGCCACCGGACTTCGTTCCCATGGACCTGCAGCATGCTGCGCACGGCGACACCACGGTCCTGCAGCTCGGCATCGAGCTGGTCGTAGGCCCGGCGCGCCAGCAGAACATAAGCGCTCCAGGCGGCCAAAACCGCCAGGAGCGCAAACCCGGATGTCTGCTTGAACGCCAGCCGTGTACGAAGGCGGCGTGGAAGCGGGAGTTTCATTTACTGGTGTGAAGCAAGCATGTATCCGACGCCCCGCGCTGTGTGGATGAGCGGCTTCTCAAAGCCGTGATCGATCTTCTGGCGCAGGTAGTTGATGTAGACATCCACAATGTTGGTGAGGCCTTCAAAGCCCAGATTCCAGACGTGCTCCACCACCATGGTGCGGGTGACGGTGCGGCCGGCGTTGCGCATCAGATACTCCAGAACAGCGTATTCACGCTGGGTCAGGTTGATCTGCTTGCCTCCGCGGGTCACCATGTGCCGCATGCGGTCGAGTTCCAGGTCTTCCACGCTGAGCTTATCGAGCAGCTCCTGCGGGCGGCGAAGAAGGGCATGCACGCGCGCCAGGAGCTCTTCGAACGAGAACGGCTTGCTCAGGTAATCGTCCGCTCCGGCCTGCAGGCCCATCACGCGGTCGGATACGTCTTTACGCGCGCTCAGAAGCAGAATCCGGATATTGGAACCGGACTTGCGCAGCTTTTTCAGCACCGTGAGACCGTCCAGCTTCGGCAGGTTCCAATCGAGAATGATTGCGTCGTAATCAATCTCAGTGGCAAGCTGCAGGCCTTCCTCTCCGTCTCCGGCCAGATCTACAGCGAAGTGGTCTGCTTCCAGACCCTTCACCAATGTACGTGCTACTTTAGGCTCATCCTCAATGACCAAAATACGCATATCCACCCTCCCGCGTCGGTGGAAGCGCTGCCATCACCCTGTGGCGCGAGGTGAAGTGCTAACGCCCATCCGCAAATTTGTTGTCTGTGGGAGAAATCAAGGTGTGATGCTGCCCCGGAACTCTGATTTCTCCTGCTTACCTAGTGACCCAAAGACGTAAAGCGTTACAACTTTTCCGCATTTTGATGATGTACCTTCGTACAGGTAGGTCTCATCGTCCGAAAGTGTTACGAAACCTGTGGTAATTCGCGCGTGAAGCCAGCGAATTTCTCCTTAATTTCAAAATCCCAGACGGGCAGCCAGAATCAGGATCCCCGCGAGTCCCCTCTGCCCGGTTGTCATAACAGAGCTGAAAAACGTTACCAAGGCACCGGAGTAAGGTGCCCTATAGTACACGTTCTCATGTAGAACTAAAGTAAATTTTTGCTGAATTTTAGGCGATTTACGACAGAGCCTATGGCCGACAACTTCAGGGCTAAGGCCACTGCTCCTTTTCGCGTTCGTGCCCGTTCTTTGGTACATAGTCATTTAATACATTAGTACATGTACCATACCCCTGTACCAAAGTACAATATATTTTTTCGTGACATTTTAACGAGACGTAAGTTGTTGCTACTGAGCAACTTGCGATGAGACAGGCAACGCACGTTGATTCGCTTACGGCACGGAACCGGGCGATCACAGGAGCGTTACCTTAGCCGGTTTTTCTAATGTTTGTAACCGTGTTGCTCGCAGACTGCGTTGGCGCTCGCATCCTGCCATGCTTTGGTTGGTACTGACCTGAAGCAAAGAGCGAAATCTGCTCAGGGGTGCTCATCTGCGCCAGTGCCGATGGGGCCGGATCCGTTCTTCGGCTGCGAATTCCATACTTATCGCAATATCGCCGGACGAGCTGTTCGATCCTTCGCTGGTATTGTTCGGGCAAGTATGAGCTGCGAGAATAACGCTCGCGATAGAGCGACACCAGCTTGGGAAATTTCTCTTCGAGAAAAGGCATGAAGATTTTTTCCGCGCACGGTTTCAGAAAAAGCGTATTGGTGAAAACAAAAGCGGCGCCCGCTTCCGCCGCGGCGCGTACCAGTATGTCCAGATCCTTCGGCGAGTCTGTGATGCCGGGAAGCACCGGCGCGCAGTTCACGCCTGCGCGCACGCCGGCATTCACCAACTTTCTTACGGCACGCATGCGCAGGTCCGGCCGTGGGGCGCGAGGTTCGAGGATGCGCGCCAAATCGGTATTCATCGTCGTGACTGTGATGCACACAGTGAGCTGGTTCCGGCCGGCAACTGTTCGCAGCAGTTCAAGATCGCGCAGTATGAGATCGGACTTGCTGACAATGGAAATCTTCAGGCCAGAATGCCGCGTGAATTCCTCCATCAGCGATCGCGTAATCTCGAACTTTCGTTCCGCCGGCTGATAAGGATCGGTTGCCGTGCCGATGGCGATGGATTCGTCCGCAGCCACGTTCTTCAGTTCCTGCCGCAGCAGCCAGGCGCTGTGCTGCTTTACGTAGATCTTGCGTTCGAAATCGAGCCCGTCGCGCAGTTCCATGAATTCGTGTGTGTAGCGCGCGTAGCAGTACTTGCAGGCAAACTCGCACCCGCGATAGGGATTGATCATCCAGGTGAAGGGCATGCGCGGCGAGAGGCAGCGGGTGAGAATGCTGCGGTTCTCGATGGTCAGATACTCGACGTCGTGCCCTTCAGAGAGCGCCTGGCCTTCTGCGGCGAGGCGAGCGATTCCGACAAATTTCTGCTGAGAGCTGGCATCGGGGAAAAGATCCGGCATGAATTCGTATTTTATTCGCTTCCAAGGGAGAAAGCAAATAACCGGCTGGAGGCGCAGGAAATCCACTTACTCAGCGCGCAACGCGTCCACGGGATTGACCGAGGCGGCGCGGCGGGCCGGCAGATAGCTGGCCAGCAATGCCGAGCAGGCCAGAATGGCGGCCACGGAGAGCAGTGTTGGCAGGTCCCATGCTCGAATCCCAAAGAGAAGTTTTCGCATCAGCGTTCCTGCGGGGACGGCGCAGAGCAGGCCAAGAATCGTGCCCAGAAGCACCAGCCATCCAGCCTCCTTGAGGATGAGCTTGTACACAGCTTTGCGCTCTGCGCCCAACGCCATACGAACGCCAATCTCGCGCGTGCGCTGGTTTACCGAGTAAGCGATGACTCCGTACAGACCGACCACGCCGAGCAACAAGGCGAGCGCGGCGAAGCCTCCCACAAGCCATGCGGAAGAGCGATGGAGGTAAGCGGTAGGCGAATTATTGATGGCCGCCAGCATCGTGGTTTCATTCCGCATTGCTATGCCGGAATTGATCTGATGGATGGCCCTTACGACTTCCGGCAGGACCGAATTCTCATCGACCGAAGTACGGACCAGAAGAGAAAAGTAGCTGTCAGGACTTTGGTTGTAAGGGAGGTAAATGGTGGGCCACGTGTCGGTGTCGAGCGAGGACTCATGAATGTCGTCCACGATCCCGATGATCTCTGCCACAGACTTGGGCGAGAGTTCGGTGTCACCGATCTTCTTGCCTAGCGGGTCTTCGCCGGAAAAGTACTTCTTTGCCAGCGCCTCGTTAATGATGACAACCCCGGGCTTGGAGGAGTCCTCCGCGTCAGTAAAATAGCGGCCGCGAAGCAGCTTTGCTTTTAATGTGGTGAAGAATTCGGAACTTACGTCGCGCTGGTTCACTTCGTTATGCTCACCGTTGTAAGGACGTCCGACAAAGCGGATCCATGCGGTGTTGCCGTTGTACATTACG
>DATEGH010000370.1:0-2650 GCA_035280185.1 Terriglobales bacterium
TGCCTGCGTCCACAACCTCGCCAACAATTTGGTGGCCGGGAATAATTTTCGGATGTAGCGCGGGCAACTCGCCTTCCACAATATGCAGGTCCGTCCTGCAGACACCGCACGCAAGCACTCGCAGCAGCACTTGACCTGGGCTTATCTCGGGCTGCGGGATTTCTCGGATTTCGAGCGGCCGGGCCGCGATTTCTCGCGGCGCGGTAAGGACGGCTGCTCGCATCATCGGCATCTTACGTGCCGCTGCGCTCCCGGTTGTGCTGCTGTTCGTTCTTCAGCAGAGCAGCTTTGCGTTCGGCGCCCCAGCGGTATCCAGAGAGGCTGCCATCCTTCTGCACCACGCGATGGCAAGGAATCACGACAGCTACCGGGTTGGCGGCGCAAGCGTTCGCCACTGCGCGAACCGCTTTGGGCCTGCCAATCGCCTCAGCGATGGCCGCGTAGCTGCGGGTTTCACCCGGCGGAATTCTCCGCAAGGCGTTCCATACCTGCTGCTGGAAAGCCGTTCCGCGGATGTCGATGGGGATGTCGCGCGAGATGAATGCGTCGCTTAGCAGGGCGCAAACATCGGACGAGACTCGCTGCAGTTTCTGATCGCTTCGCTTCAGCGTGGCTGCTGCAAATTCCTGCTGCAAATCGCGAACCAATTCCGCCTCACTTTCACCGAAGCGGACGGAACAAACGCCTCGTCCCGTGGCCGCGATGAGGACCTTACCGAGTTTGGTTTTGACAATAGAGAAGTCGATCTCCGCGCCTTCTCCGCCCCGCTGGAAAACGGAAGGCGTCATGCCGAATTGGGCGGCGCTGGTCTCATACGCGCGGCTGCTCGAGCTGTATCCCGCATCATAGATGGCGTCGGTGACTCGCGCTGCGGAACGCAGCCCGGTCCTGAATTTCTCCGCGCGCCTGGCCTGCTGGTACTCTCTGGGGCTGATGCCCAGAGTCCGCTTGAACAGCCGCTGAAAATGAAACGGGCTTAGTCCAACGTGGCGCGCGAGTTCACTGAGCTGGAGCGTGCTGTCGGGGTGCTCTTCAATGTAACGGCAGGCTGCCTTTACCTTTTCAGCCTGGACATTTGCCTGTTGAGGCCTGCATCGCCGGCAAGGACGATAGCCGGCTTGCTGCGCTTCTGCCGGTGACTTGAAAAATTCGACCTGATCGCGACGCGGACGGCGGCTGGGACAGGAAGGCCGGCAGAAAATGCCGGTGGACTTCACTGCGTAAACGAATGTTCCATCGGCTGCCAAGTCCCTGGCCAGAACCATGGTCCATTTCTGAGGACTGCTGCTCACAAGCTCCATCATAGTGCTTTCTCCTTGATGTGAGCGTAAGCGGAGATGAGCATCCAGCACTATCCAGAGATTGCTCTCAAACTGAAAATCGCGAGAACAGCTTGGAACGGGAGCTGCAATCTTCATAAACTGCAGCCGAATTGGTCTCAGGCGCTCAGGTTCACCGCGCCTTCGTGCAGCCATTCACGCTCCGCAGCCCAGCGGCGCAGTTTGGCGGTGTTCAGGATCTCAGGATTGGCTTCAAGAAAGTCCACCATCAGACCGGGAGCCAGCAATTCAAAGGCGCGCACCAGATCGGCGGTCCGTAGAGCTCCGGCGCGCATGCCGGCGGGCGAAGACATCCAATGGCGGAGCTCGGCCATGACCTCCGGCTGCTCCATATGCTCGCGGACGAAAATTTGCAGTTCATGCATCAGGGTGAGCAGCGCGGTGTCATTTAAGTCGTTGAACATCGGGAGAAGCTCCTGAGATTCGGATCTAATGCGCCAGTATGCAGCAGCGGGGTTACCAGGTAATTAAAAACGCATTAGAGATGCTAATGGCCTCAAATTCTACTCCTGAATAGGGCAGGTGTTGACATTGCTATTCCCGCCAGCGCTCAAGAACTTCTATGCTGCAAACGAATGTTCCTGAACATCGAAAAGAACGCCTGGCTTCTGGCTTTATTGCTTGCGGTAAGCTGCAATCGCCCGAATGCACCGGCAACGCCGAGCAGATCGGCCACGGCGCCGTTCTCCGCCGGCGTTACGACCGCGCGGTCTGATCCGCGGCAGCTTTCGTCAGTGGTGGCGCAGATCATGGGAGCGGCACATCGCAGCGGCTCGGTGATCTATCGCGTCGAGTGCGGCCCGGAACGCAGTCTGGCAGAGCGAGATATGATGCCGGCCTCGCCCACCATTGAGCCGATGAAGCAAGCGCTGGAGGAACTCTCCGGCAGCTATCCCGGGCTGAAGTGGGATGACTCCGCCGGCGGAATACGCGTGCTGGATGGCACTGTGACTACTGGTCTGCTGAAGGTTCGCATACCGGAATTCACAGTCGTGGAAGATCGCGATGCAGATACGGCGTTGGCCGCGCTGTGGCGAACTCCGGAGGTGATCCGCTACATGGAGGCGCACGATCTGCGTTTTGCCCACAGCACCGGCGCACGCCAAACAGGACGCAGGCATGGCGTGGTGGTGGTCCACATGAAGAGCGCTACGGTAGAAGAGATTGTGCAACGGATTGCAGCCAACTACCCCAACAACGGGGGTCGCTTCTGGAGTTATCGCGAATGCCAACGAGGCACCGAGACCCTGGTAGAGATAAAAATCTTGTAGCGGCTTACTTTTGCTATTCCTTCCACAGGGCCGTTGCGG
>DATEGH010000371.1:0-10326 GCA_035280185.1 Terriglobales bacterium
ATGGTCAGCCAGTGGTGCAACAGGAAAAAGAACGGAACGGTCAAGACAGCGAGAGCGGCGAGGAATTGGCCAAAGCGTCCCGCGCCCATCTCGCGCGCCAGTTTTCCCGTGAGCCAGACCAGGGCCGCCCCGGCCAAAGCAGGAAATAACCGTATGCCCAGCAAAGAATCACCAAAGAGATGCCGCGCGACCCAGGCGATCAGAGCGATTGCAGGAGGCTGATCAACATATCCCCATGCCAAATGCTGCCCGCAAGCGAGGTAGTACAACTCGTCGCGAAAGATGCCGTAGCGCGTCGCCGTCAGCAGATGCAGTAAGAGCTTGGCAGCCGCCACATAGCGCACCAGCATGGGCCCGGAAAAGGGCGAGAAGCGCCGCGTTGAAGAGAAACTTGCGAGGCTGGCTGCGTCGACTGGGGGAGAAACCTTGGAAGAAGTCATTGAAGGTGGCTCGATGCGCCTCAGTTTACACGAATTAAATTCGATTGCTTCGGCAACTTGAGGAACCGAAAAACAAAAACCCCTGGCGCGAACGCCAGGGGCAGGAGGCAGGCTGACGGATTTTATGTCTGGATGATCTTCGGAGTGATAAAGAAGATCAGCTCTTGCGTTGAGGTGTTTACGTTGGTGTGTTTGAACAAGTTACCCAGCAGCGGAATGCTGCCGAGCAGCGGTACCTGCGCGATGGCCACGTTGTTCTGAGTCTGGATGACGCCGCCAATCACCACCGTACCGCCATCGGTGACCAGGATTTGCGTCGTCGCCTGCTGCGTGTTCAGTGTCGGGTTCAACTGCGAACCGGTCACACGAGTAAAGTCCGGCACTGTGTTTTCCACGTTTACGTTCAGGAAGATCGTATTCTCGGCCGTGATCTGCGGAGTCACGGTCAGCTTGAGAAACGCGTCAATATAGGTCACCGTAGGCGGTCCGCCCAATTGCGCCTGGGTCACGATCGGCACGCGCTCTCCTTGTTGGATCAATGCCTGAATATTGTTCTGCGTCACGATGTGCGGACGAGAGAGAATCTTCAGCAATCCGCGGCTTTCCGCCATCGTCAAGATGAAATCCAGACGGAAGTTTGAACTGACGTTCAAGAATGTGAGGCCGCTGCTCGGGCCGGTAGATCCCAGATCAGAGAACAGCGGAATGGATTTGGCGTCGCCCTGAGCGGAGATGATTGTTGGCGGATTGTTGTTCACATCAACCGGGCTTTTCGCAACGGCGCCGCCCACAGCGTTATTGCCTGAACCAAAGCCAAAGCCCAGTTGCGTACCGATATCACGGGCGAAGGTGCGCGTTGAAGCCACCACGCGAGCTTCGATTTCGACTTCCGGTGTTTTGCGATCCAGAGTGCGCAGGAGGGGATCAATCTTCTCCAGAGAACTTGGGATGTCTTCGATGATTAGCGCATTACTGCGTGGATCCGCTACAACGTCGCCGCGCGGCGAGAGGAACTTCTTGATGATGGTGGCGGCATCCTTCGCCTGACCGTAGCTCAGATAACGCGTAATTGTCTGCCGCGGAACGGCCAACGCCTGAGCTTCCTGTTGCGCACGACGCGCATCGGCTTCCGTCTTCAGAGTCTCTAGCGTCGCAATGCGAAGCACGTTGCCTTGGAGCTGACATTCCAGGCCGTTGTTGTTCAGCACGATCGCGAGCGCCTGGTCCCACGGAACATCGTCCAGAACGATGGTGACGGTGCCTTTCACAGCGGGATCAAGAACAACGTTCAATCCGCTGATCTCGTGAATGACGCGGAAGAAATCCTTGAGATCGAGGTCCTTGAAGTTCATCCCGATCGGCTCGCCCGTGTAGCGTCCGCTGGTGCAATTGCTGACGGTAGAGAGGGGAGCTGCGGGCTGGGCGGGCGTTGCCTGCTGCTGGGCCAGCGCAGCATTGATGACTGCGGGCTTGGCCGCAAGACTGGCGCTCGCAGGAAATGGTGAGGCGTTCTCCGCTGCGACCGTCGGAACATCATGAGCAAAGCGTGCTGCCGCAACATCAGCGCGGGAAGGAGTCGGTTCCACGAGCTTCTGCTCAGACTTCTTGGTGTCCTTGGGTGTAAATTCCGGAGTAACAATAACCATGTCCCGCGCATGCATTGAAGCAGGCGGAGTGGCTACGGCTTCCAGCGTCGCCGGCTTCTGTTGCGAAACAGCAGCATCAACTGCGGACTTCTGGGTTGAAGCCGGAGGTGCGGCAGGCCTGGCATCTTCCAGCTTCACGATTAGCTTGTTTCCTTCCGGAACAAGTTGGAAATCCCGCGAGCCGGCCAGGTCCACGACAATGCGCGTTGCCGGAGGAGCCGATTGGTAACGCGCTGCCCGAACAGACCTCACGCCATCGCTGTTCACTGCGATATCGCGCGTGTGACCGCTCAGCAGAGAGTTTGGAATGTCAATGACGAGCCGGTCCGGACCGGTGAGCTTCATGGTCTTGCCAATGATTGGAGCACTCGCGCTGATTTCGACGTTCAAGCCATCCTGGCCGCGCGCCACGGAAATGCCTTTGACGCGTACGATCCGTGAGCGGGGCGCGGCGCCGTTGGCCAATGCCGCAATTTGCTCAGTGGTCGGCACGGCCGCCGGAGCGCCAGTTACGTTCAGCTCAACCCCGCCGGTGACATCGCTAACTTTCACATCCGCTCCGTAAACCAGCGTGAGTTCGATGCGAGCAGTTTCCGTTCCTTCGGGGGAGCGATACTGCTCAATTCTGTAGGAGCGCACGCCAGGAGCGAATACTGTATGAACTTTCTGGTCCGGATGCGACAGCGAGACGCCGGCCAAGTCCACCAGCATCAGAGTGTCCGACGGGCGGTACTCCTTGTGAGTGAACGCTCCGTTCGCAAGAATGGTAATCACGCCGGCGTTGTTCTGGCTCTTCACCAGAACCCCTGAAAGTTGCGGACCGGAAGCTGCCGCCACCGCGGTGATCGCGGCAGGCAGCAGAAAGATTCCTAGCAGTTGCTTTAGCCTCATCTCATTGTCTCCCCACGTGCATTCCTTCAACGTGCGCGGCGGCCGGCATTTTGCTACAGCAAGCACCGCATATAACAATTCTTAAAGACGGCTACAACTTAACCTGGGTCGGTACCTTTAATTTCTACTGCTGAAAATAGGCCAAATTACGAGGCCGGGCCCATCTTCTTCACTACTTCTTTTGCGGTCTCGCGTCCGACCGCATCCTTCACGAATTCCCGGAAAATGATGGAATCGGAAGTGATCTTCTCCACGCTTCCGTTATAGACTTGGTCGTTTTCGCGCAGCGTATACGTGCGGCGGTTGCTGGTGGAAACCACCGCCATCATTTTTCCAGTCACGTCGCGCACTGTCCCCTGTAGGACCAGTTCAGGGATAGCAAGACAGCGCTTTCCACTGGTGCAGTTCAACGGGGTGACTGCGCTTGCATTGCGGATTGGGCTTACGAACGGATCGCGTCTTCCAGCCGCGCCAAGCAGTTTGGCCGGCGTCGGGGGCTTGGGCTCCGCTTTGGCCCGCTCCACTTTGGCCACGCTGGGCTTCTGCGGAACGGGAGCAACCGTTGGCTTGGCCACAATCTTGCTTTTGGAAACGGCCCCCGCTTTGGCCGGTTTGGCGACCGATTTCGCACTGGCCTTCTTTGCAGGCACGGGACTTACGGTCGGCTTGGCGGTGGAATGCGCCGTCACCGGCGCCGCAGGTTTCCTAACCTGCGAGGAACTGCTCGATGTCTTTCCCGGCAGAGTGCCCGTAGCTACCACAGGCTTAGGCTTGCTTTGATGATGTGCGCTTGCCGGCTTGGCAGCAGCGCTCGGATTCATGTGCCCGTTCGTTGAAGTCGCCGTCTTTGCAGAATTGACGGAATGTGCGTGCGCCTTGCCAGGAGCAGTCGCCGGTTTTGCAGCGGAAGCAGTATGTGCCGACGAGATAGAACTCGCGGGCTTTTTTGCGGCGGTCGCCGATTTCGACTGCGCCGCTGGAGTCGCTGCCGGCTTGGCTCCAGCAGGCTTGGCCTGCTGGCTTGGGCTGGAAGTTTGGCCGGCGGCCACTGCCGCCATCGCGATTGCAAGGGCAAGAATCTGAATGAGCTTCATGCTGGTTCCCTTCACTGCTTCACCGTTGCAGGCACTGGCTGTCCCGGCTTACCGGGCGTAGCCGGCGCGGGCTGGTCAGGCTCGTGGCTGAAGAATGTGGTGGCCGTACAATTCGCAAGCACGGTTTCACCCGGCGCGTATTGATATCCGCCCTTCACCTTGGCCGCGCTGCCGCTCTTCATATTTCCCATTTGCAGGTTGTCAATGTTGACGATCCGCTCCAACTCAGACACTCGCTGAAAGAAATTCAAGACCGAGTAGTACGGCCCATCAATGTCGATGCTGAACGGCACATCACTGTAAAACTCATGGCTTGCGACAGGAAGCGCAGTGTAACGGCGAATCTCAATCCCGGAGGTTGCGGCTGTGTCGTGCAGCAATCGGATGAACTGATCGGCGTCCTTGTCATCAGGGACGATTTTCTTCTGGATTTCCATCTGCTGCTGCAGGATTGCCATCTGCCGGTTCAACTCGGCCAATTTAGGCTCAAACTGACGCAATTGCGCGTTCTCGCGGTTCTTATCGTCAATCTTGACTTTGAGTTCCTGGTTGGCCTGCACCACCGGGCTCAAATAGACGTAGTAAAACGCCGCGCCCACGATTGCCGCTCCAAACAGCAGCACCAGGAAACGCGCACCGAACGACATTTCATTGAATTTGCCCATAACCTAACCTGTCCCTAAACTCGCTACGACTTCTTCTGCACATTCGCGGAGAAGCCTTTTTCGCAGATCAATTCAAACTTAAATGCCTGCAGTTCCTTGACGCCTGAATCCTGCGAGGTCTCTTTAATTTCGACGGTTTTGAATGCTCCGGTCTTGCGCAAGTTCGACATGAGATCCGCAACTGCGTCGGCGCTCAACGCCATTCCCTTAAAGTTGATTGCCTTGCCATCATCGGTCATGGTGTCCAGCCAAACGGCATCCGTATGGTTGACGGTATCGGCCACCAGATTCAACAGGTTCACCGGGCCCTTCTGTGCCTCTTTCAGCTCGTCAATAACTTTCACCCGGCGCTCGAACATATCAGCCTTGCGCTTGCTGGCTTCATACTTGGCTTTCACATCGGCAAGCCGCTGGTTTTCCTGGAGAGCCTTCTGGTAGTCGGCCTGAAGCGCGTCGTGCTGTTTGGTCACATACATATAGGAGCCGCCGACTCCCACCGCCAGAAGCCCCAGAGCAATCAGGACTGCAACCATGGTGCTCGAGCCCTCTCCGGGCATCGACATGGCAGCGGAAGAGGAGGAACGCCGGCCGCGCGCTTTGCGTGGAATGCCGAGAAGATTAATGCGAATCATAGGTCTTCAAAACTCCTGAGTGCCAAGCCAACAGCCACCGCCAGTTGTCCTGGGTTCTGGTCCAGAATGTCGTTTTCCAGCGAGTCCGTGGGCGGCAAGATACGCTGAAACGGATTCAGAACTTCCACCGGCATCGAGAACTCCTGCCGCAAGGCGTCCACCAGACCGGGAACCTTGGAAGAACCGCCGGCAATGTAAATGCGCTCGATGTGTTCGCCCGAAGCGGTGGCGCGGAAGAAGTCAAATGTCTTCTGAATTTCGAGCACGATGATCTCGGTCACCTGCTGCAGAATGGGCTGTTTTGCGTCTTCGCTAACGGTGCCAACCCGCTTTCCCAGCTTCAGAGATTCGGCATCGTCAAAGCTGAGATCGAGCTCCTTTTGCAGCGAATCGGTGTACTGGTTCCCGCCGACGCTGACGTCGCGGGTAAAGAGCGGCGTTGCTCCTTTGACGATGTTGATATTCATCACGCTCGCTCCCAGATTGAGCAGCGCGACCGTGCTGTCATGGCTGGGGCTGTAGTTGTATTCGTAGCAGTTCTGCAGCGCAAAAGCGTCGATATCGACAATCGCAGGCGCCTTACCGGAGAGCGAGAGGACATTCGTGTAGTTCAGAATCTTGTCTTTCTTCACCGCCACAAGCAGGACGTCCATCTGCGACCCGGTATCGTCCGGGTTCAGGATCTCGAAATCCACATTAACGTCTGCAATATCGAAAGGAATGTGCTGGGCGGCTTCGGTGTTGATGCTCTCCGCCAGCTCCGCTTCGCCCATCGGCTGAACGCCGATCTTTTTCACGATGACCGAGTGGCCGCTCACTGAAGTTGCGACGCTCTTGGTCTTGATGCCATGCGCGGAAAAAATTTTGCTGATCGCGCTGGAGACGCTGCCCGAGTCGACGATCATCGAGTCGACTACGATGTCGCTGGCCAGGGGCTCAAGTCCGAGGTGGGAAACCACGATCTCACCCTTCGAGCGTTTCAGCTCAATCGCCTTAATAGAACTGGAGCCGATGTCCAACCCAACGACCGATTTTCCTGAGCCTAATCCAAACATTCCGTTCCGCCTTGTCCTGTTCTGAATGCCAAACTATCGTCCGCCGGCTGCCTTGGCGGCTTTCGGCTTCTTCTTTGCGCCACCCATATTCATGGTGCTTTTCTGTTCCATCCACTGGTCAAGAATCGTCTTCTTAAATTTCCAGCGGTTCCCGAGCTTGAATGCGGGGATTCTTTCTTCGGTCACGTATTTGTACAGCGTGTCAGGGCTGACTCCCAGATACTGCGAAGCCTGACGGATGTTCATCACTTCACGCGAATCTGCCGCCATAAACGTAGCCTTTCCATGGTGGGTCAAAGCCTCACCAGGGCGTAGTGGAAAATCCTCTTGTTTTCTCGGGGGGAAAACTTCAGGTTGATTGCGAGTTATATCTGGGTAAACTCAGGAGGTCAATAGGTAAGTTCCGGTTTCTTCCGGAATTGGGGGTTAATCTTTGGGACTAGCACTATAAATCGACCCGATAGTTACTCAAAATGATGAGCAACACTGGTTCATGTACCACAACTCATTGTGGTATTGATGCACACGATACGCGATTTTCGCCCGAATGTTACCAAGGACCCGGCACTAACCTACGGGATTACTCCGAAAGTAACGGAAATCACGCCTGAGAAACTCCTGAACAAGCTACCTAATCCGGACGCATTTTGCGGCTCCGCTATTCCTCGCCGCGAGGATGATTCTTCTTAATTGATCACGCAAGGCCGTCGCCCGGAGCAAAAACTCCGGCAAGAGACCTCGAATCGAAAGCCGTCGCGAGACATCACTCGCGGATGAAGAAATCTCTGCTTCCACGCCAGCAGGCCGCAAGGTTCACTGAATATCGAATTGCTCGGGATGCAGCAGGGGATCGGATTTCACCAAAATGGTCCGTTTGGTGAGTTCTTCCATTTCCTGCAGCCATTTGCCTCCGTTGGCCTTGAGCGTCTTAGCGACTTCAGGGTTCGCCCGGAGCATGATGTCGCGTTCGAAGTGACGAGCCATCTTGCGCATCTCGACGTAGATCTCGTTGCATACGGTTGTAACCGACTTGATCATGCCGGTCGCCTGGCACGTCGTGCAAGGCTGTCCCAGCGTGCGCTCCAGTGATTGCTTCACTCGCTTGCGGGTAATCGCGACGAGACCGAAATCATTGAACTGAAGGACCTTTGATGGCGCGCGATCCGCTTTCAACGCTTCCTCAAGCGCTTGCATCACCTTCTGGCGATTTTTGCGCTCGTCCATATCAATGAAGTCAATGACGATGATGCCGCCCAGATCGCGCAACCGGATCTGGCGCACGATTTCCTTGATCGCATCAATGTTGGTTTTGACGATCGTGTCTTCAAGGCGCGCCGTTTTGCCAACGTACTTGCCGGTATTGATATCAATCGCAACCAAGGCTTCCGTTTGATTGATGACGATGTACCCGCCGCTCTTGAGCCAGACCTTGGACTTCAGCGCTTTGTTGATTTCGTCAGTAATGCTGAACTGCTCGAACAACGGCGTCTCTTTGCTGTAGAGCTTCACGCGCTTCACCAGAGAGGGCTGGAAGCGGCTGACGAAGCGGAGAATGCGCTCGTACTCCTGCTCGGTATCAACCCAGATCTGTGAGAAGCTGCTGGTGACTTGATCGCGAAGAATGCGCTCCACCAGGTTCAGGTCGTGATAGATCAATGCGGGTGCTTTTGACTTGTCAGAACGGCCCTTGATCTCGTTCCACAGATTAATGAGGAAGCGAATGTCGGCGCGCAAGTCGTCCTCATTGGCGCCGGCAGCGGCAGTGCGTACGATGAATCCCCCCTGAGCCTCGCCACGCTCGCTCACCACAATGCGCTTAAGCCGATGTCTCTCTTCTTCGGAGGCGATCTTCCGCGAGACTCCGGTGTGGTGCACCGTCGGCATGTACACGAGGAACCGTCCTGGCAGCGCGATGTGGCTGGTAATGCGGGCGCCCTTTTTCGCGATGGGCTCTTTTGCGATCTGCACTACGATCTCCTGCCCTTCCTTCAAGAGGTCGCTGATGGCCGGCATCTGACGCGCAGATTGCGGGCGCCGCCCACGGATACGGCGCCCTGGACGGCGGTTCCCGCGGCGATCCTGGGATCTGCGCCCCGCACGCTGCTGCTGATAGCCGGCAGTTCCCACTGAAGCACGGTGCTCGGCCCGTGCACCTTCGAGGTCCTCATCCGAGTCTCCCTCTGTTTCTTCCTCAAACTCTTCGTCCGCAATACCGGCAGCTTGATGGCCTTCCTGCTCCGATTCTTCCTGCTCCTCCAGTTCTTCGGCTTCGTAGCGGCCGGTGGCGTGCTCATTCACATGCGCGTCGCGAACAGCTTCCGTCAGCTCACTTCCCGCTGCGACCAGGTTTTCGTGCCCCTGTCCAAGCACTTCTTCCTCAAGCTCCTCGAATTCGCCGAGTTCGACCGGCTCTTCAAATCCGGGAAGATCGCTTTCCTCTTCATCGATTTCTTCTTCTTCCACAACGCCACTGCCGCCGGCTTGCCACGGCCCGGACTGGTTCTCAGAAGCGGGAGCGGTATGAGCCGCCTCAGAAGAGGAGTGATGGTCCGCCTCCTCCTGTTTTTCCTCGGACTGCTCTGTTTGTTCTACTTCTTCGAATTCTTTTTCGGCTTCTTCTTCGACCGCAGCGCCGCCGAAAACATCCGCTACATTCATCTGCTGATAGCGTTCCTGGGTGTCCAAGCGGACGTTTTGGTCTCGCGCATCTTCAGGCGGTGCTTCAGTTTCCTGAATTTCACTTTGCGACGCATGCTCGGTCTCCTTCGGCTGGAATGCGGTGTGCGATGGCTCCGCGATGGCGATGCGGGCCTCGGCGTCGTGGCCGGATTGATATTTGGAGATGGACTCTCCGGGCAAAGTCATGGAGCCAGGAGAGAACTGTGCAGAATCAAGAGAGTATTCCGTTGACGGTCGCGAAACATGCCGGGGAGGCGCCGGCCGGCTTTCTTCCTGTTGCGCTGCTGCATTCGGATGGTACTTGGAAATGGATTCCCCGGGTAACACCAGCGGTTCGAACCCTTTCGCTCTGGCTGGTTCAGCGTGGTCCTCATCTGTGGTGCGTTCATGAACCGGATTTGACGAGCGCTCCTCATTGGCGCGCTCCTCTCTTTCGTTGAACCGGCCTCGTCCGCGTCGCCGGTGACGCCCCTGCCATTTGCGCGCTCCTTCACGTTCCGGTTCTGGTTCTGAAGCGGTTTCAGAAACTGCCGGACCGGCTTCAGAGAGTTCTTCCTCTTCTCTGATCGCCGTGTCTTCGGCTTCGATGGCAGTTGACTCACTCGCTGGAGCGTCCGCCGGCTCACTGACGACCGGACGGCTACGCGAGACTACTTGCTCCAGGCCTTCCGTCTCCTCTTCTTCATCGAGAAGGAAGTCTGAAACGTACAGAAAGGCATCGCGTTCCAAGCCAATGTTCACAAAAGCCGACTGCATGCCAGGCAGCACGCGCGTTACGCGGCCTTTATAAATGGATCCGGCGAGAGTGTATTCGTTTTCTCGTTCGTAATAAATTTCAGCTAGCTGGTCCTCTTCGACGATCGCAACCTTGGTTTCGTGCGGCGTCGAGGAGACAAACAATTCTTTCGACATGGATTTTCTCCGGGTTTACCGGACGGAAACAGAAAGCAATCAGGAGTGAATAGAGAAGAAGTATCGTGAACAGTTCTTACAAACTTACCGCGAACTGCCAAGTGCGAGGAAATTCAATCTTGTGACGCAGTGGTCCGCTCGCAAGGGCGCCGGAGATGCACTCCCGTGAACCTTCCCGCGAAGACCACCTTTCACTTGTTTGAGAAATCTTGGCACCTTCGCATCTCCGGGTTTGTGGCCACTCTGCCTTGGGCGGGGCCGTTCCCTGTCCGGAAGATGCTCTCTGTTTTCACTCCGGCCCGCTTCGCGGCC
>DATEGH010000372.1:0-2397 GCA_035280185.1 Terriglobales bacterium
ATGACATCGCCGTGCACACCTTTGACCTTGAGGTCGGTAATTACGCGCCTCCGGCCGAACTTTTCATTGTCGCGACGGAAAGAGGAATAGACAGCAGCGTAGCTTGAATCGTTGAGATAATTCTGGTCTTTTAAACGCCGAATCACCACCTCCACCAGCAACTCACCCAACTCGCCTTCCGGCACTCGTGGGCGCATCAGGCGTTTAAGCTCGGCGACGCTACGCATTTTGCGTGAGAGCGCGCGGACGGCGTAGTCGTAGAGGGAATCCTCGCTGTCGTAGATTTTTCTTGGACGAGGAAAGGGCACTGCGCAAAGAATAGCAGAAGAAGATCAGCGGGGAATAACGCTGGTAAACGCCTCAGCGCCAGCATTTTCAAGCGCTGCGTTTCAGACGCGAGAAACCTGCTCTGCGGAGTGCCGCCCTCCAAGGATGAAGGAGCGCTTCTTCGCGTTCCTTCGTGTCCTTTGTGGGTACCTGTTAGATTTTTCCCGCGCCGAAGCTGACCTGTTCCATTTGCTCGCGTGCCGCATCCGCTGTTGAGTGGATCCCCTGCACTTTGAGCTTGAAGTCGTCAGGATTGCTGGCGTTTTCAAGAGCCGTCTCGTAGCTGACCAGCCCTTGCGAATAGAGATCGTAGAGCGACTGGTCGAAGGTCTGCATTCCGTACTGCGAGGTTCCCGCGGCGATGGCTTCGTGAATCATGCGCGTTTTTTCCGGAATCATGATGCACTCGCGCACGAACGCCGTTGAGATGAGGACTTCGCAAGCCGGCACGCGGCCCGCGCCGTCGGCGCGCTTCACCAGACGCTGGCTGACCACGGCCCGCAACGTCGCGCCAAGCTGCATACGTACCTGCTTCTGTTCCGGCGGCGGGAAGACCGCGATGATGCGGTTGATGGTTTCCACTGCATCGAGCGTATGCAAGGTGGAGAACACCAGGTGTCCGGTTTCGGCTGCGTGAAGCGCGGTCGAAATGGTTTCCAGGTCGCGCATTTCGCCCACCAGGATCACGTCCGGGTCCTGGCGGAGACTGGCGCGCAGAGCTGAACCAAAAGATGGAGTATCGACTTCCACTTCGCGCTGGTTCACAAATCCTTTTTTGTCGCGATGCAGAAATTCGATCGGGTCTTCAATGGTAATAATGTGCTCCGGCCGGCTCGAATTGATGCGGTCAAGCATTGCAGCCAGCGTGGTGGACTTACCGGAACCGGTGACGCCGGTTACCAGAACCAGGCCGCGGGCCTCTTCGCAAACATGCTCGATGATTTTAGGGAGATAAAGCTCTTCCAGGGCGCGAATCTTGGTGGGAATCACGCGCAATACCAGACCCACGTTGCCGCGCTGCTGGAACACGTTCACGCGGAAGCGGCCAAGTCCGGCAACGCCGTAAGCCATATCCAGTTCCGCCACTTCTTTGAACTTCTGCTTCTGCCGGTTGGACATCATGCTGAAGGCCATGTTCAACATGTCCTCGGCCGAAATCCTGGCCTGATCTGTCAGGGGCACAAGTTCACCGTCCACCCGGACATGGGGGTAGTTGCCGACTTTCAAATGCAAGTCGGAGGCTTTGCGCTCCATTGCTATGCGAAGCAAATCATCAATATGCATTGTGCGAATCTCTTGCAGCAGTTCGAGCCTTGGCGCACGCTAGCACGCGATCTGCCGGAACTCAATCAGTATTGCTTCTGAATTTCCTGACATTACCCGGCGAAAACCGCGAGAAAGCGGCGTTAAGAGCGTCTATCCTCAGGAGTGTAGGGCCACTTCCGCGAGACTACAATGTTACTGATGACACAGAACGTCAGTTGGCCGCGTGTGGCAATCGTAGGCGGCGGTTTTGCCGGATTGAATGCAGCCAAGGGCCTGGCGCATGCTCCGGTTCAGGTGACGGTGCTCGATCGCAAGAACCACCACACCTTTCAGCCTCTCCTGTATCAAGTGGCATTGGCCGTTCTTTCCCCTGCCGAGATCGCCTCGCCGATTCGCAATGTGCTGCGCGGCGCCAGGAATACCGAAGTCCTTCTGGGCGAGGTCACCGGCTTCGATCTTCAGCGCCGGGTGGTACGCACCGAATCTCTTCAGCTTCCGTACGATTACCTGGTGGTAGCTGCGGGCGCCACCCATGCCTACTTTGGACATCCGGAATGGGAGCAATATGCTCCGGGGCTGAAGACGCTGGAAGATGCCACCGAGATTCGCGGCCGGGTCCTGTTTGCCTTCGAGCAGGCAGAACGGGAGGCCTATACCAGCCGCGTGACGCCGCCGCTGAATTTTGTTGTGATCGGCGCCGGGCCTACAGGCGTGGAACTGGCGGGAGCGATCTCCGATATTTCGCGGCGCTACCTTCAGCGTGACTTTCGCAACATCAACCCGCGGCAGTCGCGGATCATTCTT
>DATEGH010000373.1:0-11923 GCA_035280185.1 Terriglobales bacterium
CAAGAAAGAGCACATGCGGCGGCTTTTCGGCAGCTATCGCGAGCTGGTGCAGGAGGCCGGATTTGAGGCGCTGGGGCCGGGATTCTACATCACCGAGGAACAGCTCTTTCAGGACTGGGCGGCGGCGGTACGGAAGCTGGGCAAGGTTCCGTCGGTGATGACGTACAACAAGATCGGCAAATACAGCCACAGGGCGTTTCGCGTGCGCTGGAATTCGTGGCTGGATGTGCCGGCGGCGATGATGGAATACGCGGCGCAGAAGTGGCCGGACCGCCAGTGGGACGACGTGGTGGAAATTGCCCGGAAATTTGTGGAGCACAGGAAAGCCATCGGGCCGAGAAAGAAAAAATATCAGGCGTTGACGTCGAGCCAGGATGCCGGATTGACGTCAACACACGTCGAGGAATTGACGTCAACGGCGAAAAAAGAAGCGGTGTACGGCAAGCCCATCCTGCTGCCGGAGCTGGCCACCGCGCCGACGAACGAACTGGGCGTGGTGTTTTTGTTTGGCGTCCTGGCGCGGCAATTGGGGTTCATGGTGCTGCGGGTGCAGCCGGGATTTCCGGACGTGGAAGCTCTACGACTCTGCAAGGACGGGCAGTGGAGAAGGGTGAAGGCTGAGCTGGAATTTGAGAGCAGAAATTTTCTGCTGCATGGACATGATCCGAACGGGTGCGATCTGATTGTGTGCTGGAAGCATAATTGGGAGAGCGCGCCGATGGAAGTGTTGGAGTTGAGCAAGATTGTGGGACCGCAAAACCTTTGAAACACAGAGGAAGGGAGGAAACGGAGGAACCACTTTCGCCGCAGATGCACGCAGATGATCGCAGATGGAAGAATTGCCAGAATCGCCGAGATTGCCAAAAAATCCAAATTGATAAAAGCCCAAAACCTTTGAAACACGGAGGAAGGGAGGAAACGGAGGAACCACTTTCGCCGCAGATGCACGCAGATGATCGCAGATGGCAAAGCAATTAGCAAATGGCAATTAGCAATTAGCGGAGGAGAGCGGGAGAAATGTAGTAATACCGGGTGGACGGGGTGGACGGGGTGGACGAAGTGGACGAGAGCAAAAAAGCAAAGGGCTGGATTGCTCCAGCCCTGTTGATTGTACTTTTGACCAGCGCTAAAGCGCGTGTCGTTAGATTGTGCTTTTCACGGCCATAAATGGCCGTTCTGCCACCGTTATTCGGCGGCCATTTCTTCAGCTTCGCCTTCCTGGCGGAGCAACTCCAGTGCGCGTTCGGCTTCAGCATAGGCCTGGGAGACTTCTTCCTGGACCTTCTGCGCCGCCTGCTCGAGTTCCGGAGCCAGCCGCACGTTGCGGTAGTACTCCATGCCTGTGCCCGCGGGAATGAGGCGCCCGACGATGACGTTCTCTTTCAGGCCGCGCAGGTGATCCACAGCGCCCTGGATCGACGCTTCGGTCAGCACGCGCGTGGTCTCCTGGAACGACGCCGCGGAGATAAACGACTCCGTTGAGAGCGAGGCCTTGGTGATGCCAAGGAGCAGCGGGCGTCCCGTGGCCGGGCGGCCGCCGTTGGCGATCACTTTTTCGTTCTCCTCGCGGAAGCGGAACTTATCCACCTGCTGCTCAAGCAGGAAGTTAGTATCGCCCACGTCTTCCACTTTCACCCAGCGCATCATCTGGCGAACGATCACTTCAATGTGCTTGTCATTGATGGTGACGCCCTGGAGCCGGTAGACTTCCTGGATTTCGTTCACCAGGTAGGCCTGCAGCTCTTTTTCCCCGAGCACGGCAAGAATGTCGTGCGGGTTCATCGGCCCATCCATCAGCGGCTCGCCGGCGCGCATGCGCTCGCCTTCCTGCACGTTGATGTGGACGCCCTTGGGAACTGAATACTCTTTTTCAGTTCCGTTATCAGCCACCACATAGATCTTGCGCTGGCCTTTGGTGACTTCACCAAACTTGACCGCGCCATCAATTTCGCTGATGATGGCGGTTTCACGCGGCTTGCGCGCTTCAAAGAGTTCAACGACGCGCGGCAAACCGCCGGTGATGTCTTTGGTTTTGGTGGTTTCGCGCGGGATCTTGGCCAGCACGTCGCCGGGGAAGACCTCGTCGCCATCGGCCACCATGAGGTGAGCGCGCGAGGGCATGAGATAACGCCGCGTGCTCTTGCCTTTAATGGCGATGGCCGGCTGGCGCTTCTCATCGGGCGATTCGCCGACGACGTGGCGCGAGAGTCCGGTGACCTCGTCCACTTCCTCGTGCAGCGTGACGCCTTCCTGAAGGTCCTTGAACTGGACGGTTCCGCCGATTTCCGTGAGGATGGCGAAAGTGTAGGGGTCCCACTCGACCAGCGTGCTGCCGAGGTTGACCTGCTGATTGTCCTGAACTTTGAGTTTTGCGCCGTAGACAACCGAGTAGCGCTCTTTTTCGCGGCCCTTATCGTCAACGATGACGATGGAGCCGGCGCGGTTCATGACAACCAGATCGCCGGTCTTCGATTTGACGGTCTGGATATTGAGGAAGCGCACCATGCCGGCGCTGCGAGCTTCAAGACGCGATTGCTCAGAGACGCGCGAAGCCGTTCCGCCGATGTGAAAGGTGCGCATGGTGAGCTGCGTTCCCGGCTCTCCGATGGACTGTGCCGCGATGACGCCGGTGGCTTCGCCCAGTTCAACCAGGCGGCCTGAAGCGAGGTTGCGGCCGTAGCAGGCAATGCAGACGCCGCGCTTGGATTCGCAGGTGAGCACGGAGCGGATCTTCACGCGCTCGATTCCGGCGGCCTGAATCGCATTGGCAAGCTCTTCTGTGATCTCGCCGTTTACGTCCACCACCACGTTGCCTTCGTAGTCTTTGATCTTTTCGAGCGAGACGCGGCCCACGATGCGGTCGCGCAGCGGCTCGATGATGTCGCCGGCTTCAACGATGGAGCCGACGTAAATTCCGTCCACGGTGCCGCAATCCTGCTCGCTGATAATGACGTCTTGCGCAACATCAACCAGGCGGCGGGTGAGATAGCCGGAGTCAGCGGTCTTGAGCGCCGTATCGGCCAGTCCTTTGCGGGCGCCGTGCGTGGAGACGAAGTACTCGAGCACGGTGAGCCCTTCGCGGAAGTTGGCGGTGATGGGCGTCTCGATGATTTCACCGGAAGGCTTGGCCATGAGGCCGCGCATGCCGGAAAGCTGGCGAATCTGCTGCTTGGATCCGCGAGCGCCGGAGTCAGCCATGACGTAAATCGGGTTCATGGAGCCGGCCTTATCGAGCTGCTGCATGTTGTTGAACATCTCGTCGGCCACGCGCTCGGTGACGTTCGACCAGATTTCGACGACTTTGTTGTAGCGCTCGCCGTTGGTGATGGCGCCATCGAGATATTGCTGCTGAACGTCGATGACCTGCTTTTCCGCTTTGCCGACCAGCTCGCGCTTGTCTTCCGGAATCACCATGTCGTCAATGCCGATGGAGAGTCCCGCACGCGTGGCGTAACGGAAGCCGATTTCCTTGACTTCGTCGAGCATCTTGACCGTGACTTCCAGGCCGAAGCGCAGGTAGGTGTAGTTCACCAACTGGCCGATGCCTTTCTTCTTGAGCAGGCCGTTGATGAAAGGCATGGCTTCCGGCAGATGATCATTCAGAATGGCGCGGCCCACGGTGGTGTTGATGAATTGCCGCTCGAATTTCACCGGATCAGTGTGGACGATGTCCTGATCGTCATAGGCCTGGGTGAGGTCGATGACTTCACCGGTGTAGCGCAGGCGGATGGGCGTGAGCGTTTCCACTTCGCCGGCTTCGAGCGCGAGCGTGACTTCTTCAATGTTGGCGAAGGCGCGGCCTTCACCCTTGGCTCCGGGCTTGCCTTTGGTGAGGTAGTAAAGCCCAAGCACCATGTCCTGCGTAGGCACGGTGATGGGCTGGCCCGACGCGGGCGAGAGAATGTTGTGCGACGCGAGCATCAGCACGCTGGCTTCAACCTGCGCTTCCGGCGAAAGCGGAATGTGCACGGCCATCTGGTCGCCGTCGAAGTCCGCGTTGAAGGCGGTGCAAACGAGGGGATGGATCTTGATGGCTTTGCCTTCGACGAGAACCGGCTCGAACGCCTGAATGCCGAGACGATGCAGCGTTGGCGCGCGGTTGAGTAACACGGGATGGTCTTTGATGACCTCTTCAAGGATGTCCCAGACCTGGGCTTCCTGCTGCTCGACCAATTCCTTGGCCTGTTTGATGGTGGTGCACTGGCCAGTCTGCTCAAGGCGGTGATAGATGAACGGCTTGAACAGCTCGAGCGCCATCTTCTTGGGCAGACCGCACTGGTGCAGCTTGAGCTCGGGACCGACGACGATGACGGAGCGTCCGGAGTAGTCCACGCGCTTGCCGAGAAGGTTCTGACGGAAGCGGCCCTGCTTGCCCTTCAAAGTATCGGAGAGCGACTTAAGCGGACGGTTGTTGGCGCCGCGCAGAACGCGCCCGCGACGCCCGTTATCGAACAGAGCGTCCACCGATTCCTGAAGCATGCGCTTTTCGTTGCGCACGATGACCTCAGGAGCGTGGAGGTCCATGAGCTTCTTGAGCCGGTTGTTGCGGTTGATGACGCGGCGATAAAGATCGTTGAGATCAGAGGTGGCAAAACGTCCGCCGTCCAAAGGAACGAGCGGGCGCAGCTCCGGCGGGATTACCGGCAGCGCGTCCAGGATCATCCACTGCGGTTTGTTGCCGCTCTTGCGGAAGGCTTCGACAACTTTGAGCCGCTTGGCGTATTTGAGGCGCTTCTGCAGCGAAGTTTCGTGCTTCATCTTCTCGCGTAGTTCGACGGAGAGCTCTTCACTCTCCACGCGCTTGAGAAGCTCCTTGATGGCTTCCGCGCCCATCATGGCTTTGAATCCGGTGGCGCGGTACTGCTGATCGAGCTCGCGGAAACGAGTTTCTTCCTTGATGACTTCGCGGTCTTTGACCGGCGCTTCGCCGGGCTCGACGACCACGTAAGATTCGAAGTAGAGAACGGATTCAAGGTCGCGAAGCGATATATCGAGCAGGTGGCCAATGCGCGACGGAAGTCCTTTGAAAAACCACACGTGCGAGCAGGGCGACGCCAGCTCGATGTGGCCGAGGCGCTCGCGGCGGACCTTGGAGAGCGTAACTTCCACACCGCACTTGTCGCAGATGACGCCGCGGTGCTTCATCCGCTTGTACTTGCCGCAGAGGCACTCCCAGTCAGTGACGGGGCCGAAAATGCGCGCGCAGAACAGGCCATCGCGTTCCGGCTTGAAGGTGCGATAGTTGATGGTTTCCGGCTTGGTGACTTCGCCATGAGACCAACTGCGGATCTTCTCCGGCGATGCCAGGCTGATGCGGATGGAGTCGAATTCGGCGATCGAGTTTCCCAGATCGAATGGACTTGAACGGTACAAGGTGTCCTCCTGCGGTGTTGCGCCCCCGCATGGCGGCTCGCCGGTGAGTGAATTTCGTTCTGGCCTCAACCCCAGCCGGTGAGCGACCTGGAGTTGAGACGGGCGGCTGAGGGATTAGTCAGCCACCCTGGGATTTGTTTCAGTCGGCCGCGGCGGCAATCTGCCGGCGACCGCCGCTCTCGATGCTCTTGATCAGCTCGACATCGAGGCAAAGAGACTGGAGTTCGCGAATCAGGACGTTGAACGACTCGGGCACGCCGGGCTCGATGGCAGCCTCGCCCTTCACAATGGCTTCGTAAATTTTGGTGCGGCCATAGACGTCGTCAGACTTCGCGGTGAGCAGTTCCTGCAGGATGTAGGCGGCGCCGTAAGCTTCGAGCGCCCACACTTCCATTTCTCCGAAGCGCTGGCCGCCGAACTGCGCTTTCCCGCCTAGCGGCTGCTGAGTGATAAGCGAGTAAGGACCGATGGATCTTGCGTGAATTTTATCATCCACTAGATGGCTTAATTTCAACATGTAGATGTATCCCACGGTCACCGGCTGCTCAAACTTCTCGCCCGTCATGCCATCGTAGAGTTCCGTCTTGCCCGACTCCGGCAAGCCCGACTCGCGCAGCATGGCCTTGATTTCCGTTTCACGCGAGCCGTCAAACACCGGCGACGCAAAGAAGACGCCCTTCGATAGACTCTTGGCCACGTTTACCAGTTCGTCTTCTTCAAGATCGGCGATCTTGGCCCCGAATGGCGTGTCTTTGAAGATGCTCTTCAATTCGCGCCGAATTACCTCTTCGCGCGAGTTCTCCTTCAAGAACTCGTTGATGCGCTCGCCCAACTGATATCCGGCCCAGCCCAGGTGCGTCTCCAGAATCTGGCCGACGTTCATACGGCTCGGCACACCCAGCGGGTTCAGCACGATCTCCACTGGCGTTCCGTCTGCGAGATATGGCATGTCTTCTTCCGGCAAAATGCGAGCGATCACGCCCTTGTTGCCGTGGCGTCCTGCCATCTTGTCGCCGACGCTGAGCTTGCGCTTCATAGCGATGTACACCTTCACCAGCTTGATTACGCCGGGAGGCAGCTCATCGCCTTTCTGCAGCTTCGCGATCTTCTCGTTCGTGATCTTGCGCAGCACGTCAATCTGGCGCGACGTCATCTCTTCGATCTCATCGATCTGCTCGTTGACCCGCGGATCTTTGTCGGCGTACTTTATCCGCTTCAGATTGCGGGTGGAGATGCGCTCAATCGTCTCGCGATCGAGAACGGTGTCCTTGGTGAGCAGCCGCTTGTTGGTGCGCTCATCGTGCAGGTCAGCCTGAACTTCCTTGCCGCCCAGGATGGCTTCCAGACGCTTCAGCCGCTCGTCGGTCAGGATTCGGATTTCGTCGGCCAAGTTCTTTTCCAGCCGCTCGATCTGAGTAGCTTCGATGGCCTTGGCGCGCTCATCCTTCTCCTGTCCTTTGCGCGAGAAGATCTTCACATCCACCACGGTGCCCTCAATTCCCGGTGGGCAAGTGAGCGAAGCGTCGCGGACATCGCCGGCCTTTTCGCCGAAAATCGCGCGCAGCAGCTTCTCTTCCGGTGTGAGCTGGGTCTCGCCTTTGGGAGTGACCTTGCCCACCATGATGTCGCCCTGCTTCACGTTCGCGCCAATGCGGATCACTCCGCTCTCGTCGAGATCGCGCAGGGCTGACTCGCTCACGTTGGGAATGTCGCGCGTGATTTCCTCAGGTCCTAGCTTGGTGTCGCGGGCTTCAATCTCGAATTCCTCGATGTGAACTGAGGTGTAGTAGTCCTCTTTCACCATCTTTTCGGAAACCAGGATCGCGTCTTCAAAGTTATAACCGCGCCACGGCATGAACGCCACCAGCACGTTGCGTCCCAGGGCAAGCTCGCCGTTGTCAGTGCAAGGACCATCGGCGATCACCTGTCCTTTCAGCACGCGGTCGCCTTTCTTGACCACCGGCTTTTGGTTGATGCAGGTGTTCTGGTTGGAGCGCTTGAACTTGGTGAGCTGATAAATGTCGCTGCCGACTTCGCGCGAGAGCTGCGTCGGATGGTGCTCGCCCTCAACGCGCACAATAATGCGCTCCGAGTCGACAGAGTCGACGAATCCGTTGCGGCGCGCCAGCACTACAGCGCCGGAATCGCGCGCCGTCACGCCTTCCATGCCGGTGCCGACGTAAGGCGCCTGCGCGCGCAGCAGCGGCACAGACTGGCGTTGCATGTTCGCGCCCATCAGAGCGCGGTTGGCGTCGTCGTGCTCCAGGAATGGAACCAGTGATGCCGCGACCGAAACAAGCTGCTTCGGGCTAACGTCGATGTAGTCGACCTCGTCACGCGGGACCAGAACGAAGTTGCCGGCTTTGCGTGCGTTTACCAGTTCGGCAACAATGCGGCCTTTTTCGTCCAGCTCGATGTTCGCCTGGGCGATCACGTGCCGGTCTTCCTCCCACGCCGAGAGATAGAAGGAGAAAGGCTCCCAATCGATCGCCTTCTTGCGGCGCTCTTTCAGGTCAGCATTGGCTTTATCAAGTTCCTTCTGCTCAATGTGGTCTCCCACGCGGTAGTCGCTATCGCCGGCGTTCACCACAGTTATGAAATCAACAATGCGCGAGTCCTTCACCCGTCGATAAGGAGATTCGATAAATCCGTAGTCGTTGATTCGTGCATAGCAGCTCAGTGAGCTGATCAAACCGATATTCGGACCTTCCGGCGTCTCAATCGGGCAGATACGACCGTAGTGCGTCGGATGAACGTCGCGAACTTCGAAGCCCGCGCGCTCGCGTGACAAACCGCCCGGCCCCAGCGCGGAAAGACGGCGCTTGTGCGTGATTTCCGAGAGCGGATTCGTCTGGTCCATGAACTGCGAAAGCTGCGACGAACCGAAGAACTCCCGGATGGCAGCCATCACGGGTTTCGCGTTCACCAGATCGTGCGGCATGGCCGTCGACATCTCCTGGTACACGCTCATTTTCTCTTTGATCGCTCGTTCCATGCGCACCAGGCCGATGCGGAACTGGTTCTCCATCAATTCACCCACCGCGCGCACACGGCGGTTGCCCAGGTGATCGATGTCGTCCACTGATCCCATGTTCTTGCGCAGCTTCAGCAGGTAGCGGATGGTCCCATAAAAATCGTCAGGGTCGAGTGTCCTCTTGTCCAGGCTGGTGGCATCGTCCCGCTCGTGCAGCTTGATGTTGAACTTCAGACGTCCGACGCGGCTGAAGTCGTACTTCCGCGGATCAAAGAACATGCCGTGGAATAGCGCGGTGGCTGTGTCCAGCGTCGGCGGATCGCCAGGGCGCAGCTTGCGGTAAATTTCGATCAGAGCTTCCTGGGGCGTCTTCACGGAGTCGCGGCGCAGAGTGGCGCTGATCACGTTGCCCACATCGTCGCGCTCAGGGAAGAACACGTGGATTTCTTCAATGCCGGCGTCCATGATTTTTGCCAGCTTGTCCGCCGTGATCTCGTTGTTGGCTTCCAGCAGAACGTCACCGGTGTTGGTGTCTACTACGTCAGCGGCCGTAAATGCGCCTTCGAGATCGGTTGTGTCGATGTCAATCTCAGTGATCTTTGCTTTTTGGATTTCCTTGAGCACGGCCGGGGTAATCTTTCGCCCGGAGTGCGCAATCTCATGCCCGCTCTTGTCCTTAATGCTGTGCGCCAGCTTCAGGCCGGATAGATTGGTGGGACGCTCAATGCCGCTCTCCAGCATCCAGCGCAGTTTCTTGTCCTTCAGGCTGATGCGGTCCACGGCGTAGAACGTGCGCAAAATATCTTCATCCGAGCGCAGCCCGAGCGCACGCAGAAAGATCGTTCCCAGAAACTTCCGCTTGCGGTCAATGCGGACGTACAAAATGTTCTTCTGGTCGTATTCGAACTCCACCCAAGATCCGCGATACGGAATGATCTTACCCAGGAAATAGGTGCGGTTGTTGGCCGTTTCAAAGAAGACGCCGGGCGAGCGGTGCAACTGGCTCACGATCACGCGCTCTGTGCCGTTGATGATGAACGTGCCGTTCTGGGTCATCAGCGGAATGTCGCCGAAAAAGACTTCCTGCTCCTTGATGTCGCGGATGCTCTTGTTGCCGGTCTCCGGATCTTTGTCGTAAATGGTCAGGCGGATCGTGACTTTCAGCGGAGCGGAATAGGTCATGCCGCGCTCTTCGCATTCCGCCACGTCGTATTTCAGTTGCAGGCCCACAGGGTCGCCGCACTTGTTGCAGAAGTCAGGAGTGTTCGCGTTGTAGGTGCCGCATTTGCTGCACAGCACGTCTCCAGGGTGAAACGGATCCGTAATAACTGTGTTGCCGCAGTTCCGGCAGGTGGTGCGAAGGTGATGCAGCCCTTTCAGGTGGCCGCATTTGCACTCCCAGTTGCCGATGGCGAAGTCCACAAACGCCAGTTCAGAAACGTTGCGGAAATCCGTGATGGGGAAAACCGATTGGAAAACGGACTGCAAACCGCTGTCGTCCCGCTCGCTGGGCAGCTTGTCCATCTGCAGAAAACGATCGTAGGAACGCTTCTGCACCTCAATGAGGTTTGGGATCTGCAATGCTGTCGGAATCTTTGAAAAATCGAGGCGAACGCGGGAGGCGCCATTCTTATTGGGCATGATTACTCCTAAAGAACTGTTACGAACTTGCGGTCCAGCTCAGGAAATTTCTTGCTTTTCCCCGGCAAAACCTGATAACTATGCAGCTTCAAACTCACTGCACGCGTGAGCGGGCGGAGACAGAACAAAGCGGGCCAACGGAGACAAAAGTTTCCGATGACGCCGCCATGGCGAAATGCAAAGGCTGAATTGTCTTGTTCGCGCCCGTCTGAATTTAAGCCGTTCCCGGCCTGCTCTTCACAGACCTGCTAAAAACGCAATACGGCGGACAGGGACACTCCCGGCTCGCTCAGCTTCATCGTTGGAGCACCGCACCTGACCTGCCATTGAAATTCCGGTTTGGAAGAGAAAACCGCTGTCTATTTGATAACAGAAATCCTCTTCCGGATTCAAATCCGCTGACCGGAGTCTCCCGGCAGGGACTCGCGTCACCTGCCGGAAAACCCTGAAAAGATGCCGCTTACTTCACTTCGACGGTGGCTCCGGCTTCGGTAAATTTTTTCTTAATGGTCTCGGCTTCTTCCTTGGAGACGTTCTCCTTGATCGGCTTGGGAGCGCCGTCCACCAGGTCCTTGGCTTCCTTCAAACCCAGGCTGGTAACTTCCCGCACAGCCTTGATCACGTTGATCTTGTTGGCGCCTGCCGCGGTCAGCACGACGGTGAATTCCGTCTTTTCTTCTGCCGGAGCCGCCGCTGCCGCTGCTCCGCCGGCCATCATAACCGGCGCTGCCGCTGCTGCTGAAACTCCAAGGCGATCTTCGAGCTTCTTCACGAGCTGGGCCGCATCCAGAAGGCTAAGCCCAACGATCTGTTCTTCTAACTGCTGCAAGTCTGCCATTTCTTTTTCTCCAGGTTCTGAAATCGTTTGTGCTGCTCGCCGCACCATCTCATCGCGTTCCAATGCGCCCAGACCGCGCCGCGCGAGCCGTTGACAGCGAGAACTGCTCTCCCCAACCCAGCCGCACTCGCCGGCTTGAGGACTGAAACCAGCTAGCTGCCTGCAGCTTCGCCGGTTTCTTTGAATTTCTTCTTTTCCACGCCCTGATTTACCACCACTGCCAGGTCGCGTCCCACGGCGCTCATGACTGTTACCAGCCGTTGCGCCGGAGCATTCATCAGGAAGAGCAGTTTGGAGTAAATCTCTTCCTTAGAGGGCATCTTGGCTAGCGCTTTCACCTCCGTGAGGTTCAGCAGCTTGCCTTCGAGCACTCCTGCTTTGAATGAAAATTCAGGATTGTCGTCAACGTACTTGCTCAGCGCTTTGGCCAGCGCCACCGGATCGCCTTCCGTGTAAGCAATCGAGGTGACACCCTTCAGGCCTTTGAGCGCCTGACTTACCTGCGTGCCTTCGGAAGCGCGCTGGGCCAGCGTGTTCTTCACCACCTGATATTTGGCGCCCGCGCCGCGCACCGTTTTGCGCAACTCAAAATCCTTGGCCACGGTGAGCTTGGAAAATGTGCCCACGATCATGCTGCTGGCCTTCTGAAGCTGGCCATTCAGCTTTTCAATCTGTTCCGCTTTTTTTGCTTTTGTGACTGCCATCGCTCAATCCTCTATGCTTTCGCCGCCGCTTCAACCGCAGCCGTGTCAATCGAGATTCCCGGTCCCATCGTGGATGAGATGTACGCGCCCTTGATGTACTTCCCTTTGGCTGCTGCCGGCTTAGCGCGCACCACGCTGCTGATAACAGTGGTCGCGTTCTCCACCAGCTTGTCCGGGGTAAAGGAGATCTTCCCCACAGGAACGTGCACCAGAGCCGTCTTGTCAGTGCGGAACTCCACCTTGCCGGCCTTGATTTCTTTCACGGCGTTCGCGATGTCGAAGGTCACAGTCCCGGTTTTTGGATTCGGCATGAGACCACGCGGACCAAGCACCTTGCCCAACTTGCCCACGGACTTCATCATGTCCGGCGTTGCGATTACGGCATCAAAATCC
>DATEGH010000374.1:0-8792 GCA_035280185.1 Terriglobales bacterium
CCTTCTCAAACTTGTCGGGGTCCTGCAAAGCGGCGCTCGCCGGCAGCGTGTGCCACTTCATATCGAGTTCGGCAGCGGCGACGAGTTCGGTCATGTCATATCCGGCATTGAAGGTCTTTGCCTTGCGGATCTTCTCCACCAACTCCTTGGGCATGGGCGCGCCGGTTTTGTAGTGCCTGGCAAAATGCTCAAAGACTGAAGGATAGAGCATCCAGTGTTCGTTGAACTGCGAAGGGAACTCCACGAAATCGCGCGCAGTGGAAGTCCCGGAGAGGCTGGGATATTCGGTGTTGGAGAACATGCCGTGCAGCGCATGGCCAAACTCGTGGAACATGGTGGTCACGTCGTCTGAGGTAAGCAACGCGGGCTCGCCGGGCGCGGGTGGCTCGAAATTGGCGACATTCGCCACCACCGGTTTTGTGCCGAGCAGCTTCGACTGGTCCACGTAGTTCGTCATCCAGGCGCCGCCCTGTTTGTTATCGCGCTTGAAGTAATCGCAGTAGAACAGCGCCAGCGAGCTGCCGTCCGCATTGAACACTTCAAACACGCGCATGCCCGGCGCGTACACAGGAAGATCTTTGCGCTCCTTGAAGGTGAGTCCGTAGAGCTGATGGGCGGCGTAAAAGACGCCGTTTTCCAGCACGTTGTTCAGCTCGAAATACGGTTTGACGTCGTCTTCATTCAAGTCGTATTTCGCTTTGCGCACCTGCTCGGCATAGAGCTCCCAGTCCCACGGCTGGAGCTGGAAGCCGCCATTCTGCTTGTCAATCACGGCCTGAATGTCCTTGGCCTCGGCGGCGTCGCGGGCAGCGGCTGCCGGCCCAAGCTGGCTCATGAAGTTCAGCGCCGCTTCCGGCGTCTTGGCCATTTGGTCCACCAGCTTCCAGGCGGCAAAGTCCGAAAAGCCCAGCAGCTTTGCTTTCTGCGCGCGCAACTGCGCGATTTTGGCGATGGTTTGGCGCGTGTCGTTGGCGTCGCCACGCTCGGCGCGTCCCCAGGAATTTTCGAAAATCGCCTGGCGCGTGGACCGGTTGGTCAAGGATTGCAGATCGGGCTGCTGCGTGGTGTTCTGCAGCGGAAGAACATATCCTTCCGCCTTGCGATTCTTGGCCGACTCCTGCGCGGCCTTGATTTTGGCGTCGGTCAAGCCGGCCAGGGCTGCTTTGTCGGTGGTAACGTATGCGCCCTCTTTGGTGGCGGCAAGGAGTTTCTTGATGAAAGCTTGCGAGAGGCTGGCCAGTTCCTTATTGATCTTCTTCAGTTCGGTTTTTTTCGCATCGCTGAGATTGGCTCCTGCGTGTACGAACTCGTTGTATTGGTACTCCACCAGCCGCAACTGTTCCGGCGTGAGCTTGAGCCCGTGGCGCTGCTTGTAGATAGCCTCCACGCGCTTGAACAGTTTGGTGTCAAGGTGGATCGCGTCCTGGAGGGCCGCCAGTTTTGGCGCCTCAATCTCCTGCACATTCTGCAACGTTGGATTGGTGTTCGCGCTCGTGACAGCGAAGAAGGTTTCCGTGGCCCGCTGCAGCAGTTGTCCGGTCTTTTCCATGGCGGCAATGGTGTTGTCGAACGTGGGCGGGGCCGGATTGTTGGCGATGGCTTCCGTCTCCTTCAACTGTTCGGCCATGCCGGCCTCAATGGCGGGCTGATAATCCTCGTCCTTGATCTTGTCAAAGGGCGGCGCCTGGAACGGCAGCGTACTTGGCGCATAGAACGGATTTTCAGGACCGAACTTGGCCGTTTGCGCAGCTTGAGCAGTTGAATCGATGCAGGTGATACCAAGAATTAGAACCGAACCAATGAGCAGAATGTTCATGCCTTTCAGTGTAACTGCAATTGGCAATTGGCAATTAGCAATTGGCTTTTGGCTCTTGGCTGTTGGCCTTTGGCTCAATTGGCTCAATTAGCAAAGACAAAGGTCAACACCTTCTTCTTCCAACGTCCGTTCAATCAGCGTGGATCAGCGGTAAGCTTTTAGGTTCTTCGGGTTGGTCGATCGAGTTTGCGAAATGGCTTCGGATCCTTCGTTTATCTTCGTCGAATTAGGTGCGTCGGTGCTCGGGCTGGCGGTGCTGGCGCGCATCGCGAGCCGCTGGGGATTTTCCGCCATACCGCTCTACCTCGTCGCCGGACTGGCATTCGGCAATGGCGGGCTGGCTCCGTTGAAAGTGACGGCGGAGTTCATCCACGTTGGCGCGGAGATCGGCGTTCTGCTGCTGCTGTTCATGCTCGGTCTGGAATACCCAGGAGAAGATCTGATCAGCAATTTGCGGCAGGGAATGAGCGCCGGCTTGGTCGATTTCCTGCTCAATTTTTCGCCCGGGCTGGTTGCCGGCTTTTTGCTTGGGTGGAGACCGCTGGCGGCGGTGCTGCTGGGAGGCGTGACTTACATTTCTTCTTCCGGAGTGATTGCGAAGCTGTTGGCCGAGCTGCGGCGGATGAATTGCCAGGAAACGCCCGGCATTTTGTCTGTGCTGGTGCTTGAAGATCTGGCGATGGCCGTTTACCTGCCGGTGGTGGCCGTTCTTCTGGTGGGCGGCGACAAAGCGCGAATTGCGGTTTCTGTGCTGGTAGCGGTTGCGGCGGTTTTTCTTGTTCTCTTCATCGCGGTGCGGTATGGGCAGAAGTTGAGCCGGTTTGCCGCACACCAATCGGACGAGATCATTCTGCTTTCGCTGCTGGGTACGGTGCTGCTGGTGGGCGGGCTGGCGCAGCGCCTTCAGATTTCCTCCGCCATCGGAGCGTTCCTGGTTGGAATTGCAGTTTCGGGTCCGATGCGGGAGCAGGCGCATCGGCTGATTGCGCCGCTGCGTGACTTTTTTGCCGCGATTTTCTTTTTCTTTTTTGGACTTCGGATTGATCCGGCATCACTGACCTCGGTGCTGGGGATGGCGAGCGTACTCGGCCTGGTGACGGCGATCACCAAGATCGGCGCGGGCTATTGGGCAGCTCACAAGCTAGGCGCCGACATGCGAGGCGGTCTTCGCGCCGGGACTGCGTTGATCGCTCGCGGGGAATTTTCCATTGTGATCGCGGGATTGGGCGCAGGCCTGGAGCCTCAATTGGAATCGCTCTCTGCGGCCTACGTGCTGCTGCTGGCCGTGGTGGGTCCGGTGCTGGCACGGGCGGCGAGGTAGGGGGACCGTAGATTGCCAAAATCGCCGAAATTGCCAAAAAGTGAAAATTGGAACCCCAAAACCTTTGAAACGCAGAGGAACGGAGTAAGCGGAGGAAGCGCGGGGATGACAGAAGCGAAGAGGATTTATTCGGCACGACTGAAGGTTGTGCCCTGATACGAAGCGATTTATGAGACCGCTCTCAATGCGCAGCAGCCAAGAGCTAATGGCTGAGAGCTAATTGCTAAGTGCTAGTTGCTATTTGCCAATTGCCATTTGCTCCCAACAAAAAAGCCGCTCTCTTGTGGAGAGCGGCCGAGGAGAAACAAATGGTAACAGGGTCTTTCGGAATCAGTTAGTCGCAGCTAGCTCCGATGTTCTGGCAGAACTTGGGCAGTGCCGCGCCGCCACTGGCTCCCGTTGCCGGGAGAGTGATGGTCTGTTCCTGGAATGCGCCATCCACCAGCCCCAGCCCGTTGCCGATGACGAGCGACGGGTGGTCGAAGGGCGCGCTCTGGGCCCGGACACGTTCGTCCGTCAGAGACTTGAGGAAAGCGACCACTGCAGCTTTGTCGTCAGCGGAGAAGCCGGCGCGCTTCATTTCGGGATCTACGTCAGCAGAGGGGAAGTCCCCGCCGCGGCTGTAGAAGTCCACGAGCTGAGCGAGCGTAGCCTGGCCGCCATTGTTGAAGTAAGGAGCGGTCAACTCGATGTTGCGCAGTCCGGGAGTTTTGAATGCGCCGCGGACCGAAACCGAAGCGCCGGCGGGAACTGCCGTGCCGCTGACCAGCCCTTGCGAAGCGAGTTCTGCGATGGAGAGCGAGGAGATACCGGAAGGATCTCCGGCGCCCACGCCGAGATCGTCAGTGGTAGGCCGGACGCCGATGTTGTGGAATCCGACATCGTGCCACTGGCCATTTTCAAGCATCTCAACCGCGCCGCGGCTGTCAACGTTGGAGATGGCGGCATCAGTGAATTCTGCGCCGTTGTGGCAGTTAACGCATCCGCCCTTGCCGGTGAAACGGTCCATACCGCGCTGCTCAAGCGAGGTGAGAGCGGTGCGGTTGCCTTCCATGAACTGGTCAAAGCGCGAGCTGTCAGAGACCAGAGTGGATTCGTACATCTCGATGGCAACTCCCCAGAACATGGAGAAGTTATATTCCATCAGGCTGTACTCGTTAGTGTTCTGCGGCGTGCCGGTGTGCAGGAAATTGCCGGAGGCATCAACCACCGCGTCAGAATCCCACCACTTGGGCTGGAACGCAGCCTGAACCAGGGTCACGTATGACTGCGTGAGTCCTTTGTTCGGGGCGGCGGAAATGGAGCCAAGCACGCTGTCATCGAGCGCGACATCCTGAAGAGCAAGAGGAGTAGTGATAGAGAGCATCTTCTTGCCGATCTTGATGAACGGGCGGCCGGTGGCAGACATTTCAACGTCCGCTCCCGGAGGTCCGACGGACTGCGAGGCCAGCGCGGAGTTGGAGAGCCGGAGCTGAGTCTGGCTGAAGCCGTTGGCGGCGGAAGAGTCCACCTGGAGCAGGAAAGCATTTGGATCGCCTGCGCCGAATGGGTTCACGCCGTTGAAGGTGCGTTGCGCGCGACCGTCCCAGAAGTTGCGGTAGTTGAAAACCGCGTTGATGACTGGAGGCGCGTTGCGCGGCGTCACGCGGCGAGTATTGATGCTGCCGCCGTTGCCGTCGGGGATGCTGAAGATGGCGTCGGGGACGGAGGTTTCGTCTTCCGCACCCTGGCCGAGGATATCGTCATTAAAAGTGAAGTGGAAGACGCCTGCGGAGCCGACGACGTTCTGATTGTCCGACAGCACGGCCGAACCGGAACTGGCGATGTTCGAGAGCTTGTGCAGCGGGAAATCAGCCGCTGTGAGCGTATAGTTCGCGGTGATTGGAGCCTGGAAGATTTGGGAGTCGGCCGCCGCGGCGTTGTTGGCGTCCACGCGGTTGAAGCCGGGGTTGAATTCGTTGATCCAGCGGTTGTCTGCGCCCGCGCTGGAGTGGCAGGAAGCGCAGGCAGTCTTGCCGTCGCTGCCGGCCTGCATGTCCCAGAAAAGCGCTTTGCCGAGGACGATCGCGGCCTGCTTATCAAGCACCACGCTGCTGAGTTCGGCTGCGGTCGGGCTCGGAACAGCGATGGTCTTCAGAGAAGCCAGCTTGCGCTCTCCGTTTTCCCCATCGTCACCACCGTTTCCGCCATGGCCTTTCCCACCCGGTCCACGGCCAGATCCGGAATTTCCGCCCTGGTCATCCGAGCCGTTTCCCGATCCGGACTGGTCTCCACCATTATTTCCGGAGTTGCTTCCACCGGAGTTACCGCTGCCCGGCGTTTTGCCGGCGCCGCTGGAACCCGGGGTCGCGCTGCTGCTACCGGAGCTGCTCTTGGCCAGATTGGGGCCGTTGAATCCACAGCCCAGCATGAACAGCGTGTAGGACGCTACCGCCAGCAGGGCCAAATTCCGAAGTGATTTCTGATACCACATGTTTGCCACGCTCCTTGCTTGCTCCTGGGGATCGGTAATCAGAACACACGCCGGTTGGCACTGTGCGCGCTCGCTGGCGCCGCCGTTGGGAAGCTCACATCAACCATCCCGGATACCTGCTTCCTTCCGGCTTTCAGTTACCTGATCTGCGCCGACAGCCGGCGCTCAGAGTTCTATTTTTGTGGTTGCTGTCTGGGACAAATCTGATGGGCCCGGATAGCCAGCCACCCGTCATTCCTTTGGCAGTCTGATTTGGCCCGGTTGGAAAGTAATTAAAAGGTAATTAAAAAATTTAAGAAAGCTACTTACTTGACGCTTCCTTCACACGCACCTTGCATCCCGTTGCCTGCGACCGGCGCTTTTCTGCTGCGCGCCGCCCCATTGCGACGCAAGAATGTCACATAGCGATGTTCCCGATGAACCCGACCACAAAACCGGAGCGCCGGTTGCCAGTACGGCCTCGCCATAAGCTTTTCCTAATTAGGAAGATTAATGCGGCTCTAATTTGCTTCTCACCCACCCGGCGCGATCATGCCCAAGTGGAACAGAGCTCATGGGTTCCACTCTGCTGCGCACGAAGGCTGTGGCTCTCCCCCTTTTATGACGTGCAGCTTTACCGCAGCAGTGACAACCGGGGGAGGGATGTATGACGGATCGCAGTTCTCAAAATTTTGCCGGCGCGCTGCGGATTGCAGCGGCTTTTGCGGTGGCGGTGCTTTACGTGGTACTTTCGCGCGCTGGATTTTAGCAAGGCAAGTTTGTTGAGCGGTTACGTTCTGCCGGCGATAGCTAACCGGCCCCCGGCAGAGCACCAGGATTGAACCGAAGACTGGGTACCCTCTCATCATCAGCACAGTCGAACCTGACTGTGCTGATCTTTTTTAGAAGCCCCGTTGCATCAACTCTTCCACGCTCAATCTTTGGGCAGACTCGCGGCTCGTCAGCCTCTCCACGTACTTTGCCAGCACATCTACTTCGATGTTCAGCAGATCCCCCGGTCGCAGCGCCTTTAGGTTCGTACCTTGATAAGTATGCGGAATGATCGCAATCTCTAGCTTCGCTCCTTCGATCTTCGCTACCGTTAAGCTAATTCCCTCAATGGTGATCGAACCTTGCGGGACGACATACTTCGAGAGCTCCGAAGGGATCTTCGCCGTCAGCCGCCAATCATCCCCGCCGGCAATCTTTTCCAGGATGATCAACTCGCCGGTCCCATCCACATGGCCCTGGACAATATGCCCTCCAAGCCGGTCCTGAGGCCGCGCCGGCAGCTCCAGGTTCACCAGCGATCCTTTGCGCAGCTTTCCAAGCGAAGTGCGACTCAGAGTCTCTTCCGCCAGATCAGCAGAAAAGCGTCCGCGCCCAATCTCAACCGCGGTCAGGCACACACCGCTCACCGCAACGCTATCGCCTTTCTTCAACTCCCGCGCAACACCCTTCGCGGTAATGCTGATCCGCGTCCCGTGCGACGTACTGCGCAAAGATTCAATCTTGCCAGTCTCCTGCACCAGTCCGGTGAACATCAGCCTGCCGCCTCCAACGGCGCATACGGATCGCGAACGTAGCCTTCCACGGCAAAGTCTTCCCCAAAGCGATGCAGCGTCACATCCTTTACCACGGCTGCTTCACTCATGCGGCGAAACCCCGCGCCGGTCGCAAACGGAACCGCGCCCGTGCCGGCAAGAATTTTTGGCGCGTAATAAAAAAACACCTTGTCCACAATTCCCGCCGCCAGCGCAGCCCAGTTCACCAACGCGCCGCCTTCAATCAAGAGGCTGGTGATGTCCAACTCGCCGAGCTTGCTCATTGTCCTTTCCAGATCAGGACGCCCGTCGCTCGCCCCCAGCGCCACCTGCTCCACGCGAATTCCGCGCGCCTCCAGCTCGCTGCGCTTCTTCTCTTCTGCAAACGAACAAAACACCAGCACGTCTTCCTTCGCTGTCTTCACCAGCCGCGATTCCATCGGCAAGCGCAGCCGCGAATCCAGGATCACGCGCAGCAGCGGACGCCTGCGTTTTTGCCCCGTGCGGTCAGTAAGCAAAGGATCATCGGCGATGATCGTGCCCACTCCCACCATGATCGCGTCCGACTCATGCCGCAACTCCTGCACGTGAGCGCGCGCTTCTTCGCTGGTGATCCAGCCTCCCGTCGCGCCGCTCGCGCCCATTGCCGAAGGGTTCACCGACTCTCCCGGAGGTGGCGCAATCTTGCCATCCAGCGTCATACCCGACTTCAACGTCACTAGCGGACGTCGTGCAACGACATATCGGGCAAACGCCTCATTCAGCTTACGTGCTTCTGTTTCCAGCAGGCCGGCGTCTACTGCGATTCCGGCCTTTCGCAGCTTCTCAAATCCCTGCCCTGCCACCACTGGATTCGGATCAGCCATGGCAGCCACTACTCGCCGAATCCCTGCAGCGATCACCGCATCCGCGCATGGTCCGGTTCGTCCCTGATGGCAGCATGGCTCCAGGTTTAGATACAGCGTTCCGCCTCGCGCCTTTTCGCCGGCATGTTCCAAAGCCAGAACTTCAGCGTGCTTGAGCCCGTCATAAGTATGGAATCCTTCGCCTGTTACCTGCCCATCGCGGCTCACCACCACCGCTCCAACCCGCGGATTAGGCGAAGCCAAGGCTATTCCTTCGCGCGCCAACTCCAGCGCTCGCCGCATGAACCGTTCGTCTTCAGAAGAGAAATTCACCATCCGCGCTCATCCGCGTTCATCCGCGGTAAGGTGTGCTCCCTACGCCGCAGCGCCCGTTATCTCGAACATCGAATCCACAAAGCTCTCAGGGTTGAACGGCAGCAGATCGTTCGCCTTCTCGCCTACGCCCACATAGCGCACCGGCAAACCAAGCTCGCGCGAAATCGCCACTACCACGCCGCCTTTCGCCGTGCCGTCGAGCTTGGTCAGCACGATTCCAGTCACTCCCGCCGACTCGGTAAACAGCCGCGCTTGCTGCAATCCGTTCTGTCCGGTCGTGGCGTCCATCACTAGCAGCACTTCATGCGGCGCTCCCGGGATCACGCGATGCGCCGTGCGCTTCATCTTTTCCAGTTCCGTCATCAGATTCGATTTCGTGTGCAGCCGGCCTGCCGTGTCCACAATCACGCTATCGGTATGGCGCGCTTTGGCCGCATTCAAGGCATCAAACAGCACCGCCGCCGGATCGCCTCCCGGT
>DATEGH010000375.1:0-3574 GCA_035280185.1 Terriglobales bacterium
GGTCAAATGGGTCGTTGTGGTGCCGCGGCAATTCCGAGACAGCCAGGCTGTGGGTATGCGTAATAGCGAGCGACTGTGCCGAGAATCGTGCCAACGCCTCGGGAACCAGCTCGGCCGGAGGTTTTGGCAATTGGAGCTTCCCCAAAGACCACTTGATCACTATTTCCCAGGAGCTCACGGCGGAAATGAAAATTTCCTGATCGCCTGTCTGCAAAATCTCCCGCGCGTTCTTGCTAAGTTTCTCCGGTTCGTCAAGACTCCAGACGAAAGCCGAGGTGTCCAGCAGGATCTTCATGCCTTCTTCCGCTTCTTGCGCGGAACCCGTTTTACATTCTTCGGTGTTGGTGGCTCTTCTCCGTTAAAAGCGGCCAGAAGGTCGTCCGGCAGAGGAGCGTCGAAATCATCGGCCATCCATATTTGGCCGCGATACAACCCCAACTGACGTTCATCTTTGGCCGGGTGCACAGGGACCAGTCGCGCCACCGGCACGCCCGCCTTGGCAATGATGATCTCTTCCCCCAAAGCTACCCGCTGCAGCAGCTTGGAGAAGTTAGTCTTCGCCTCATGAACGTTGACTTCCATGGCGTGTATTATGGACTAAGTCCTGGACTAAGTCCACCTATCCGCCCCGGGGGGTTCGCTATTGCAGCGTAAGGTTCAGCGTGGCCGAAGTACCCGTGTTCACTGTCAGGGTCGATGCCACAGAACTGTGTCCCGCCGCGGAAGCACTGGCGGTGTAAGTCCCGATCGCCAGCGGTCCTGACTCGTAGGCGCCGCTGCCGTCCGTGGTGACAGTCGTGATCACCCGCAAATCGCCGCCGGTAAATAGAACGGTCGCTCCCCGTACCGGCAACCCTGAAGCCGTGCGGACAATTCCCGTCACCTGGCCTGCTTCAGCAACGAAAATCTTGGACGGACTGGGCTCGGAAGCCGGATCGGCCGTCGCGGTTGCGGAACGGCTATTGCTGACCCAACCGCTCAGAGTGGCTGAGATGGGCAGTGTGCTTACCGCAGGAGCGGGAATAGAAAACAATCCGTTCGCGTCAGAAATCGCACTGCCGCCGTTAGCCGCAACGCTCACGCCCGCGACTGGTTTGCAATCCACAATGTTCCGCACCTTACCTGAAATTATGCCGCTGACCGTACCGCTGGTTGCAAGGTAAGGGACTATGAATTGGTTGTGATCGTCAGTCTTAAAGCTGTTGCTATAGGGCGAGTAAGTAAAAACAGAGACGCGATTCAATGATGGCGCGATCCTAATCAAGCGTAGAAAACCGCCGCCACCCAATGCCTCAGATTGATAGTCGGACAACATTTGATTCACGAGGTTTCCCTGGTCCCCCAGATCGATGCGATGTCCGGTCCCATCGCCGGTATTAACATGACCGCTCAAGACCATGCGGACATTCGCATACTTGCGCACCAGCTTCCACCAGACGTCTTCGCCATCATTGTCCTGGCCAACGCCGAAGCTGGCGGCGCTATTCGCATCGCAACGCGACATGCGCGTGTTGTCGGTAAAGGTGAAGGCGTGCGTAACAATGATCGCCTCTTTGTCCTGGTTGGCTTTGAGAATTCCATCAGCCCAGGCAAGCGAGGAATCGCGTGGCGCAAACTCAAGCACCACGATCAGGTAATCGCGACCGTTGACGTTCAGAACACCGTAAAAGTTCTCATTGCTGCCCGCGGGGAAACTGCCTTTATACCAACCTGCGCTGGCATATCGCGCCGGACCGAAGAATAAGTTGAAGCCCTGGGCGCCCGAAGTGCGCGCGGCGGGCTTGGCAGTTGCGTAGTCGTGGTTGCCGATGGCCATAAGATAAGGCACTGCCCCGTCCAGCAGACGCACCGCTGAGTCAGCATTCTGCCATTGCGCGGAATCAGCTCCATCATCAACGATGTCGCCCAGCCCCAAGACCACCTTGATTCGCTGGTCCTGAACGTGATCTGCAATCCACTGCGTCTGCGCGCGAAAAATGTCAGGAAAATCGCGGCTGTAGTACTGCGTATCCGGCAGTGCAATTATGGTGAACTCATCTGCCGAATTGAACTGCGGCATCGATTGGCTCGGAGTTGGAGAAGCTACAGGAATTGGAGTTGGAGAAGCTACCGGGGCCGGAGTGGGCGAAGCGCCAGAAGTACGCCCAGGATTTCCTCCACAGCCGATCAAGACCAGCGACAAGAAAAAGGAAAGAAGAGCTGATGACCAACACGTCCGCTTACAAACGTCAGACTGCATGAATCCAGAGTAGCTGCTTTGAGTAGCGCCTCAATATCAGGCGTTCTCAGCAGCTCTCTCTGGGAAAAGCACAGCGAAGCATGGACGGGTAAATTGCGTAATAAGTGCTAGGTACTGATCAAATTCAGGCGGATCTCTTCTCTGTCCCGCGATGGGTTTCACCGTACGCATCTGATCCCAATCGTAGGAAATTCCTTGCCGCATGACAGACAAACAAAGTAGGTGCCTGTAATGGCGGCGGCTCCGGTCCGTTTGGTTTCCGGGCGCAGTGTGATCAGCGGACCACGCTTTCCATGCCAGCAGCGCACAAACAAAGACAAGAAACGGTTCATCAGATCTGCCATTGAACACCTCCAACTCAGGGCAAGACGATCGAAATTGGATTCTTGCCCCTGATCTGGGCGGCACTCATTAAGAACGGGTTAAAAAACTCTAATCGAGAGTGTACGCAGAAAAAAGCGCCCGAAGAGAACTCCAGGCGCGAGGAGGGGATCTAGGAGATGTGAGTTTCAGTGAAACGCAGGTATCCGGCCGGCATTTCTGCGCGATCAGAGACACCTTCAGCAGGACACCAGTTCCTCGACTGCCGCAAGTTCAATTTTGCTGATAACTGCCGGGCTGCACGTTTCCGTCGCGGCAAGCACCGACTTGTGCAAATTTCTGCCACAAAAAATCAGGCAGACTTTCGCTTAAATTGCTCAGATATTACGTCCGTTCGGAAACCGATGTCAATGGATTTTTGCGTGTCTTAAATCTTATTGCGAATTAATGAAGGGGCTTAGCAGAAATAAAGCGCCGCGGCTCGCAAAGCTCAAGATCGCGCCGCGAGATTCGGTAGCAAAACAGGATCCCGGCGAGATGCGCCATTACAATACTCACAATGTCCTTCTCCGAGTTCTACGGGAATGAAACCACCGTCCGGCAAATGCGTCAGATGCTTGCGGGCGGACACTTTCCACACTCCGTCATCCTGGCCGGTCCTGAGGGCTCCGGCAAATACACCCTATCGCTCATGATGGCGCGCGCCATGAACTGTACTGGCGGGCCGTTGGGAACGGCTGTTGAAAAAGACGGGCTTCCGGATTATTGCGGCGTCTGCGAGAACTGTCGCCGAATCGCAGCTGCTGAAGATCTGGAAGCGCGGTGCGCCGAGGCGGTCGAAGCGCGCGAAGGGCTTCGCGAGACTGACAAGCGCGAGACGCGCATCCTGGTGCAACCGCACCCTGACGTACTCATTGTCCCGCCCGATCCTCCCCAAATGATGATCAAGGTGGACCAGGTGCGGCACGTGAACGAAAGCATTCGTTACAAACCTGCGCAGGCTCGCCGGCGTTT
>DATEGH010000376.1:0-4974 GCA_035280185.1 Terriglobales bacterium
TCCGGCGCAGAAGCCATTCACGGAGATCGTCGTCCACGGCGCTGGTGGCGAAGCTTTGCAGCTTCTGGCCCATGATTTGCCGGTACTGGTCCACGGTGTAGTCATTGCGGGCCACACCGACGATGGCGAACTCGCGCGAGAGCAGATTACTCTTGGCGAGGTTGTAGAGAGCAGGGAAAAGCTTGCGCGCGGTGAGATCGCCCGTGCCGCCAAAGATCACCATCACGCATGGGCCAGTCTGGCGCGAAGTTCCGGTTGGGGCCTGTTCCAATGCGGGCAGTTCGCGCTCAGCTTGCGGCATGGTTCTTCCTCCGGATCACGAAGCTTGTTTCCTCGGCTTCTGCTCGATGTGACCCCCGAACTTCTGACGCATGGCGCTGAGCACCTTTTCCGCGAAGGTGTGCTCCTGGCGTGAGCGGAAACGCGTGTACAGCGCGGCCGAGAGAACTTCACACGGAACGGCTTCATCAATCGCCGCTGCGATGGTCCAGCGGCCCTCTCCAGAATCCTGCACAAAGCCGGTGTACTCGGAGAGCGAGGGATTTTCGGCCAACGCCATCGCGGTGAGATCGAGAAGCCACGAGGAGATCACGCTGCCGCGCCGCCAGACTTCCGCAATGTCGGCCAAGTTCAGGTCATAGCGCTGTAGTTCGGGTAGCGCCTCTGACGTGGCGTTGCGGAAGATATCGAGACCTTCGGCATACGCCTGCATGATTCCGTACTCAATGCCGTTATGGACCATCTTGACGAAGTGTCCGGCGCCGGAAGGGCCGCAGAAGAGGTAGCCTAACTCGGCCGTGCCGCCGAGCTTTTCGCGTCCGGGCGTGCGAGGGATCTCGCCGATGCCGGGAGCAAGCGTTCGGAAGATTGGATCGAGGCGCTGCACGACTTCTTTGGGGCCGCCGATCATCATGCAGTAGCCGCGATCCAGGCCCCAGACACCGCCGCTGGTACCTACGTCAACGTAATGGATACCGCGATCTTTCAATTTTTGCGATCGGCGAATGTCGTCTTTGAAATAGGAATTACCGCCATCAATGATGATGTCGCCTGCTTCGAATTTGCTTCCCAGAGCCAGCACGGTCTGCTCTGTCGCATTGCCGGCCGGCACCATCACCCATGCGGCGCGCGGCTTAGTCAACTTGGCAACAAAGTCGTCGAGAGAGGCGGAGCCGGTGGCGCCTTCCTTTGCCAGTTCGTTTACGTTTTGCGGACTCAGGTCAGAGACTACGCACTGGTGCCCGCCACGCATCAGGCGGCGCACCATGTTGCCGCCCATGCGGCCCAATCCGACCATTCCTAATTGCATGTTGCCTCGCTTGCCGAACACTTCCGAGCGGAGCGAAAGATCGCTGCAATTCTCGGAGGAACTTAGGAATCACAAGTCAATAAAGGCCAGGTCTCGATCGACAAATTCTGAGCGCGTATGTGGAACCTTACAGCGCTTCCGTTACTGCCTTGCCCAGCTTCTCCAATCCAGCCTTTACATCCTTCGACAGATGAAGCCGCAATGCGCGACGCCCACGCTCCGCCAGCACCTGGAAGTCGCCGCGCGCCTGCGCCGCTTTCACCACACCGAACGTATATTTCTGGCCGGGAACCGGGAGATCAACAGCATCATCGCAGGTGATCTGAAGAAAGACGCCCTGATTCGGTCCGCCTTTGTAGGCTTGCCCGGTGGAATGGAGGAAGCGCGGGCCAAAACCGAGACATGTAGCAACCCGCTTGCGATCGCGCACGATGTGCCGGATTGTCTGCAGGGCATCTTCGTGAGCGCTGGTCATCTGCACATAAGCGAGAAGCGCGAAGTAATCTCCCGAGCCGAGTTGGCCGAGATGTGCGCGAAGCAAGCCCGTGAGATTCGCGTTGGCACCGGCCAGCTTTCTCAGGTTCTGAGCATTTCGCTCGTCCGCGAAAATCTTGATGCCATCCTGCTCAAAGAATGGATTTTCAGCGGGCAGACTGCCGGATTTCTCGTACTCGGCCGTGAGCTGCCGCGTGACAACTTTGCTGGCTTCCACGTCGGGCTGATCAAACGGGTTGATTCCGATGATGGAACCTGCGACGGCCGTGGCAATTTCCCAACGGAAAAACTCCTGCCCCAGATCGTACTTGTCAGCGATATCAATGGTGACCACCGGCTGACCGGCTTTGCGCAACGCGGTGATCTGCACATCCTGTTGCTGATCGACATTCCCCGCGAGCCGTAGATACGCAAAAACGCGGTCGTTGCCGTAAGCCTCAGGCGGCCCAAGCCGCTCGCGGTCGACTGGAATGAGGCCCTTGCCCTGCTTGCCCGTGCTTTCGGCCAGAAGCTGCTCCAGCCACGCGCCCAGATCATAAATTGCGGGCGAAGTGATGATGGTGACCTTATTGCGCCCGGCGTTGTGCAGCGTCCCGAGAATCGCGCCCAGGATCACACCAGGATTTTCAGCGGCAGGGACCGTTCCGGCGCATGCCTCGATCATCTCTTCTGTGCGATCAAGGAACCGCGGCACATCAACACCCATGATCGCGCCCGGAACCAGCCCGAAGTTGGAGAGAGCCGAGTAGCGCCCACCGATGCTAGGCACGCCAAAGAAGACGTGGCGGAATTTGTCGCCTTCCGCAACCTGCTGCATCTTTGATCCGGGATCGGTGATGGCGACGAACTGTTTGCCTGCGTCTCCCTTGCCAGAAGCGCGCTCGGCAACATCGAAGAAATACTGCTTGAAAATATTCGGCTCCAGTGTGCTGCCAGATTTACTGGAAACGATAAAAAGCGTCTTCGCTGGATCAATTTGTGATTGGATGGCTCTGATCTGCGCCGGATCGGTGGAGTCCAAAACGTGCAGTTCGGGACGGCCCGACTGCTTTCCGAACGTCAGCTTCAGGACCTCAGGACAGAGACTGGAGCCGCCCATGCCCAGCAGCAAAGCGTGCGTGAAGCCTGCCTTGGCGGCTTCATCGGCAGCTTGCGTCAGCTGCTGGATATGATTGGCCTGATCTTCGGCGATGTGCAGCCAGCCCAGCCATTTGTCCTCCGTGTCTTTCGTCCAGAGTGACGTATCTCCCTTCCACAGCCGATTCACTTTGCCATTTGCCTGCCAGTCCTGGAGCGTCGCATCTACAGCTTTCTTCAGCGGCTCAGGAAAATCGCAATGCTGGCAATCCACCTTGGGCTTAACCTTTGCGGGCGCGGACTTCTTGGCTTCGACCGCGGAGAGCAATTTGGCAAAAGCTTCATCAAAGAGGCGGATCGCATCATCCAGCAACTGGTCCGTGACCTGCTTCATGGAGATGCCGGCTGTTTCCAGATCTTTCATCGTCTTGTGCGCGGCATCGAGATTCGCGTCCAGAGTGCGGGCGACGCGGCCATGCTCGCGGAAGGCGTCCATGGTCGCGGGAGGAACGGTGTTCACTGTGTCAGGGCCGATCAGTTCTTCGAGGTACAGCACATCGCGGTACGCAGGATTCTTGGTGCTGGTACTGGCCCAGAGCAGTCGCTGCCGCTGGCCGCCTTTAGATTCCAACGCTTTCCATTCAGAGGAAGCAACCATCTTGTCGTACTTTTCGTAAGCTTCTCTAGCATTGGCAATCGCTACTTTGCCCAGAAGGCTGCGTAGCAACTGCTGCTTCTGCGGATCAGATTCGGTCTTGAGCTTTGTCTGAATTGTGTTGTCCACCAGCGTATCAATGCGGCTGACGAAGAAGCTGGCCACACTCGAAAGCTTGCTGATGTCCCGGCCGTTCTGCACCCGTTCCTGGAGGCCTGCGGTAAAGGCGTCCGCCACTTTGACGTAAGCTTCCTGCGCAAACAGCAGTGTGATATTGACGTTGATGCCTTCGGCGGTAAGCTGCCGCACCGCAGGAACGCCCTCTTCCGTTCCTGGAATTTTGATCATGATGTTGGGACGGTTCACGGCCTTCCAAAGTCGCCGCGCTTCTTCGATTGAGCCTTGCGTGTTGCGCGCCAGCGTGGGCGAGACTTCCATGCTGATAAAGCCATCGTGGCTTTTGGTTTGCTCATAAACAGGGCGGAGCATGTCGGCGGCATCCCGAATATCGCGCACGGCAAGGCGCTCAAAGATTTCACCCGCATTCAGGTTCTGCGCCTGGAGTTGCTGGAGATAATCGGCGTAGTCGGTGCTTCCGGTGATCGCCTTTTCGAAGATGGACGGATTGGAGGTGATGCCGCGCAGGCCGTCGTTATCGATCAGGCGCTGAAGTTCGCCGCTGGTGATCAGGTTGCGGCGGATGTAATCCAGCCAGACGGACTGCCCCATTTTCTGCAATTCCAGCAACGGATTAGCTGCCGAGGTCTTGCGACCTTCCTCTTTTTCGAGCGTGGATACCGGGTTCATGATTTTTTCTCCTCAACCGCCGCTTGGAGTGCGTATCTCTGTTGGATGCTCAGGATTTTATTAAGACGCCGCTGGTGGCGCTCTTCTCCCGTAAAGCGCGCTTTCAGAAACGTGGCGCAAAGGTCCTTGGCCAGCTCCGGCCCGATCACCCGCGAGCCCAGGACAAGCACATTCGCGTCATCATGTTCTACGCCCTGATGGGCCGAATAGCAGTCATGGGCGAGCCCGGCGCGAATGCCGGGAATCTTGTTGGCCGCAACGGAAGCTCCCACGCCGCTGCCGCAAATCAGGATGCCGCGTTCGGAGTCGCCGCGCAGCACGCTCACAGCGACCGCCTCAGCATAGTCCGGATAGTCCACCGGCGCATTGCTGTTGGTGCCGACATCCTTCACCTGATGGCCTTGTGCTTCCAGCGAGCCGATCAGGACCTTCTTTAGTTCAAATCCGGCGTGGTCTGAGCCAATGGTGATGCGCATATTGTTATTTGTTGAGCAGATCTCTCGCAGCGGAGATCACAGCTTCTGGAGTAAAGCCAAAACGCTTCAAAAGTTCTTTGAGCGGCGCGGAAGCGCCAAACGTCTTCATTCCGATGGAGCGGCCGTCTGGCCCAACATACTTTGACCAACCCATG
>DATEGH010000377.1:0-11681 GCA_035280185.1 Terriglobales bacterium
GAACTCCGCAGTGCTCGGACCTGATGGCAATCTCTATGTCGGATTCAAGCGCAGCGGCCAACTGCTTCGCATCACCGCTCCCGAAACCGAGCCTCTGCCGTGCGCGAACGTTGTAGTGATAGGAACCACTCCCGATCGCGTGCGCGATATGGGATTGGGATGGATCGGCCACGATCTGTTCGGAGGCGACAGCCGGGCTGCCTTCGTCATGCCCAATGCCGACCAGTGCATGACTCCGCAGAACGGGAATCTGCCTTGCGTCAGCAACAATATTCTTGCCGGTTCTACGGCAGCGCCTACTGCCGTGATCAGCGATCAGATCTATCCCGCAGTCAATGGCCGCAATCTTCTGGTCGGGCAGCCAGGAAGCATCACGTTGGTCAATCCAGCATCGCTGCAAGTCATCACCAATTACGTCAGCGGATTCCAACTGCTCACGGCAATGGCGCTCGATCCTACCAATCTGGAGTTGTACGTCGCTGACGATCCTTCCGCCGGAAAGTTGCCCCAACAAGGGCATTGGTATGTAACCATTCCGCTCCAGGTAACGCCCGCTTCGCCGGGAGCCCCGGTGGGAGTGTTCGCTACGGCGGGCAACGCATCAGCCACAGTTCAGTGGACGCCCGCACCAGATGGCCAAACCATAACCAGCTATATCGTGCGCAATTCGTTCGTGAGCGCCGGTTCCCCTGTGAGCGACGTGCTGATCAATCCCGCTCCCGGGAGCACGGTTGTTCCTACATCAGTGAATATCGGTGGGCTCTCGAATGGTGTTTCCTATCAGTTTGAAGTCGCTGCAGTTGATACGGTGGGAACCAGTCCTTTCTCTGCTCCCAGCAACACAGTCACCCCGTTTGTGCCATCCGTTCCGCTGCCGCCGACGAACATCGTTGCCGTCGCGCATGACTCTTCAGCAACGGTGCAGTGGACCGCTGTGCCCGACTACCAGAATGGCGGTTTTCCAATTCAGATTTACAAGGTGGAAGTGGAGATTGACGGTGTTGAGACCGGACAAGTGCTTGATGTGTCACCTCTCTTCAATACGGCAACGGTTCCCGGTCTGAAGAACGGAACCATCTACACCTTTGTTGTCGTGGCCACCAACCGGATCGGGGATAGCGCGCTGTCGCTGCCATCAAATGCAGTCACGCCGGCCGCCGCGTCTCCGGCAGCGGTCCCGGGCGAGCCGACCCTGGTCACTGCTGTTGCCGGCAACGCATCAGCCACGGTGAATTGGACTGCGCCGGTGTCAGATGGCGGAAGCCCGATCACCGGCTACATGATCGTTCCGCTCATCAACAACTCTCCTACGGTGTTGAGTAACGTCGTGCCGGCGCCGGCAACCAGCGCGACGATTACCGGCCTCATCAACGGAAATAGCTATACATTTACCGTCAGCGCAATCAACGCCGCGGGAGAAGGCGGAGCTTCAGCGCCATCGAATGCTGTAACTCCATTCGCCCCGGCGCCACCGCCAATCAGCGGTGTTCCGGGAGTTCCCACGCTGGTGCACGCCACTGCGGGAGTGAACTCGGCTACCGTCTCCTGGATTGCACCCGCCAATCCTGGCTCCGGCGTAACCAGCTACAACGTTGTAGCTTTCGTCGGCGGCACGCCGGTGGGCGCAAGCATCACCGTTCCGGCTCCCGTGACCGGCGCGACGATCACCAATTTGATCGCCGGGACCACCTACACGTTTGCGGTCCACGCCATCAACTCGGCGGGCGATAGCGGCGCGTCGGCGCCGTCGAATGCGGTCACCCCCTCTGCCGCAGCGACGGCGCCCGGCTCCGCGCCTGGCCTGCCAACTGGAGTTTCCGCGATTGGAGGAAATGCCTCAGCAACAGTTTCCTGGCTGGCTCCGGCATCTGACGGTGGCAGCGCCGTCCTCAACTACAACGTGGTGGCGTTGGCAGCAGGAGCGCCGGCGGGAATCAGCCTGCAAGTCGCAGCTCCCGCGCTAAAGGCAGTCGTCACCGGCTTGACCAACGGAACCGCCTACACATTCGTGGTTCATGCCATCAACGCCAAAGGTGATAGCGGACCGTCCGCTCCATCTAATGCCGCAACTCCGGCGGCGGCGACCGCAACTGGCAATGCGAACCTGAGCGTCACGATCAGCGGACCTGCGACAAGCCTTGTGGGAGCAAATGCTGCCTTCACGTTACTTGTTACGAATCTCGGCGCGGCGGCTGTTCCAACCGCAACCGTCCACGACATTTTCAATCCCTCGGCCGGCGCGTTGGTTTCGCACGTCAGCAGCCAGGGAACCTGCACGGAAGGCTTCGCGTCACTCGACTGCAATCTCGGCAGCATCGCAGCCGGAGGAAGCGCGAGCGTCAGTTTCACGCTTAAGATCACGGCAACGCTCCAGAACCGAGCAGTTGCCGAAGCGCTGGATGCAAGCGGCCAGCGCATTCCAAGCTCCAGCCCTGCCCAGAGCACTGTCAGCTTGAGCACGGCGGTTTCAACTCCTGTTTCCGTCAGCACCACGGCGGACCTGCAGATTTCCGGCACATCTGTGGGAACAGGAGCGCAAACCACCGTGGTCTGGCTGATCTCCAATGCACAAGCCCAACCTGCCAATGCGGTGAAGTTCATTGACCAACTGCCGTCAGCGCTGCAGTTTGTCAGTGTAAACACCAGTGCCGGAGTGAACTGCACCGCACCCACCTCCAGCAGCGGAGGTGTTCTGGCTTGCGGATTGGATGTGCTGCCCGGAGGACAGGGAGTCCTGATTGCTGTGACCGCGAATGTTTCAGCGGCTGCCGCTCTGCCAATTGCGAATACCGCGAATGTCAGCTTCGGCGGCATCGACAGTAATACGGCGAACAATTCTTCTACCGTCAACATCGGCCCTGCGCCCGCTCCGGCGGCTCCTGGCAATCCTGCTCCGGCGCCTGCGCCTGGCGGAGGTGGAGCTCCTTCAGGGGGCAGCGCCGCTGGTGGTGGCCAGCCGACCGGCGGACGTGGCGCTGTTTGTGCGCCGCCAGTGATTGGCGGACGTGGCGGAGCTGCTGCCCATACCGGTGAAGGAGGACTTCTTCCCGGCGCCTGTGGAGGCGCTTAACGAGATGCGGCTGTGCATCTGCCCGAGTGCCACAGTCGCTCTGAGGGGCCGCCGCTGCTTTAACAGGCCCGCAAAACGGCGGCCCCGATTTGCCCAATCTCAAGTTCCTCTTCAGAAACCTCTGCCCCGTTGAAGAGATTCCACAAGACACAACGTTTGCGGAGATTGGGCGAATGATTCGGAGCATGACTTGAAAAACGGATGTAGTAAGTTATGAGTAGCAATCCATATCCCGCTCTTAATCGCGGTGTTGTATTCACTGCAAGTTCGGAATTAAAGCCCAGATTCGATCCCGTAGTCTTCTTCACCCGCCATGGTCTTGGAGGCACTTTGCTCCACTTCAAGAAGAGAGCGGCGCTCTTCTCGCAATCGCGGGCTGCCGATGCCGTCTTCTACATTCAGTCGGGAAGAGTGAAATTGAGCGCAGTTTCCCGCAACGGCTGCAAAGCGACGATTGCGTTGCTCAGCCGAGGAGATTTTGTTGGAGAAGAATGTCTCGCACAGCGACAGCCGGTGCGTGTAGGCACAGCAGTGGCGATTGCGGAGTCGCTCATCCTCAGAATTGAAAGAAAAGCAATGGAGGATGCGATCCGGCGCGACAGCGCGTTTCTCGAGTTCTTTCTCATGTTCCTCCTCGCTCGGCAGAAGCGCATGCAGGAAGACCTCATCAATCAGGTCTGCCTCTCCAGCGAGCAGCGTCTGGCACGGCTTCTCTTGCTGCTGGCAGGATTTTCTGAAGGCCAGACGGAAGCTGTGGCGCCGCGCATCAGCCAGCAGGTGCTGGCCGAGATGGTGGGAACCACGCGCTCGCGCGTCAGCTACTTCATGAATCGCTTTCGCGAACGCGGCATGGTTGAATACAACGGCCAGTTCCAGATTCGCCGTTCGCTCATCAGCGTGATTACCGGCAAACCCTGAAACACAGAGGAATGGAGATACCGGAGGATTTTCTGAGTGATAATCTCCGCCCTCGAAACTTTCTTGATCTGAGCTCATCAGCGTCATCAGCGATCAGGTTTTTCGACTCGCTACTCTCAACCTGTTCAATTCTGCTCACCTGCTCGTAAGAAAAGCGCCGAAATTACAGCTTTAGTGATTTTTTATGTTGCATCAGTGTTTGTCGTTGATTAGTATCCGCTGCCAGCAGAACGGATCTTGCCGAGCTAAACCGCGCTCAGCCACTTGCACAATAATTTGAGTTTATTTGCAAGCCGGCTGAAACTCCGATCAACACGAAGTCTCCTGGGGCGTATTCCACTTCAATTCTGGAAACGGCATGAACGGCGCCTTCCGCGTGCGTGCTCTGATTTGCCGCAGGGCTGCATGCATTCTCCGCTAAATCATTTGAAATCGCTGCCGCGGAAGGAAAGAGCGCCGGATGCCGGAGTTTTCATCCGTAATCAATCAACCATGAAGCTTCCGGGAGAAAGCAAATACGCAGCCGTATGACATTGAATCGAACAACCTACTGCAGATTGCAGCCCGAAAGATTGGCAGTCGCGTGGCGCAGTCTTGTGTGCTTTGTAGTTCTTCTCCTCGCGTCCGCAATCGCCGGCGCTCAAACCGCATCCAATACTCTCCTTGCCACCGGATTCACGCTGCCTTATGGCGCGCAGGTGCTGAAAGGCTCCGCGCTCAATCCGAAAACAGGCCAGCCATTTCGCCACTTATGGACGGGCGACACTTCAGGCCTCTGCCGGCTTGATCCCGATCTGGATAGCGGAGGCCCGTTTACAACCAACGCTGACACTTGCATAACGAGCGTTGCCGGACTTCCGTTTAATCCGGGAAGAATGGCCTATGATCCGCTTTCGAATACCATCTATTCAGTCGAAGACCAGGGTGGGGCCAACGTCGCACGCTACCATTTTCTGCCCGATGGCGATGCCGGCCAGGGATTGATCAGTCCTTCGGCGGAGTTCCTGGGAGATGCAAACGGATGCGGGCTGGTGGGCAATTTCCCGTGGGCGCTTGCACTCGGGCCCGACGGCAATCTGTACATCAGCTTCAAAACCAGCGGCAATCTCGTGCGCGTGATTTCGCCCAGCAGTGCCAGCGTGCCCTGCTCGAACGTGCAGGTTATGGGAACGACTCCCGACACCCGCCGCGGGCTGGCCATTTCTTTTGTCGGCCATGACATATGGGGAGCCGACATCCGGGGCCTGTTCAGGATTGCAAATGCCGACCAATGCTTCACGCCTGCCGACAATTTCACGCCGTGCCACGGCACCACACTGCTGAAAACGCTGATCCCAGGCGTTTTTACTTTGACCAGCGATCAAGCCTATCCAGCCGTGAACGGTGACAGTTTGTACATCGCTGAAACGCAGAACTCCATCGTTCGAGTTTCCGGGCTTACCAGTGCGAATGGAGGTGGGCTCACCATCGATAGTAACTACGCTGAGGGATTTCTGTTTCTCATCAGCGTGGCTTTCGATAACACTGGCGGCAGTCCCGTAATTTTTGTGGGTGATGATCCAGGCCAGGAGGCTGGAATTGCGGGTGGAGGACGATATTACGCAGTTTCCACAACTCCAACTGCGCCGACCATCCCAGGCACGCCGATTGGAGTGACTGCGTCCGCCGGCGACCGACAAGCCTTCCTTACATGGTTGAGTGGGGGCGGCAGTCCAGCAACAAGCTACACCGTGCGGAACGCCAGTGCGTCGAATGGAGCCCTTGTGCCCGATTTGATTGTGCCGGTCAGTGGTTCCACTTTGACGCCGGCGGTAGCGGTCACCGGCCTGACCAACGGAGTTGCTTACACGTTCGTTGTGTCAGCCACAAATGCGCAGGGGAGCAGTCCGTTCTCGGCTCCGAGCGCGAGCGTGACTCCTTTCGCGATCACGCCGCCCGGCGCTCCCACCAAAATAAGCGCCACGGCGGGCGACACTCAAGCGACGGTGCAATGGACTCCGCCGGCCAGCAATGGTAATTCCACAATCGTCAGCTACACCGTGACGGCGAGGATCAACGGCGCGCCCACGCTGATTACTGCAACCTCAGGCGCCGCCAGCACATCGGCCGTGGTAACCGGTCTGACTGACAGCACCAGCTATACGTTCACCGTTCATGCCTCGAATATCAAGGGAGCGGGACCGGAATCTGCGCCGTCTAATGCGGTCATTCCGACTCGTCCGTTGGGCGCCACTGATATGGCAATTCTTATCTCCGGCGCTGCTCAGACGAATGCCGGCGGCAACGTTCCTTATGCGCTCACCGTCAACAACCTGGGTCCGAGCTTCGCCCCGCAAGTCAGCGTGATTGATTTCGTTCCTGCGGGCGCGACGTTCGTTTCGGCAACAACCAGCCAGGGAGCATGCGCGACCCTGGGTTCACAGTTGCAGTGCAATCTGGGTGGAATCATTGCCGCAGAGAGCGCTACGTTGACAGTAACTCTTAACGTGACTTCCCCCATCACGAACACAGTGGCGGTGAACGCAAATGATGCGAACGGAAATCCAGTGCTGGATCCTGCCCCGGTGAACAACACGGCAAGCGCAAACACAACGATTGCTCTGCCGACGACGACCACCGACATTCAAGTGACCGGGGCAGCACAGAATGGCGGGCCCACCGCCGGGCCGACCACCACGGACACGCTCACGTGGCAGATCAAAAACGGACAGAACAGCGTAGCCAATGCGGTTCAGTTCACGACGACTTTGCCACCAGGGCTGACCTTCAATTCCGTTGCAACCTCCATTGGCGCTTGCCAGCCACTGGCTGCGGGTGCGAGTGGAACTATTACGTGCACTGCGCCTTTTGTCAGCGGAGGCCAAACCATGATCGTTACCGTTAATTTCGGTGTTCCGGCGGCGGGCAGCTTCACCAGTGGCGGCCAAGCATCATTCGTCGGAACTGACACGAACAATGCCAACAACTCGTTCGAGGTAACGATCAACGCGAAGTAGGTGCGCAATGGCTCCGGGATGCCCGCTGTGGTCCCGGAGCTTTTCTTTTCCGGTTGTCTCTCCCGAACGCCACTTCCCGGGGAGCGGCACAACTCTATTCGCACCTTAAAACCAGCATCGGATCCGCTCTCATCGCCTGATGCAACAGAAGGAAGCTGGCGAGGAGAATAGCCATGAACATGCCGGCAACCGAAACCAGTAATCGACCGGAGGAAGATGAGGATTCGTTGAAGTGACGATTTGGAGAGGAAATGTACCGTCCAAACACCGTCCATTCCCCAACTTCTATTCGCGCATGTTAGAATTTTCGTGTACTTGGGGTGCCATCCGTGTCTGGCCAAGTGCTTTAGTTTCTGTAACACTGAACATTCGACCCCACTACCCACCCCAAATTGAAAGCGCGCTTTACTAACTCGTATTCTGATACTCTGCGCACGAGCTGCTCTCGAAGAATCCGAAACTTGATGTGCTAAACTATTCTTTTCAATTACATACATCTGAACGCGCATGCTCTTCTCCAAAGAATATGTCGGGTATCTGGCCCGGCAGGTTACACAAAAATTGATCTCCGGCGAATTTATTGAGGCCCCGAATCGCGCCGTGGTCACTGAGGCCGTCAACAACGCGCTGCTAGAAGAACTCCAGCTTGAGGACCGGATTAATGATGAGGTGCGCCTCATTCTGGAGCAGTACGACGACGAGCTTCGCCGCGCGGGGGCGAGTTATCAGGAAATGTTCAAAAAGGTAAAAGGCGAGTTGGTGCGCAAATACAAGGCGGTTCTGTGAGGCTCTCCCGCGACAAAGTGAATAAACTGGCGCGTGCTGTTTTCGACACCCTCATGTCGCTGGAGCAAATCGAATTCATCGAAGACCCGAACTCCATCCGCCTTGAGACCCGCAGAATAATCGAGGAGCTTCTGAACGAAGAAGAGAAACTCGATCAATCTGCGCGCCAGAAGATTGAAAGCCAGAGACGGACCATCCCCGAAGGCACTCAGGAGTGGGACATTCTTTACAGGAAGTACTACAACGAAGAAGTGAAGAAGCTCGGGATCTGAAATCTAGTACGACGCCTGGCGGCGTTCCTGATCGTTCATCTGCGCCCAAAGCTGGCCCATATTCTGCTGAATCCACTGGTTGGAAGGCTCGAGCTCGTGAGCTGAATTGAACCAGCGATACGCCATCACACGGTCCTGTTTTACGCAATGACCGCTGGCGTAGAGAGCTCCCATCTGTACCGCGGCAGCAGGTTCATTCTTCTGGGTTGCCGCCCGTAGATACACCAGACCCTGCTCGCAGTTTTGCGGAACTCCGCCGGAACCCTGAATATACTGCTGCGCCTTAACCAAGAGCCGACTCGGCGCCTGATGAGTTGGCGTGATCGGCTTGGCAGCGTCACTCATTTCGTCTGCATCGCCCTCCGGAGTGCTCTTTTCGCTGGGATTCTCAGCGGTTTTTGCCCCAGGATCATTAGCTGCCGAACCGAACGCCTTCTGCAGGAGCTGCTTTCCGCCGTCGGAGAATGGATCGGTAGTACTCGCTGGAGATGCCGCCGTTTGAGGGTTCTGTGCGGCCGGCGAATTATTCGGGTTTGCCGCGGGCGGTGATTGGTTCTGTCCTTGCGGTTGTGGAGAAACATCCGTTTTAGGAATCTCGGGCGTGGTTTTCGGATTTGCTCTGAAGCTGGAACGCCACTGTACGAAGATCAAGCCCACGATGGCTGCCAGCACCGCAAGCAGGACGAGCGTCCGCAATCCTCTGCGCGAAGAGCCTTCGTCCTCAAGCAGATATTCGCCCTCATTATCTGGATCATCGCTCAAGCCCAGAAATGAAGGCCCGGGGATGGTGTGCTCGGAACGTTCCGTTCTTAGGGTGTTTACCGGCCCTTGAGAATTCGGAGTGTTTTCTCCTGCATGGCGGTCCAGCGTTCCGACTGCTGACTCAGATTTTCTTCGCTCCGTAGTGGAACCCGGCGCGCCAGCAGAACTCGTGCGGCTCGGCTCCGCAAAGCCAACGCCGCGACGGTCATTCAACCGCCGTTCGATGCGCGTTCCGCACATCCCGCAAAACTTGTAGCCTGGCTCATTGATGTTGCCGCAGGCAGAGCACTTGACGTTATTGGTCCGCTGCCCTCTTCGCTCGGTTTGCCGGCGTTCCAGGCGAACGCCACACATCCCGCAGAACTTGTTCTCCGGCCGGTTCTCAGTTCCACAGAACGTACAAAGCATAGATCTCCTGAACGACACACCTGCGCTCAAGGTGAGCACCTCATTATTTAGGATGTTACTCGCGCGCGTTTGGCTGCAACCAGCTTCTTTTTCCCTTAGTCCCGCAGGTCCCCGGGGGCCGCAGGAATTCGCTACATCATTCCTGTTTTCACCACTTTTCCTAACACACAGCCAGGAACGATAATTAAGGCAAGAGCAGATGCTTTCATCGGAACAACTCTCGACAGCAACAAAGCAGGCAGCGCATGAGGCTGGATTCAATCTGGCCGGCGTCGCCCCGATTCGCGAAGAGGATTTTCCCGAGATTGAGGCTTTTGAGTACTGGATCGCTTCGGGAAATGCGGGCGACATGGCCTATATGGAGAAGCGAACTGAGACCGGAGAACTCAAGCGAAGTTCTGCTAAGCACTCGGCGCCGTGGGCGAAGTCTGTGATTGTGTGCGCGATCAATTACAACACGGCGCATCCCTACTCTGTTGACGTGCATGATCCGGCGAAAGGCTGGATTTCACGCTACGCCTGGGGTGCAATGGATTATCACGATGCTCTCATGCCCAGGCTGCGCCAGGTGGAAACTGCAATTAAGAGTCTTGCGAGCGAACACGGGCGTTCGATTGAGACGCGCTGCTATGTGGATACCGGTCCCTTGCTTGAGCGGCTTTACGCCAAGTACGCGGGAATCGGCTGGATGGGCAAGAATACCTGCCTCATTAATCAGAAGATCGGATCCTGGCTCTTCCTGGGCGTGATTCTCACGTCGCTTGACCTACACGCCGATGAGCCGTCACCGGAGCGTTGCGGAAGCTGCACGCGCTGCATCGATGCCTGCCCCACTGAAGCGATCGTCGCTCCGGGACAGCTCGATGCCCGGCGCTGCATCGCCTATCTCACCATCGAGAAACGTGGAAGCATTGCAGAGGAATTTCGCGATGGCATCGGCCATCATATATTTGGCTGCGACATCTGCCAGGATGTCTGTCCATGGAATAGGAAAATGGCGCCAGCCACTTCCCTGCCCGAATTTCAACCGCGTCCGAATCTCTTCCATCCGGCTCTCCAATCTCTTGCCGAGATGGATGAGGAGCAATACCGGCAGGCATTTCGCGGCTCTCCAACCAAACGCGCGAAGTTTGCCGGACTCAAACGCAATGTCGCCATCGCGATGGGCAATAGCGGCAACCGAGAATTTCTTCCTATCCTTGAAGAAATGGCGGCCGGGCCGGACGAAACGGTTGCTGAGCATGCGCACTGGGCGATAGAGAAGCTGCGGTCTTCGTGACATTTATCCATTTCAGTACGCGCCGACTTCAAGGGAGACTCTTTGGGTTCAGTCGTCCCTGACGGGACTCTTGCTGACATCTTCATTCTGGACCCGGCACTTGCAACTCGGCTCGCGTGAGCTCACCTCGCGCTGCATGCCGGGCTATTCTCAGGCGCGCCTAGCGGCGCTCAGCCTACTGCTATATTGTTTGGCATGAAAAACGCACTTGCTTGTTTTTCCGCGTTGGTGTTTTGCGTTGTCTCGGGCTTTGCAATCCAGAGTCAAACGCCGGCACCCGCACCGAATTCGCAGAATCAAAACTCCGCAGCCGCACCGCGGCCTTCCGCCAGCGCTTCACCGGCTGCAACGAAGAGTTCTGCCACAGCTCGTCCAGGCGACGTAGATAGCATCGAGCACATTCTCGCGGCCGTGTACGACGTGATCTCCGGGCCGGCGGGTAAGCGCGACTGGGACCGTTTCCGTTCGCTCTTTTATTCCGGCGCGCGGCTGATTCCCACGCGCCGCGACGCGAAGGGCGTGGCCTCCGCGCGCGTGCTCACGCCAGACGAGTATGCTCAGCGAGGCCAGGCGTTTTTCGATCGAGAAGGATTTTTTGAGGGCAGCGTGGCCAATCGCGTCGAGCAGTGGGACAGCATTGCCCAAGTGTGGAGCACCTACGAATCGCGCCACGCCAAAGACGACGCGCATCCGTTCGCGCGAGGCATCAACAGCTTTCAGCTTTTCAACGACGGAAGCCGCTGGTGGATCTTGAGCATTTATTGGGAGGCTGAAGATTCCACGCATCCGCTGCCCGAGAAATACTCGAAATAGACACCGCCGCCTGCAAAATTGTGGCTCGGCAGAAACCGCATGAATGCTGGCTTTTCTGCAATTTGCACAAAATCAGCGGGCGTAAAAACATGGTCTTGCAAGCCTGGTAACTGTACTTTAGTAACCTGCTGCACCAGAGCGGGGCACTGCCCTGTGGACGGCTTGTAAGCTGCTGATTCTGAAGGAAATCTAATTTCATGTTTTTGATTGACGGGGGCAACAGGAGGAGTAGAGTCACACTCGTTCTTTGACATTTCAAATGTTTTCCCGGTTGGCGGCGAGTCCCGGGATCCGAGCAAGATCACGGTCGCACAGCAAAGCCAAAGCCACAAATTGCAGGCAACGGCGATTCCTGGAACAAGCGAAAGCTGGAAGCG
>DATEGH010000378.1:0-3910 GCA_035280185.1 Terriglobales bacterium
GATCCCAAGAGCACATTAAATCTGCCCAGGACTGACTTTCCCATGAAGGCGGGCCTGCCGCAAAACGAGCCTAAGTGGCTGGAAAGATGGGCAGCCATGAATCTCTACGCGCGGATTCGAGAGTCGCGCCGAGGTGCGCCCATTTACCTCCTCCATGATGGCCCTCCTTACGCGAATGGTCCCATTCACATGGGAACGGGCATGAACAAATGCCTGAAAGATTTCGTAGTCAAGACCAAGACGATGTCAGGATTCGACTCCCCTTACGTGCCCGGCTGGGACTGCCACGGTCTTCCTATCGAAATCAAGGTAGACAATGATCTCGGCCGAAAGAAGCTTGAGATGCCGGCGATGGCAGTGCGCGCGGCGTGCCGCAAATACGCAACCAAGTATCTGAATCTGCAGCGCGAGCAGTTCAAGCGCTTAGGCATTTTCGGACGTTGGGATGATCCTTATTCCACCATGGAGCCTCCCTATGAAGCCGCAATCATGCGCTCGCTTTTCGACTTCATGGAAAAGGGCGCGGTCTACAAAGGACTCAAACCGGTTTACTGGTGCATTCACGACAGAACAGCTCTTGCTGAGGCCGAAGTCGAATACGAAATGCACACCAGCCCAAGCGCGTGGGTGAAATACCATCTCACCAGCGACCCGGCGAAAATCGATTCCAAGCTCGCGGGAGAGCGGGTCAACACAGTCATCTGGACCACCACGCCCTGGACTCTTCCTGCTTCCATGGCGGTTGCGTTTCATCCCAGCCTCGAATACGTGGCTTTGAAGACGAAAGGCGAGGTTTACATCATTGCTGACGCGCTTGCCGAGGCAACGAAGAAGGCCTGTCACTGGGATGATGCGAACGAGATCGCCCGCTTCCTCGGAAGCAAACTCGAGTACGCCACGTTCGCGCATCCGTTTCTGGATCGCCAGACACTCGGCGTTTTAGCAGACTACGTTACTATCGATCAGGGCACAGGAGCGGTCCACACGGCTCCTTCGCACGGCGCGGATGATTTCTACACGGGGGTCAAATACAAGCTCGACCAGACCTGCAACGTTGATGCAGCCGGCCGTTTGCACAACGGTCTTCCAGAATACGACGGTTTGACCGTTTTCAAAGCCAACCAGCCGATTATCGAACTGCTGAAGAAACGCGGTGTGCTGCTCGGCGAAAGCAAGATTGAGCATTCGTATCCGCACTGCTGGCGCTGCCACAATCCGGTGATCTTCCGCGCCACCGAGCAGTGGTTCATCTCGATGGAAGCGCCCATCGACGGTAGCACCTTGCGGCAGCGCGCGATCGATGAAGTGAGGAAAGTGAAGTGGGACCCCGCGTGGGGCGAAGAGCGGCTTACCAATATGCTGCTGACTCGTCCGGACTGGTGCATCTCGCGGCAGCGGCTTTGGGGCGTTCCTATTGCAGTCTTCTTCTGTGACTCATGCGGCAAACTGCTGGAATCGAACCAGGTAAATCAGGCTGTGATCGATCTGTTTGCTCGCGAAGGCGCGGATTCCTGGTACAACAAAACGGCAGAACAGATCATTCCGAGTGGAACAAAATGCCCGTGCGGCGGAACACAGTTCAGGAAAGAGAGCGACATTATTGATGTCTGGTTCGAGTCGGGATCAAGCCAGGCGGCGGTTCTAGGCCACGAACCCGGGCTTCCATGGCCGGCCGATCTTTACCTTGAAGGCGCAGACCAGTTCCGTGGCTGGTTCCAGTCTTCCCTCCTCTGCGCGATCGGATCACGCAACCACGCTCCTTATCGCATGGTGGCAACGCCAGGCTGGATGCTCGATCCGCAAGGCCGGGCCATGTCGAAGTCGCTTGGCAATACGGTAGACCCGGTTGACATTTCAGCTCGGTTCGGCGCGGAAATTGTCCGGCTGTGGGTGGCATCTGTGGATTACCGGGAAGACGTGCACGCGTCTGAAGAATTGATGGAACGCGTTGCCGAAGGATATCGCAAGATCCGCAATACGTTCCGCTACATGCTCAGCAATCTGTACGATTTCAATCCATCCAAAGATGTCGTTTCTTTTGCGCAGTTGCTACCGCTCGATCAATACATGGTCCTGCGCATGAAGGAGACAGCGCATCAGGTGCGGGAGTGGTACGAGGGCTTTGAGTTCCATAGGATTTACCACGACCTGAATGAGTTTTGCTCTTCCGACTTGAGCAATGTTTATTTCGACGTGCTCAAAGACCGGCTTTACACCAGCGCACCGGACTCACGTGCCCGCCGCTCGGCCCAGACCGCGATCTGGCGTATTGGCGAAGCTCTGGTGCGACTCGTCGCTCCGATCCTCACTTTTACAGCGGAAGAAGTCTGGGCTCGTCTGGCGAAATTCTCCTCACGTCCGGAGAGTGTGCATCTGGCATACTTCCCCACGGCAGAAGAGATCATCGGACAGGCGGAAGATCCGGCAGGGGCGCAGGCTGTGCAAGCGGACTTTGACGCGCTCATGAATTTCCGGGCCGAAGCCATGAAGGCTCTGGAGATCGCCCGCAAGGAGAAGTTGATCGGGAGCGGCCTGGAGGCAATGGTGGTGGTAAACGCGCCGGAAGCGATCCACCCGCTGCTGGAGCGATATGAAAAGGATTTGCGGTTTCTGCTGATTGTCTCTGCCGTGGAACTCCGGCGGGCAGCAGAGGAGAACGGGAGCGCTCCTCTTAGAATTGAGGTTAAGAAAGCACCGGGCGAGAAGTGCGCGCGCTGCTGGAATTATTCAAGGTTCGTAGGAACCAGTAAGGAATATCCCACGGTATGCGAACGTTGCTTCGCAACCTTACAGGAACTCGAAGGGAAGGTTCCGGCGTGAGAGCCGGCCCGAATGGAATTTGGTTTGATTGATTTATTGAAAATGCGCAAGTATCACGTATTGATTGCCGCTCTGGTGGTGTTACTGGACCGCCTCACGAAGTGGATCATCGCGCAGAAGGTCCCGCTTCATGACAGCATCACGGTAGTTCCGGGAGTGTTCCAGTTGACCCACGTCCAAAACCAGGGGGCTGCATTCGGGCTCTTCTCTGATTCGCCTTCGGAATGGAAGGTCGCGATGCTGATCCTGTTCTCGGTGGCCGCTCTGGCCGTGGTTTCAGCGCTGCTCTGGAAGAACGGCAATGCCATGAACGCCACCGCCATCGCTCTCTCTCTCGTATTCGGAGGAGCGCTGGGGAATCTCTGGGACCGCGTGGCCAGCGGAAGAGTCATAGACTTTCTTGATTTCTACGTCGGCTCACACCATTGGCCGGCTTTCAACATTGCGGATAGCGCCATCGTAGTCGGAGCTTTGCTGCTGCTCAGCGAAATCTTCTGGGCGCCGCAGGAAGAGACCAGCAAGCAGCAGATCGGATAAAAGGGGTTAGCGGCTGGCAATCGGCTGCATGTCTGGATAGAGCAACTTGTAGAGCACGGCGTTGCGCATGATGGCCTGCACATACTCCCGAGTTTCGGTAAACGGAATCGATTCGACGAACTCCTGCACGTCACGGAAATGGCCGCTCTTGCGCCATTCATCCACGCGGTCTTCGCCGGCATTGTAGGCTGCCAGAGCGTATTCCACCTGACCGTCGTAGTGGTCCACCAGGTGTTTGAAATAGCGCGTGCCGAGCTGCAGATTGGTGTTCGGAGTCAGCAGTTCATCCGTGGAGAAGTGATGAATCTTCTCTTCTTTAGCCAGCTTTTTGCCGACAGGAGGAAGAAGCTGCATCAGGCCCATGGCGTTGGCGCGGGAAACAGCAAGTGGGTTGAACTCCGACTCCTGGCGTATCAGCGACGCGATCAAATACGGATCGACATGGTTTTGGAACGAATCTTTCTTCAACTCTTCCCAGAACGGCCGGGGAAAGAGTCCTTCCCAAACAGCGCGGGGAATCTGCCCGATTTCAGCGGAGAAATAACTGGGAACG
>DATEGH010000379.1:0-16982 GCA_035280185.1 Terriglobales bacterium
CGGACCCCCAGAATTTCTTCCACTTTGGCCGCATCGCAAATCAGATTGTCCTTGGGCGGGTTCAGGACGCAAACCTTGTGATTGACCAGTTGCAACATGTCTTTGTCGTTGGAGACGACGAAAACTTCGTAGCCTTCGGCGGCGGCCTTGCGCGCGAGCGTTCCGATTACATCGTCGGCTTCGAAGCCCTGCTGCTCCAGGATCGGAATGCGGTAGGCCTCGAGCGCCCGGCGTATAAATGGCACCTGCTGCGCAAGATCTTGGGGCATCTCCGCGCGCTGGGCCTTGTAACCGAGATATTCCACCTGCTTGAACTGCTGGGTCTTGATGTCAAATTTACGAATGGATGTTACGGTCTTCGCCTGCTCGTCGCGAAAAGTCGGGCCGGCGACATCAAATACGGCTGCAAGATATTCAGGATTGAAATCGGCGCGCAGCTTGCGCAGCATGTTGACGAACACAAAGATCGCGGCCGTGGGAATGCCGGTTTTGGTGGACATAGGCCGCTGCCGCGCCATGGCGTGATAGGCGCGGAAGATGAACGACATCGCATCCAGCAGGAAGACGCGGCCTTTCGGCTCAGTTTTTGAGGCAGTTGCCACGAAAAATCATTCTAAATTGTTTCTCATCAAGTCTCGAAAGGAGGGAAGTACCTGAAAATGAGGGCTTCAAGTCTGGGCTGAAGCCGGGGGAGTGACCAGATTAGTTCAGGGACATGCACTTGAGTAACCGGCGCGATTGTAATGGCGGGTGCATCCTATTCACTTATAGAGCAGAGGTACTCCCATGGAACCGACCCCCCGCACTTTTAAGGACGTGAACGACCTGGTAAATCACCTCCATGATCTGACCGCAGAGCTGACCGCGGTACACGATGAACTGTATTGGCTGGCTTTGCAAGCACAAGATTCTACCGGCAAACAGTATCCTGCTGAACTCAAGGTGGATGCTCTAGCCGAACTCAAAGGTGCAGTGGACAACATGCGTCTGCTGCTGTGGAATTACATTGAAACGGCTTCGCAGGTCGATCCCCAAGGAGTGCAGGAAGGCCTGGAAAGCCAGCGCATGCGCCGCGTCACGGAATTCCTGCAGCTTCTGCGCGGGCGGTTAGTTCATGGCGACGAACAGCAGCCGGTTTCGTTTATTGAGCGGATCAACGCTACGGTGAAAGAAAAGCTGCGCGATCCGCGAGCGGCCTGAGCTGCGGCACAAACGAATCAGTAAAAATCATTGGGCTTTAGCGCCTGTTAGAGTCGCAGGGGCTAAAGCCCAAAGTTCTTTATCGTCTTTTCGGCCCGAGTAAATTCGTGCCCTGATGCGAATTCTTCGCGCTGTTAAAACGTCGAAAAGGCTAACCTCTTTTCCGCGCCGGGCCGGCGTCGCGGATATTTTGGGGTACATCGAACTTCTCAAAATTCTTGGCAAAGCGCGCAGAGAGATCTGCTGCTGCCTTGTCATATGCGGCTTTGTCGCTCCAGGCATCGCGAGCGCGCAGGAATTCCGGCGGCACTCCCGGCACTGATGTCGGCGTGCTGAGTCCGAATGCCGGGTCGGTTTCAAACGGCGCATCATTTAGCTTGCTCTCGATCGCCGCATTCACCATGGCGCGGGTGTATGCCAGCTTCATGCGTGAGCCGACGCCATACGGCCCGCCAAACCATCCTGTATTCACCAGCCAGCATTGGGCGCTGTGCTCCCGCATTCGCCGGCCCAGCAGTTCAGCATAGACCTTGGGACGAAGCGGTAGGAAGGGCGAAGCAAAGCAGGTAGAGAAATTCGGCTGCGGCTCCTTCACGCCTGCTTCAGTTCCCGCGACTTTAGCCGTGTAGCCGGAAAGGAAGTGATACATGGCTTGCTCGGGGTTTAGTCTGGAGATCGGAGGTAGAACGCCGAACGCATCAGCGGTGAGAAACATGATGTTTCTAGGATGGCCTCCCACACTCGGTATTACTGCGCCTTCGATGTAATCCACCGGATATGCGCAGCGGGTGTTCTCAGTCCGGCTTGTGTCAGTGTAATCGGGTACGCGCGTATCGGGATCGAGCGTAACGTTCTCCAGAACAGAGCCGAAGCGGATGGCGTTCCAAATCTGCGGCTCCATTTCTTTGGAGAGGCCGATGCACTTGGCATAACAGCCGCCTTCAATATTGAAGACGCCGTGCGGTCCCCAGCCATGCTCATCGTCGCCGATCAGCAGCCGCTCCGGATCTGCCGAGAGCGTTGTCTTGCCGGTGCCGGAAAGTCCGAAGAAAATTGCTGTCTCGCCCTTCTTGCCGACATTCGCCGAACAGTGCATGGGAAAGACGTTGTTCTGCGGCAGAAGGAAGTTCATCACGCCGAAAATGGACTTCTTCATCTCTCCGGCATACTTGGTGCCGCCGATCAGCACCACCTTGCGTGTGAAGTTCACTATGATGAAAGCTTCAGAACGGGTGCCATCACGCTGCGGATCGGCAAGAAATTCAGGTGCTGAGAGAATGGTGAACTCGGGCTGATAGGTATTCAGTTCTTCCGTGGTTGGCCGGATAAACAATGCCCGCACGAACAGGTTATGCCACGCATACTGGTTAATGATACGGACCGGCAAACGGTATCTCGCATCGGCTCCGGAATAAAGATCCTGCACAAACAGTTCGTCGCGGCGGCGCATAAATTCGAGCACGCGCTCAAACAAAGCATCAAACTTTTCGGGATCGAACGCCTGGTTTACATCGCCCCAGTGCACAAGGTCGGCCGTGACCGAGTCTTTGACTGTGAACTTGTCCTTCGGTGTGCGCCCGGTGAACTTCCCCGTATAGCCGACGAGCGCGCCATTATTGGCCAGCAGTGCTTCGCCGCGGCGGATGGCATGCTCCACTAAAAGGCTGGAGTGAAGATTGCGATGGACCTTGCTGGATTTAAGCAGCGTTTCCAGGGCTGAGGTGGTATCAATGGCTGGCAGCGTTTGCGACATGGACCAAGATCTCCTGTGGCCAAAACCGAAACAAGCGCAACAGAAGAATTGCGCAGGGGGCCGGGTTTGGCGTGATTTGCCGGCGTCAGGCCGTTCTAACCAGCGCGTCGTCGGGCGCGCCAACGTCTTTCAGGACCGCGTTCAAATGCGCGAGCGCTTCTTGCACCGTCAGGGTGTACATTTCCCGTCCATGCTCGTAGGTTCCATTTTCAATGGCAGTTTTCAGGAAATGTCCGGCGGTCTGGATGGCCAGCGGATCGGTAAGCGTCCGGCCAGTGTGCTGCTTGTACTCCACCCAAGTTGGATGCGGCAACGCAATCCAAACAGGACGCCCGCTGGCCAAAAATTTTATGTCAACGGCGTCAGCGTGGCGGGTGGCTACGGCAACGATCAGGGCCTGGTAGATACAATGAAGCTTTTGCCCGGTCCAGCGGTCTACGGCGTGGAAGTCGTCGTACATTGCTATATAGAAATATATCGGACGGGCCTTAAGCGAAGCAATAATCACGGTGGTGCCGGTCCTATCGAGAGCGTGGGTGGGCTTGAAAACTATGGCGTCTGAAACCATGAAAGCAGCCTGGATTGCGCGTTTCGGCGGGCCTGAAGTGCTGGAAATCCGTGAGGTAGAACGGCCCATTCCATCGCCGGATTCAGTCCTGGTAAGGGTGCGCGCGGCGGGGTTGAATCGCGCCGACTTGTTGCAGCGCCAAGGCAAATATCCTCCGCCGCCGGGATATTCTGCGGAGATTCCGGGGATCGAGTTTGCGGGCGAGGTGGTCGAGACCGGCGCCTTAGCGCAGTCGTGGAAAAAAGGGCAGCGGGTGTTTGGTCTCACGGGCGGTGCAGCCCATGCGGAGTATCTGGTAATTCACGAGCAACTGCTCGCAGAAATACCGCCGAACTTGGATTGGAAGCAGGCAGCGGCCGTCCCGGAAGTCTTTATCACCGCGCACGACGCGCTGTGGAGCCAGGCGGCTCTGCGTCCACGAGAAACGGTCCTGATCAATGCGGTCGGGAGCGGGGTTGGGATAGCGGCAGTCCAATTGGCGCGCGCTATGAACGCCCACGCATTTGGAACGTCGCGCACGCCAGACAAGATAGCCAAAGCCAAAGAATACGGGCTAGAGGATGGCATCGTGTTGCGCGACAGGCTTGATGACCTTGCGGCTGCTGCGGAGCGATGGACGGGCGGAAACGGTTTCGATATTTTTCTGGATTTAGTGGGCGGAAGTTATCCCGGAACGGTGCAGAAAGCGATGGCGCTGAAAGGGCGCATGATCTTTATCGGCACCATGGCCGGAAGCCGCTACGAACTGGACGCGCGGTACGTGATGAGCAAGCGCCTTTGCCTGCGCGGAACGGTGCTGCGCTCGCGAACACTGGAGGAGAAGATCGGGGTGACGCAAGCCTTCGCCAGTGAAGTCCTGCCGGTGCTGGCAACTGGGACGCTGCGTCCTGTGGTGGACAGCGTCTTCCGCCTGAATGAAATTGCCAAGGCGCACGAACGGCTGGAATCGAACCAGACGTTCGGAAAAGTGGTGATTGAAATCTAGATCGATAGGCCGGTCCGATCCGTTACCTCACCGTCTTCCACTACCAGGGCATTGCCAGCCACCGCGCTGGCGCGCACGTTGGTCAGAGGCGTACAACCCTTGTTGGTGACGAGCACGGCGTTGGAATTCTGCCCATGCGCGAGCACCTCGCCCTTGATGTCGATCGCACCAACTTTGCCTCCCTCAATGGCGTAGGTCACGACATTGTCCCCGTACGTCACAAGGTTGCCATTCAGTGCGAGCTTTTCCACGATACCACCGGGCTTGACGCTGAAGGCCTCCGCCGGCAGCTGCATGTTGACGCCCTTAACAAGAGTGTTTCCGACCGAGCCATGCGTGGCGATTCCTTCGTCGACCACGATCGTGCCCACGGGCTTGCTCACCTGGATGCCGATGGAGCCGTCACCGAAGGTCTCAATTGACTTGAATCGAATGCTCTTCACCGTGCCGTCGTATTGGTTGAAGCCGCGCGCGCCCAAACCGTGCGTGACGATCTCCTTTTCGGCGACGAAATTGTCCACGGTGCCGAAGTTGACAAAGCCGATGCCGCTGGGACCATAGGACACCACTGGTTCATGCGCGAGCCATTTGCCGACGGTGCCCCAATTGTCCAGCACCATATCGTTCACCCCGTAGGTGACGACTTCACCAAAGTGTTCCACGTGCTTCGCGTTTACGCCATAAACGATAAACACGCCGGCCGTGATGATGTCGGCGGTTCCGTAGGGCAGCATGCCGCAGGAATAAACCGCACCGGTGGTGAGCTTTTCAAGTTGCACCCACCCGCCCTGGTCACTGAAACCGCTCACGAAGATACCTGAACCCATCACCGGGGCATTTCTCGCACCCACGGAGATATTGGTTAGCGATGCCTGAATGTTCGATTGGGCGTCGCCGCTGAAGTTGTAGACGGTTAACGCGCCCTGATACACGTTGACTCCGTATTTCTGAGGCTGCTCGCTGTATCGGCGGGAATCGCAGGCCGCGATTTGCAGCTTGTCAATCAACAGATTCAGCTTGCGGGTCCCGGTGCGGGTAATGATGGAAACCTGGCCCGTGACAATCAAATTCTCGAGCGTGATGTGGCCCATGTCAGAGTAGCCGGTCTGCGTGTAGATTGCGCGCGACGCCGGTGTGGCAACGATGGTGAGACTGGCTATGCGGTTGTCGGCGGTGAGCCCGATGCCGTCCCCGTTGCAGAAGGCGAGAATGCAACGATCCTTGTCCTTGCCCGTGAGTGCGAATCCCGGAGGGAGGGTAATGGAAAAAGGACACGTAACTGATGTTTGAAGTTCGAGCGTGCGTGGCCCTTTTTCCGAGAGCACCGCCATAAGATCCGCAAGAGATGTAACGCGAGTGGTGGCATGGTTCACGCGCTTCTCCTTGAGTGTAAGATCAGCCAAAAATATTGCGGATGGTAATGGTTTTTCCGCAAGCCTCTAGACGAACTCTACTCTAGGTTCCGTGGCGATGATCCCAGCGCGATAACCCATGTCCAGCAAACGCTGCACGGCTTCTTTTCCATCTTCGCCGTAGTCGAGCGTCCGCTCGTTTACGTACATGCCAACAAACCGGTCGGCAAGCTGCGAATCGAGATCACGCGCGAACTGCATAGCATAGGCCAGGGCTTCATCGCGATGGTCGAGCGCGTATTGAATGCTCGCGCGCAAGGCGCTGGTAATGTTTGCTATCAATCGCTCGCCCAGATCGCGGCGGATGGCATTTCCACCCAGCGGCAGGGGCAAGCCGGTAAGCTCGTGCCACCACTTGCCCAAGTCAAGAATGCGACAAAGGCCCTTAGTCTCATAGGTAAGCTGGCCTTCATGGATGATGAGACCGGCTTCGTACTTGCCTGCCAGAACCGCAGGGATGATCTGGTCGAAAGGAACGACGGCGGTTTCGATGGTTGGCGCGAACAGCTTCAGGCCCAGATAGGCCGTTGTCATGGTTCCGGGGACCGCAACTTGAATTTTCTTTAACTCATCGAGTCCGATAGCGCGCTGCGCCACCACCATGGGGCCATATTGCTCGCCCACGCTGCCGCCGCACGGCATCAGCGCGTATTTGTCCTGGATGTAGGGATAGGCGTGGAACGAGATGGCCGTCACGTCGTAGAAGCCTTCCAGGGCTTTGCGATTAAGCGTCTCAATGTCGGTGAGAGTGTGGCTGAACTTCAGACCAGGGACGCGAACTTTGTTGGTTGCCAGCCCGTAGAACATGAAGGCATCATCGGAATCGGGACTGTGAGCGACGCTGATTTGCTTGAGTTGGGGGAGCACAGAGGAAGCCATGGATCAAAACATCCTGAAGAGAAGAGTTCACTTCGATTATTGCAGCTTCAGGGCCGGAATGCCGCCGGAACAAACAGAAAATTTTTCTGAAAACTTACGGGGCTTTATTGACGATGTGACGCTCATGCAGAATCTGGGTTTCGCTTGGAGAAGGCCGTTTGCGGAGATGCCATCGCAAGCGCAGCCACATTGCGCCCAGCGTCACCACAATGGCGGCGACCGAGAGCGCGAGCAGCACGAAAAGGACCTTCATGAACACGGCGCAAGCATACCAGAACCGGGCATGCGGCCTTGCCGGAAAAATCGCCTAAATGCCAACTGGGAATGGCTTAGTATGGGTCTCCCGCCGTAGCGAGAAGCGCTCAAATCTGCCCTGCAGCAACGACATCACGCCCGTATACCAGTAACCAATCACGAACAGCAGCAGAAAGGGAATGGTCCAGTAATTCTCGCTGTTGTAGGCATAGACGCAAGTCAGCATGAAGTAGCCGCCAATCAGCAACTCCAGCCAGGGGACAATTCCCAGGCGGCGACGGTATTTTTGCCCCAGAGCCTTGTCAGACTTCGTCTGCACGCGGTATTTGGGCGTGCGCTTGAATGACGATTGGATTCCGAACAGAGCCTCCATCACTGCGCGCGTATTGGTGATTGTGAGGCCGATTCCCAGCGACATGAGGAACGGCAGGTAGAGAAATGCGCGCGGCCATTTCCTGGGAAAGAGCTCTTTCTGCGAAACCAAGTAGAAGCTGGAGATCGAAAATGTCGAGGCAAGAAACAGCGGCAGGTCAATCAGCAGCATCTGGAACCAACCACCGAATGAGCGGATGATCATGGCCGGAAGCAGCAATACGGAAAGAACGATCATCAGGGGATAGCTGATGTTGGCCGTCAGGTGGTACCAGGCTTCCATCTTCACGCGCCAGCGGGCGTCGCTGCGGAAGACCATCGGAAGCACCTTCTTGCTGGTCTGGATCAGCCCTTTGGCCCAGCGCGCCTGCTGCGTCTTGAAGGCGGTCATCTCAATAGGTAATTCGGCAGGGCACTCAATGTCCTGCACGTACTTGAATTGCCAGCCTTTGAGCTGCGCGCGATAAGAAAGGTCGGTGTCTTCGGTGAGAGTGTCGTGCTGCCACCCGCCGGCCTCTTCAATGGCCTGGCGCCGCCACATGCCTGCGGTTCCGTTGAAGTTGAAGAAGACATGGCTGCGCGAACGTCCGCCGTGCTCCAGAATGAAATGGCCATCGAGCAGAATGGCTTCGACTTCCGTCAGGAAGGAATAGTTTCGGTTCAAGTGCGTCCAGCGCGTCTGCACCATGCCGATCTTCGGCTCGGCGAAGTGGTGAATCACGCGCAGCAGCCAGTCCTCGGGCGGAACAAAATCGGCATCGAAGATGGCGATGAACTCGCCCTTGGACGTCCTCATGCCGTTCTGCAGCGCGCCCGCTTTAAAGCCCTCGCGGTTGGTGCGATGGATGTAACTGATGGGATGCCCCAGGGCTGCGTAACGCTCCACCACGTCTTCAGCCACAGTTCTGGTTTCGTCGGTCGAGTCATCGAGAAGCTGGATATCGAGCTTCTCCTTCGGATATTCGAGGCGGCAGATGGCGTCCACCAGCCGATCGACCACAAACTGCTCGTTGTAAATGGGAAGCTGCACCGTTACGCGCGGAAGCTCGTCAAAGTGCGCCGCTGCCTCCGTGGTCCGGTTCTTGCGGTTGCGGTAGTACATGTAGACCAAAACATAGCGATGAATTCCGTAACCCGCCAGCACCGTCATCACGATGAAATAGGGAATCAGCAGGCTCAGATCGAATGCATTCGGGGTGTACAGCCCGCGAAAAGTGTGGTCGAGGAACTGGCCCTTCAAATAATGCACTAGCCCACGCTGAGAGCTTAGAGCGAGCAGCAGCACAAAATTTCCCAGCACCGCCATAAAGGAGAAGGACTCCAGGAGAGAGGAATGGAAAACTAACGATTGTAGCAGATGGCGAACGCACGATTGCCGTTGTCGCACGGAGGCAATTAAGATAGTCGCTGATTCATGAGCACATCTGACAAGCTTAAGGATGAGACCATTTCTGCGGCCGAACCAGCAGCTCCGGCGCAGTCGAATTTCATTCGCGACATCATTCGCGAGGACCTGAAAACCAACAAATACAGCGGCCGTGTCTGGACGCGCTTTCCGCCGGAACCTAATGGCTATCTCCATATTGGCCACGCTAAAGCGATCTGTCTCGACTTTGGACTCGCGGACGAGTTCGGCGGCGGCACCAATCTGCGTTTTGACGATACCAATCCGGAGAAGGAAGAGATCGAATACGTCGAATCCATTCAGGAAGATGTGCGCTGGCTCGGCTTTGAATGGGAAAACGTGCTCTATGCCTCCGATTACTTTGATCAACTCTATAAATGGGCAGTGCAGCTCATTAAAGCCGGTAAAGCTTACGTTGACGACCTGACGGCCGACGAAGTTCGGCAGTATCGCGGAACACTGACGGAACCGGGGAAGGAAAGCCCGCACCGCAATCGGTCTGTGGCAGAGAGCCTTGACCTGTTCGAGCGTATGCGGTTAGGCGAATTTCCCGATGGAGCGCGCTGCCTGCGCGCAAAGATCGATATGGCATCGCCGAACTTCAACCTGCGCGATCCTGTCATGTACCGCATCCTGCGCGCGGAGCACCATCGCACGGGAAACAAATGGTGCATTTATCCGCTCTACGACTTCGCTCACGGCCAATCCGATTCGCTCGAAAAGATCACCCACTCCATGTGCACGCTGGAGTTTGAAGACCATCGGCCGCTTTATAACTGGTACATCAAAGAACTGGGCGTCTTTCCTTCGCAGCAGATCGAGTTTGACCGGCTCAACCTTACGTACACTCTGCTGAGCAAGCGCAAGCTGCTGCAGTTGGTGCGCGAAGGCCGGGTGCGTGGCTGGGACGATCCGCGCATGCCGACAATCTCCGGCATCCGCCGCCGGGGCTACACGCCGGAAGCTGTCCGCAACTTCTGCAACTCCATCGGCGTTACGAAGACGAACGGCACCATCGAGCTGGCCATGCTGGAGCACTTTGTGCGTGAAGACCTGAACAAACGGGCTCTGCGCGTGATGAGCGTGCTCCGGCCGCTCAAAGTGGTGATTGATAACTATCCTGAAGGCCAGATAGAAGAGATGGAAGCGGTAAACAATCCTGAGGACCCGTCCGCCGGCATGCGCAAAGTACCCTTCAGCCGCGAGCTTTACATTGAGCAGGACGACTTCCGCGAAGACCCGCCCAAAGGATATTTCCGGCTTTCACCAGGCAAAGAAGTCCGGCTGCGCTACGGCTACTTCATCACAGCGCAGCGAGTGGTAAAGAACGCCGAGGGCGAAGTTGTTGAGGTGCACTGCACTTATGATCCTGCGACACGCGGTGGCAACGCTCCCGATGGGCGCAAGGTGAAGTCAACGATTCACTGGGTCTCAGCGGCCCATGCAGTCCCGGCCGAGATCCGGCTTTACGAGACGCTGTTCAGCAAGCCCGATCCCAGCGACGTTCCCGAAGGCGCCGAGTTCACGGCCAACCTGAATCCGAATTCGCTGCAGATTGTGAACAATGCCAGGCTGGAACCCTCGTTGAAGAACGCCGCCGCGGGCGAACGCTTCCAGTTCGAGCGTCTGGGCTACTTCTGCGTGGATCCTGATACCAGGCTCGGCGCTCTGGTCTTCAACCGGACTGTCGCGCTGAAGGATACATGGGCGAAGGTGGAGAAGAAGCAGGCGGCGAGCAGAAATTAGCAGCCCTGCTTCCCGAAACCGTAATGATTGCCAGAAATGGCAAAACTGCCAAAGAATCCAATTGAGCGGAGCCTCGACCGAAACGACCGAAAGCTATAACCAATCCGAGGCAATCAGCGTCATCAGCGGTCAGGTTTTTCGGGTAGCAGCGCAGACTAAGCAGCTCTCTGCCGTAAATTCTTGAGTTCGCGAGAAACCTTCTCTGCTGCCTTCTCGATCTCGTCACGCCCCAGCAACGCGATGATTCCAGCCCCAATTCCAACGAGTGCAGCCGCCAGCGCGCCACGATGAGTGTTGAGCTTGAGTTGCCAGCTCATCTTCCGTGCCTGTTCGTCGAACGTCCCGTGTGCGGCGAAGGCGCCCGGCGCAGGTTGCCACAGATTGTCTGGCCGGTTCGGCGAGACCGGTTCGCTGGTCATCTGGGAATCATAACCATTCTTCGCCAGATAGCGGTCGGCGTAGCCCGCGGCCAGGCGCTGACCAACAATGGCCTTTACCGTGGGGAAGCCGATCCAGAGCTCACGACGGCGAGCGTGCGCGGCAAAATAAATTCCGCGGGCGATCACCTCCGGCTCAAAGATCGGCGGTACCGGCTGGGGATGACGCGGCATGCGCGACTTCGACCACTCAAACTGTGGGGTGTTTACTGCCGGCAAATGGGCGACGGTGAGGTGGATGTTGCTCTGGTCGTGGATCAGCTCGCAGCGTAAGGAATCAGTAAAGCCCACAATGGCGTGCTTGGCGGCGCAGTAAGCTGACTGTAAAGGAATGCTGCGGTAAGCTAGCGCGGAGCCAATTTGCACGATAGTCCCCTGGTTGCGCGGCAGCATGCGCTTCAGGGCAGCCAAGGTTCCATGTACGACTCCAAGATAGGTGACTTCTGTGACCCGGCGGTATTCATCCGCCTGCATCCGCTTAACCGGCGAGAACACCGAAACCATGGCGTTATTCACCCAGATGTCAATCGGGCCCAGCTCGCGCTCGATTTGTTCAGCGGCCGCTTCGAGTGCGGCTGCATCCGCAACATCGCAAGGAATGGCGACAGCTCGGCCGCCCAACTCCTCAACTTCCCGTTTCGCCGCTTCCAATCGATCCTTGCCGCGCGCGATTAGGCCGATATCACATCCATGGCGCGCAAACTCCCGCACGGTCGCCCGTCCCACTCCGGCAGAAGCGCCGGTGATGACTACCACTTCTCTTTTCTTCGCCATATCGGTTGAGATTCGCGGCGGACGGGCTTAGTTGTTCATTTACCTTGATTGACGACGGCTGCGGTGCTCATGCGGGAAATCGGCCGGGAATCGCCTGAAAACAACAACCCCCGCATTTCTGCGGGGGTTGCCGGTAGTCTGTTGGGATTGGCTGAAGGCGCGGAGGCCTTGTGCGAACTCCAACTTCGCTAGGACTTAAAGACTCACGCCTTAAGCCTCAGCCACCTCACGTATATGACTATCAGAACTTTTCATTTTTTGGATCGCCCTCCTTTCCCGTGTAGGACGATATTAAAGCTTGATAATTCTGAAGTCAACAACGTGTTCTGGCCGAAACGGTTGACCATGCTGGTTACAATGAATGCATTATGAAAGCACTCATCCTGTTTCTCATCGCGGCGGCGACGCCGGGCTTGGCCCAGGATTCCGCGCGTCTGCTTTCCGCCAAAACCATGTGCATCAAGCTCCTCAACGGATCCAAGCAGGACGAAGCCGTTGCCCGCAAAGACCTGAAACTCTGGGGACATTACAAGCTGGTGGAAAGCTGTCCGGACGCCGACGTGGCGCTCTGGATCAGCGCCCGCAGCCAGGGCCCGAACAACCTCTGCGCGGTCCGCGTGCAGGTGCTGGGCGCCACCGATAACAAGATCCTGTGGTATGGCGATCGCAAGTGCTCAAGCAAGACTGCTCCCGCCGTGGGCTTGCTGGTCCGGCGATTGAGGAAAGATGTGACTGCAATGAAAATGAATAAGACGTCAGCGAAGAAGTGACTGTCCGGAGCTTGCGTTAGCGCTTTCCAGCTCATTTCTTGCTCGCCACACTCCCTGCCCCCGGCGCTTTCTCATGCGTCAGCGAGTCTGCCGTCACAAAGATCGGTTCGATGTCAGTGGGTACAGATTTGAGCCGCTCCAGCGCTTTCTGCACCTCAGGCCGAATCACGCTCATTTCGCTCAGCAGCTTTTTCGTTCCGGCATAATCACCGGTCGCTTCGAGCGTCAGGAGATCGTGGTCCAGTCCCGCAACAGCATCTTTAATCTTGCTCAAGTTCACGTTGAACGTTCCGTCGGGATTGGCGATGAAGCCACCCTTATTGAGAAAGTAGTTGAATTGAACGGCCATGCCTTTGGCGTGGGCGTCCTGCAAGCCGAAGCGTAGCGTGCGGAATGAAGATGCAAGATAAGTGGTGTAAAGCTTGCGCTCCGCATCCGGACCGTGCGGAATTGGCATCTGGATCTTGCCCTGATCGGCTTGCGTCATCAGGTATTGCAGCGCGAAGAGTCCGGTTACGTCTGCCTTGGCCTCCTCGATCGCGGAATAAACCTCTTTCAACTCGAGCCGCGGATTGGTATCGCGTCCGGCAACTTTGATCTGGTGCGGTCCCAAACCGTGCGTAAGCTCGTGGGCCACGATATGGGTGAAGAACAAATCAAAGCTCAGGTCCTTCTGCGCGGCGGGCTGGAGAACTACCTTCGAAATAGGAATCAAGGTGGAATGGAACTTGGCCTCCTGGACGTTCTTGAGCATCACGCGCTTGGACCCCTTTTGCTGGACCACCTTGTCATCATTCGGCAGGTTATAAGCCGCGGTCTGAACACCGTGTGCCCCGTCGCCCGCGGAAAAGACCTCATTCACGACGCGGATCGGCGCTGCTGCGCCCAGCTTCGCCACCCGGTATTGCGGGTCTTCCGGGAGGTGGTTCTCGATCTCCTGAAGGTGCTGGCCCAGAAAAGCGAGCCGCTGCGATTCTTTTTCGTCGCGCAGATTGATGTAAGCCTCGAATGCCGCTTTGTAGCCAAACAGCTCGTCATTGTAGGTTTCGTAAGGACCAAAAGTGATATCGAGCGGCGCATCCAGGTCCATCCACGCCATATCGCTTTCGAAGTAGTCGTTAGAGCTGAATGCGTCGGCGCGCGTGTTGAGAAATTTCTTGAGAGTCGCATTTTCGGTGAGGCCGGCCGCTTCCTTGAGCAGCCTGGCCGCTTGCTCGAGATCGGTTTTGTATTCCTGGCTGTAGGGAACCAGTTTCAGCGTCTGATCCGGGCCGCGATGCACAACGGTGAAAAACCCTTCCGCCTGCTCCTTCTCCTGTGGCGAGAGCGTCTTCACCCAACTCTCGAACTCATCCTTGGTCATGTCCTCGGGATAGAAGTTCGCGCCTGCCGGCTTGTGCTCCGGCACGCCGGGAAGGAATGCTTTGTGCTGGTCAATCTCTGACCAGGGGGCCTTGTTGATCCAGAAGTAGTGCAGGCGTGCCCGGCCCAGCGGCGTCTTGTCGTGCTGGAGCTTCTCATAGAGTGCCAGATTGCCGCTCCAGAGCTGCTCCATAAAAATCTTGTTCACGATGCGAGCGGCCTGGATCAACTTAACCAACGCCTGCTTGTCTCCCGCGGAAAGCGTGCTGGTATCCACTTTGATCTGCGTCGGGGCAAATCGCGCGGCCATGCGGTTCAGTTCGGCGGTGTCTGGAGATGTCTGGGCAGCGGAAGTCAGGATTGTTGCCATAATGAAAAGGAGCAGTCTGCGCATGTGTTCCTCTAAAAAAGGATATTGATGCTCAAGCAGAATCGCAATGGCAGGAGCGAGATCTCCTAGACCCTCGCCATCACCACTGAGAACCAGTCCTTGGAATCCGTCCAGCGATGCTCCAGCTTCAATCCGGTCCGCCGGAGCAGGCGTTTTATCGACGACGGGGTGAACTTGTAGCTGTTCTCGGTGTGAATGCGTTCGCCGAAGAAGAAATGGAAGCTGCGGTCGAGATCGGGGACGCGGACCACCTGGTCCACGCGGCTCTCAAGATGCATCTCGATGCGCGACATTCGGTGGTTCCAGAAAGCCACGTGCTGGAATTCGTCCAGATCGAAATCGGCGCCCAATTCGCGGTTGATGCGTGCCAGCAGGTTTTTGTTGAACCGTGCCGTAACGCCGGCCGCGTCATTGTAGGCATCGCGCAAGACTCGCGGGTCCTTCACCATATCGAGTCCCAGCAGCAGGGCATCGCCTTGCCGGAGAGAGCTTCTGACACGACGCAGAAATGCCACGGCTTCTTCCGGTTCGAAATTGCCGATGCTCGAGCCGATGAACAGGACCAGCTTGCGGCCGGCGATCTCAGCCAGTTCAGGCAGACCCTGGGAGTAGTCGGCCACAATCGGCCGGACGTGAAGCCGAGGGAAGTCGCCATTCAGACTCGTCAGCGCATGCTTCAGCGCAGTTGGCGAAACGTCCACCGGGTGAAATTCCAGTCGCAATTGGCGCCGCAGCAACGCGGAGATTAGCACTCGAGTTTTGCTGGCGCTGCCTGCGCCAAGCTCCACCAGCGTCAGGTTGCCGCCCGCAGCTTCCACAATCTCTCCGGCATGCTTCTCCAGAATCGCGCGCTCGGTCCGGGTGGGATAGTACTCTGCCGTTTCTGTGATCTGTTCAAAAATACGCGAACCTTCGGCATCGTAGAACAGCTTGGGCGGAAGGCGCTTCGGGTCCGCGCTGAGCCCCTGCAACACGTCCCCCGCGATCACGGATGCGGGAAGCGCGAGTTGTCTAGAGGCTGTCATCGGCGAGCCTGATGCCGGAAAACTGCCAGCGTGTTTCCGGCGGAAAGAAGTTACGGTAGGTGGCGCGAATGTGCGACTGTGGCGTTGCGCAGGAGCCGCCCCGCAGGACCATCTGCCCGCTCATGAACTTGCCGTTGTACTCGCCCAGCGCGCCTGCTGCGGGTTTGAATCCGGGATAGGGAAGATAAGCGCTGGCCGTCCACTCCCAGATATCGCCGAACAGTTGCGAAGGAGCGCCATCGCCCTGCGCTGCCTGGGGATGAAACCGGCCCTGCTCCAGCAGGTTTCCTTCTACTGGAGCCTGCGATGCCACGAACTCCCACTCAAACTCGGTGGGCAACCGCGCTCCTGCCCAGCGGGCAAACGCGTCTGCTTCGTAGTAGCTCACGTGACAGACAGGTTCCGTCTCTTCCACCTTGCGCATGCCGGCGCAGGTGAACTGGAACCATTCCTGATCGCGTTTCTCCCAGTAAAGCGGCGCGATCCAGCCATGCGCTTGCACCGCCTTCCAGCCGTCGGAGAGCCACAACTCCGGCCGCTGATACCCGCGATCTTCCATGAACTCCAGGTACTCGCTGCAAGTCGCAAGACGCGAGGCAAAGCGGAAGGGCTGAAGAAAGACCTTGTGCCGTGGCGCTTCGTTATCGAAGTGGAAGCTGCTTCCATCAGCGCCTGCTTCGATCAACCCCCCGCTATATGCTTCTGCCTTTTGCGACAACCCGGCTGAAACCGGTATCGATCCGCCCGCCTGATACGCCGGACGCAGCGGATTGCTCCAGAACGCATGCTTGATGTCCGTTACCAGCAGTTCCTGGTGCTGCTGCTCATGATTGATTCCCATTTCAACTAACTCAAGCGCGTCCGTCGCCGGCTCGGAGGCAAGCAGCTTTGCCACGTGTTCGTCCACATGCTGCCGATACCCAAGCACATCCTCCAATCCAGGTCGCGAAAAAGTGCTACGCAACGCCTTCTCCGGCTGCTGGCCGACGGCGTTGTAGTAAGAATTGAAAAGATCGCGAAAACGCTGATCGAAGGTGCGATAACCGGGAAGGTGGGCTGAGAGGATGAATGTCTCAAAGAACCAGGTAGTATGCGCCTGATGCCACTTGGCCGGACTCGCTTCCGCACAGGACTGCACCATCTGGTCTTCCGGGGAGAGAGGCGCCGCGAGCTTCTCGGTCTGCATCCGGCAATCCGCGTATCGCCGGGCCAGCGCGGCCGGGCTGCGGCCCGTTTCCTTTTCTGCGCTGGCACGAAATGTCAGGACCGATTTGAGGGACATGGCAGGCTTTCCCCTGGGCAAAAGAATCCGTCAATACTACGCTCGCGGCCACGACTTTGCACCGCGTCTACTGACAAACAGGCCTACTGTGAGATGCTCAAGAGCTTCCGCAAGTTACGTTTTTTGCTTTGGCCGGCTTGCTGGGATCCTGCGAGCTAACTCCTTTAGATCTGGGATGGGCACCCCACCCCGTCAACCCCGAAAAATAAGGACTTACAGCAAGGCACCCCGGAGTTGATCCCCGTTGATTTAGCTTGCTCGAGCGCGATTGCCCCTGAGACACTTTTAGTTATCAGTTAGCCGTCTCCTGACAGGGATGAAAGGCTAATCGCCTAAATTTGTCAATTGCTGCCTACTTCTTTTATC